>JAJYUU010000002.1 GCA_021792405.1 Actinomycetes bacterium
CGGTCGGTAAAGTACGGCGTCTCCCGCCAGGCCGGCAAGGCGTAAATGCGCTGCTCGGTCTCCCCGGCGGCCCGCGCGTCCTTGGCGTGCATGTCGATGCAGTACGCGCAGCCGTTGAGCTGGGATGTGCGGATGCGGACCAGCTCGCGCAGCAGTGCGTCGAGGCCGGCGTTGTCGAGTTCCTTGGTCGCTGCCTGGTCGAGTTCAGCCATCGCGCGATAGAAGCCTGCGGTGTGGACACCGAACTCGATCCTGGGCTGAGCGGTGGTCATCGGATTCCTCCTCATTGCTGACGGATGTCACCACGCTAGTGGGCTACAGGATCAGGTTTAAGATCCAGTTATATGCAAGGAACCTGGGCCACTTCGGCCGGGCTGGACCTCCACATTGAGGTGACCGGCACCCGACCGCGCGCTGCGCTCGAGTCGGCGCTGCGTCACGCGATACGCAGCGGCAGGCTGGCGGCTGGGACCCCGCTGCCCTCGTCGCGGGCGCTGGCCGCCGACCTCGGCCTGGCGCGTAACACCGTTGCCGACGCCTATGGTCAGCTGGTTGCCGAGGGCTGGCTCGCGGCCAGGCACGGCAGCGGTACCCGGGTCGCCGGGCACGCGGCGCAGATTCCGTCGGCCGGACCAGCGCACGTGCGCGCGCCGTCCGCCGGGGCGCGCCACAACCTGCGTCCCGGCGTCCCGGATGTGTCGGCGTTCCCGCGCTCGGCGTGGCTGGCTGCGGCCCGCCGGGCACTGGCGGCGGCACCCGCGCAGTCGCTGATCGGCTACGGTGACCCGCGTGGCCCGCTGGTGCTCCGCACCGCGCTGGCCAGCTATCTCGCCCGTGCTCGCGGCGTCAGCGCAACGCCCGAGCGGATCATCGTATGCGCCGGGTTTTCCCAGGGCCTGGAGTTGCTCAGCGACCTGCTGAGCAGCAAGGGACAGCGGACGCTGGCGATCGAGGCTTACGGCCACCCGGCGCACCGGCAGGTCGTCGCGTCGGCCGGGATGAGGCTGGTTCCGGTGCCGGTAGACGACCGGGGCGCGCTTTGCGACGGTGCTCCGCCGCCCGGCACCGGGGCTCTGCTGCTGACGCCCGCCCACCAGTACCCGCTGGGCGTCGCGCTCGCGCCCGAGCGTCGCCGGCAGGCTATCGAGTGGGCTGCGGCCGGAGACAGGCTGATCATCGAGGACGACTACGACGGCGAGTTCCGGTACGACCGGCAGGCGGTGGGCGCGCTGCAGGCGCTGGCACCTGACCAGGTGATCTATGCCGGAACGGCCAGCAAGAGCCTTGCCCCGGGCCTGCGCCTTGGCTGGCTTGTCGTCCCGGAACGGCTGGCCGGCGAGGTCGCCGAGATCAAGCGGGCGACGAGCCGGCTGAGCAGCAGCCTCGACCAGCTCACGCTGGCCGAGCTGATCAGCTCGGGTGGTTATGACCGGCAGGTGCGGCGGGTCAGGCTGACATACCGCGCGCGGCGCGACCGGCTGGTCAGCGAGTTGCGCCGGAAGGTGCCGGAGGTTGCCGTGACGGGCATCGCGGCCGGCCTGCACGTGCTGATCCGGCTGCCTGCCGGAGTGGCGGAGGAGGACGTCATCGACGGCGCAGCGGCTCGCGGGCTGGCGTTGCAGGGGTTGGCTAGCTGCCGGGCCGGCGGGCCAGAACTCGGTCCGGCCCTGATCGTCGGCTATGCCGCGCCGCCAGGACATGCGTTCGCTGCTGCGGTAGCGCTCTTGTGCGCGGCCCTGCGTGCCGCGATCGCAGCCTGACGGATCATGCTCAGGTGCTCGCGAGTGATGCACCCACCGGACGGGCCCGTCTCGACCGGCGTGGTGATGAGGACCGCTACCTGCTCGCCACACTGCCGGGTCGGCTCCGGCAAGAAAGCCGACGGTCGCGTATCCGCTGAGCCAGCCTGGCTGTCAGCCACCCGCGATAAGCTTGGCGGTGCTCGCGAAGGGAGGCCCGCGATGGCGCCGCAGGAGCCAGTGCTCAGAGCTGAGTTCAACCACCTCGAGCGGCGCGTAACCCGGCTTGAGGATACGGTGACGGCCGAGTCCGGCTTGCGTGCCATGATGGATCTCGACCAGGCGAGGCTGACGGCGCGGCTCGACGCACAGGATCGACTGCTGCGGGCGCTGAGCGAAACCCAGAGCGATCACACCGCCCGACTGACCCGGCTCGAGGATGGCCAGCAGCGCCTCGAAGCGGGCCAGCAGCGCCTCGAAGCGGGCCAGCAGCGCCTCGAAGCGGGCCAGCAGCGCCTCGAAGAACGCAGCCAGGAATTGGAGCGTGTCGTCGGGCACGTGCGGGAAGGCATCGACACGATTCTCGTGCTGCTGCACAACGCTGAGTAGTTCGGGGTCATGTGCCGCCGGTACACCGCTCCGCCGATGGCTTTGATAGCTAATGGTTAGACATCGATGATTGTGCTAACCTGAGGTTATGCGACCAGTGCGGACCCCGATCGGCCTGTACCTGACGCACGCGTCGCGGGCCATCAGCCGGGCGTTCGACGACGCGCTTGCCGTAGCCGGCGGGTCGCTGCCGGTGTGGCTCGTGCTGGTTAACCTGAAGATGCGCACTATGGCGAGCCAGCGCGAGCTTGCCGAAGCCATGGGCATCAGGGAAGCGACCCTGACTCATCACCTGAACGCCATGGAGACGGCCGGCCTGATCACCCGGCGGCGTGACCCGGCGAACCGGCGGATCCACGTGGTTGAACTCACCGAGGCGGGGGAGTCGTCGTTCGGGCGGCTGCGCGAGGCCGCCTTCGCCTTCGATGCTCAGCTTCGCCGGAACGTGACGCAGGAGGAGATTGCGACCCTGGCGAACCTGCTCGGCCGACTAGCCGCCAACGTCGCACCACCAGATGATCGACTTCCGTGGGCTGGACTCGCCGAGGAGGAGCAATGACCGGAGCAGGCATCGCGCGGCCCGAGTCATCGAGGCCACCGCTGAGCCGCCGGCTGCAGGTGCGCGCGTTCCGCGTTATCAACGTCCCGATGCGCATGGTGCTGGGACTGCCGGTCGCCACGCCTCTCGGCGGCAGCCTGATGCTCGCCTTCATCGTCGGCCGCAAGAGCGGCAAGACCTACCGGCAGCCACTCAGCTATGTGCGCGACGGCGATGTCCTGCTGACGCCGGGCGGTGGCAGATGGAAGCTCAACCTGAAGGATGGAGTTCCGGTCCGGCTCAGGCTGCGCGGCAAGGATCTCAGCGTGATTCCTGAGCTCGTGAGCGATCCCGGCGAGATCGGGAAGTTGCTCGTGGTGATGGCTGCGGCCAACCCGCGGTCCGCGTCGTTCATCGGGATCCCGCGCGGACCTGACGGCGAGTTCGACCGTGACCGCCTCCAGGCCGCGGTCCGGTACGGCTTCCGCATCGTACGCTGGCGTCCGGCGCCTAGCTGACGCGATGCAGGACGAGACCCGTCGGCCAGGGCCCGCGGAAGACCTCGCGGGCAGGGTCAGGGAGGCGCGGCGCAGGCTGGCCGCTGACGGCCCGCCCCGGGTCCGGTCGGACGGTGACTTCGAGCGCGTCTCGCTGCCTCTTGCCGACGGCGATGTTCTGCGGGACCTCGTGCTGGCAGAGAATCCGAGCACCGTGATCGAGATATCTGCGCTGGCCGTCCAGCGCAGTAGTCCCGCGGGTACGTGGCCGGCTTCCTTCGCGGCGAGCACCTGCTGTGCGACCAGTCGCTGGAGCAGGCGCGCTTGCCATGGCCGGAGCGCCGCGGGCTGCCCGCAGTCCCACGGACGCCCGAATCCGTCCGCGCCGCTGCCGCAATCCAGCGGGCCGCCGTTGGCGTCGCCGCCAGGCTGCTGGTCGCCGTCGGCCAGGCCGGGCCGGGCAGGCCCGGTCCGGGTATCGGGGAATATTTCGGCATCAAGACCGTCTACGACCGCTACCTGCTGCGGCATCCGACGAGCCGGCTGGTGCTCGAGACCCCGCAGTACTTCCTGCTCCGCGTCGCCTGCGGGCTGTCGGAAGCCCCGGCCGAGGCGATCGGCTTCTACCGGCTGATGTCCGCGCTGGAGTACCTGCCGAGCTCGCCGACGTTGTTCAACTCGGGCACCAGGCACGCGCAGATGTCCTCGTGCTTCCTTGTCGATTCGCCGCGCGACGAACTGGACTCGTCGGTCGCGGCGGTCAACCAGGGTGGTCGCCGCAAGGGTGCCGCCTGCGTCTACCTCGAGCCATGGCATCCCGATATCGAGGAATTCCTGGAGTTGCGGGACAACACCGGCGAGGACGCGCGCCGGACGCACAACCTCAACCTGGCGAACTGGGTGCCTGACGAGTTCATGCGCCGGGTCGAGGCTGACGAAACGTGGTCGCTCATCGACCCGGATGTCGTGCCTGAGCTGCCTGATCTGTGGGGTGAGGCGTTCGAACAGGCCTACCGCCAGGCCGAGGCGGACGGCCGGTACGTGCGTCAGGTGCGGGCGCGCGATCTGTACGCGCGGATGATGCGGACGCTCGCGCAGACCGGCAACGGCTGGATGACGTTCAAGGACGCCGCCAACGCCAAGTGCAACCAGACCGCACAGGCCCGGCACGTGGTGCACGCCTCGAACCTGTGTACCGAGATTACTGAGGTAACGGGCGATTGCGAGACCGCGGTTTGCAACCTCGGCTCGGTCAACCTGGCCCGGCACGTGACCACTGGCCCGGCCGGGGATTGCTCGGTCGACTGGGCGAAGCTGCGGCAGACAGTGCGGACGGCGCTGCCGTTCCTGGACCGGGTGATCGACATCGGCTACTACCCGAGCGAGCAGGCGGCCGCGTCGAATCCGCGCTGGCGGCCGGTCGGGCTCGGTGTGATGGGCTTGCAGGACGTGCTGTTCGCGCTCAGGCTGCCATTCGACTCGCAGGAGGCATCCGAATTGTCAGCGCGGATCGCCGAGGAGATCTACCTCACTGCCCTGGAGACCTCCGCTGACCTGGCTGAGAAGTACGGGCCCCACCCCGCGTTCAGCCAGACCCGCGCCGTCGGCGGGCAGTTGCAGCACGACCTGTGGGGCGCGGCGGGCACGCAGCAGGAACGGTGGACGGCGCTGCGGACGCGGATCGCGGCAACGGGACTGCGCAACTCGCTGCTCATCGCCATCGCGCCGACTGCCACGATCGCCTCGATTGCCGGCTGCTACGAGTGCATCGAGCCGCAGGTGTCCAACCTGTTCAAGCGCGAGACGCTGTCCGGCGTACCTGCACGCATGGAAGTCGGGGCTGAAGACCACCTATTACCTCCGGTCGCGGCCGGCGACCCGGATTGCCCAGGCCACCGTCACCGTGACCGGCATCCCAGTCGGTCAGCAGGCCAGCGCCGACGCGGTCGCCTGCTCGCTGGAGAACCCGGACACCTGTGAGGCATGCCAGTGACCGCCAAACTGCCACGAGGTGCCGCGCAGCCGCCGCCGCTCGCGCGCGGCGGCCGGGGAATGAATGCTGCTCGATCCCGGCATGGACCTGACACTGCGGCCGATGCGCTATCCGCTGTTCTACGACCGCTTCCGGGACGCGATCAGGAACACCTGGACGGTCGAGGAGGTGGACCTGCACTCTGACCTGACCGACCTGCGCAAGCTAACGCCGGCCGAGCACCACCTCGTTTCCCGGCTGGTGGCGTTCTTCGCTACCGGCGACTCGATAGTGGCGAACAATCTCGTGCTGAACCTGTACCAGCATGTCAACTGCCCGGAAGGCCGCCTCTACCTGTCCCGGCAGCTGTTCGAGGAGGCCCTGCACGTGCAGTTCTACCTCACGCTGCTGGACACCTACGTGCCGGACGCGGCCGAGCGCGCGCAGGCGTTCGCCGCGGTGGAGAACATTCCCTCGATCCGGCGCAAGGCCGAGTTCTGCTTTCGCTGGATCGACTCGATCAACCAGTTGCGCGAACTGCGCACGGCTGCCGACCGGCGCTCGTTCCTGCTCAACCTGATCTGCTTCGCCGCCTGCATCGAGGGCCTGTTCTTCTACGGCGCGTTCGCGTACGTGTACTTCCTGCGGTCACGCGGCCTGCTGAACGGGCTTTCGTCCGGCACGAACTGGGTGTTCCGCGACGAGTCCATGCACATGGCGTTCGCGTTCGACGTAGTGGATGTCGTCCGGGCGGAGGAGCCCGAGCTATTCGACGCCGGGCTGGCTGGCCAGGCGCGCGACATGCTGGCCGAGGCGGTGGAGTGCGAGGTGCAGTTCGCGGCCGACCTGCTCGGCCAGGGCCTGCCGGGCCTGCCGCTGGCCAGCATGCGCGAGTACCTGCAGCACGTGGCCGACCGGCGGCTGGCCAGGCTCGGCATCGAGCCGCTCTACGGATCGGCCAACCCGCTGGCCTTCATGGAACTGCAGGACGTCCAGGAGCTGTCGAACTTCTTCGAGCGGCGCGTGTCGGCCTACCAGGTGGGCGTGACCGGTACCGTCGCCTTCGACCAGGAATTCTGAGGGCTAGCTGGTCAGCAGCACGCCGCTGGCGGTCAGCGTGGCGACCTGTTCGCCAGTCAGGCCGAGCCATTCGGCCAGGGTCTGCGCGTTGTGCTCGCCGCGGCGGGCGACGCCGCGCCGGACCGTTGCCGAGGCCGCGGAGAAGTCGTACGGCATTGCCACGACCCGGCGGTCACCGCCGGGCAGCGGCACCGAGTGAGCGCCGTCGGCGAAGACGTCCGCGGTGTCGCGCAGGTCCGCCCAGGCCACCCCGGCGTTGTCCAGTTCGGTGATCAGGCTCCGCCGGTCAGCGAAACTGTGCATCCAGTCCTGGATGGCACGCTGGCGCAGTGTCACCTTGGCCGCGAAATCGCTGCCCGGCGGCGCCGGGTCGCTGATCAGGCCGCGCCGCGACAGCATCGCCCACGCGTGCTTAGGCGGCGCCGCGATCAGGATCGGCCCGCCGGGTGCCTGCCAGATCGTGCCGCGCGAACTGTACGGCTCGGTGCTGCCGTCGATCGCCGCATGGGCATGATCGTCGCTTGCCGCCACGGCCCCGAGCATGCTCAGGCCGATGTGCTGGCCCTGGCCGGTGACCGCCCGCTGGTGCAGGGCGGCGAGAACGGCGATGGCGACGTGCAGTCCGGTCATCGTGTCGGCCAGCGCCACGGGCAGATCGGCAGGCGCTCGGTCGTCGAGTTCGGCCTGCCTGGCCAGCAGCCCGGACTCGGCGTGGATGACTGGAGCGAGCGCGCGCCGTCCGATGTCCGGCCCGGTCGCGCCGAACCCCGACACCGAGACCATGACCAGCCGTGGGTTGGCGGCTGACAGGCGGTCGTAGCCAAGGCCCAGCCGGTCCATCACGCCCGGCCGGAAGTTCTGGATCAGCACGTCAGCCTGCGCGGCGAGGCGGCGCACCAGAGCGGCTGCACCAGCCGCGGCCAGGTCGATGCCGACGTTCCGCTTGCCGGCGTTCATCTGCGCGTACAGGCCGGCCCGGCCGCCCGCGACAACGCCGAACAGGTCCGTGATGTCGGTGCGCGGTCCTTCCACGCGGACGACGTCGGCGCCAAGGTCGCTGAGGATCCGCGCCGCGTACGGGCCGGATATCGCCTGCGACATGTCGAGCACGCGCCAGGCCGGCAGCGGATTCGGGGCTGCTCCGCCATCGGGCACCAGGTGGCTGCGCGGACCCGGGTTTCCCGCCGGTGACGAGTCAGGTGCCCGCTGCGTCATCTGTCGATCCCTCCTCGTCGGCTGGCAAGCCGGCTGCGATCGCCAGACTAGCGACGGCAGCAAGCTTCGCGTCCGGCAACTTTCGCAGGGCTCGGCTGGCCCGGCATGCTCACCAGCCGATGGTGTCCGCGCATGGCTGCCGGGCCAGCCATTACTTCTAGACTGTGCCGGTATGGGCAGGGCTGAGGTGACATGACGGAGGCTGACAAGGAATCCTCCTCGTCGTTCGAGCTTGGCACGGACGGCCCGTCCGTCATCCTGGTCGGCGTGGACGACACCACGACCGCTTCCCGTGCTGGCTGGTATGCAGCCGGGCTCGCCCGGCGGCAGCGAGCCAGGATAGTCGCGGTATTCGTGGCGCCGCTGCATGGCTTTGTCGCCTCCGGTGCGGGCGGGGCAGCGCTGATGGTCGCGCAGGACGAGGCATTTCGCGAGGCCGCCCGCGACATGGATCGGCGTGCCCAGGAGGTCGCCGCGGAGCTGGGCATATCGATCACGTTCATTGCCACCCGCGGTGACCCGTACGCCGAGATCCGGCGCATTGCCGAAGAGGTCCGTGCCGACGCCATCGTGGTGGGAGCATCTGCCCGCTCCGGGCACCGCTTTGTCGGATCGCTTGCCGTCCGGCTGGTGCGGGCGGGAAAGTGGCCGGTCACCGTCGTTCCGTAGGCCTGCGTAATGGCCCGCTGCGATGCCGTCCGGGCAGCAGGATCAGCGAGCCGACGGCTGATCGCTGGCTGCCTGGTGGTCCGGCTCGCGCCGGGCCGCTAGCAGCCGATCGACAAGCTCCGGGACGACCTCGCCGATCGGCTCGCCGATGACGGCCGTGGCGAGCTTGTCGTACGGCGTCGGATCGCGGTTGATGATGATCAGGCGTGCGCCCGCTCGCACCGCGACGGCGCACAGCGACGCGGCAGGCTCCACGATCAGCGTGCTGCCGATCGCCAGGAACAGATCGGCTGCCTCGGCCGCCGCGATGGCCCGCGCGAGCACGGTGGCATCGAGTTGCTGGCCGAACATGACGGTCGCCGACTTCAGGATGCCGCCGCAGCCGGTGCACGGCGGATCACCTTCTCCTGCCCGGACCCGCGCAAGTTCGCCCGCCATGTCGCTCCGGCGCCCGCAACCCACGCAGACAGCCTGGTACATGGTGCCGTGCAGTTCGACCACGCAGTCCGCCGGAGTCCCGGCCCGCTGATGCAGGCCGTCGATGTTCTGCGTGATCACTGTGGTGCCGACCGGGCTGCGGGTCAGCCTGGCCAGCGCCAGGTGGGCTGGATTCGGTTCGGCTGTCCAGACCGGGTGGGACAGCCGGGCCTGCCAGGATCGCAGCCGGACCGCGGGGTCGGAAATGTAAACCTGGTACGTCGACATCTTCTCGGCAGCCGGATCCCGAGTCCAGAGCCGGGACGGGCCGCGGAAGTCAGAGATGCCCGAGTCAGTGGAAATGCCCGCGCCGGTAAGGACGGCCACCTGCCGCACGCCGACTGTCCAGCGCGAGAGGCCACTAGCCCAGCCCGCGGGCGAGCCCGCGGCTCCCGCTGCTGTCACGTTCGCCGACCTCCGGAGTCTGGATGCTGCTCGCCTTGACTGTACCGGCGGGTGGCAAGCAATCTCGAGCGAGCTTGCAGCAGGGGCACAGCGAGCAGAAGACCGGCTGGCCCAGGACGAGCAGGCCGCGCCACTCGGCGATGAGCCGTGACTCAGGCTCGCGGGTCGTCCTGCTCGCGGGGGCCAGCCAGCTTCCAGACCGCCGGCAGCAGGCCCGCGGCAATGGCGGCCTTGATCGCGTCCCCGACCACGAACGGCGTGAGCCCATCGGCCAGCGTCGCGCTCGCGCTCAGGTGCAGGTCGATCGCGAGCCATGCGCAGCCGAACGCGTAAATCAGGATCTCGCCGGCCAGCATGGCGGGCACGGACCTCAGCACCGAGCGGTCAGCGCCGCGCTCAGCCAGGAACCCGCAAGCGGTAGCCGCCGCGAAGAACCCGAGGATGTAGCCGAACGAGGCGCCGACGTAGCCAGCCGAGTGCCCGGCGAACCACGGGACCCCCGCCATGCCTGCCACCGCGTACAGGGCCATCGCCGCGGCCGCCCGGCGCCAGCCAAGCGCAGTGCCAGCCAGCAGCACGCCGAGCGTCTGGCCGGTGATCGGTACCGGCGTGAACGACAGGCGGACCGATACCTGGGCCAGCACGCCGACCAGGCCTGCCGCGCCGGCCACGAGCAGCACGTCACGTACCGCGTGGGCGGCCCTGCCGCTGCTGCGGGCAATCAGGTCGCCGAGGACCTGGGGCTGAGGTCGGGCGATCACAGCTGACGACATGAGATGCCTTCCGGGTCGGGCCGCCAGGGGGGAGCGGACGAGGACGGACCATACCATGCCGCGCGAGCACGACATCCCGTACGCCAGGTATCGTGCCGGGGTGGGCATCGACGCAACCGAGCGGCCGTCAGCCGAGCCGACCTGCCGGACGGCTGCCCTTACAACTGCCGCAGACATCGGCCGGACTATCGGATACCTGCGCGGTGAGTGGGACGTGCAGCGCCGGATCAGCGACCGCCGCAGCGGCCAGGAAGGCGTGTTCCGCGGCACCGCGCGGTTCCGCCCGGCAGTGGTTGGTCAGGTGCTGGCCGGCGGTCAGGTGCTGGAGTACGCCGAAGACGGCGAACTGCGATTCGGCAGCCACCACGGGCCGGCGCGCCGACGGCTGATCTTCTGCGATCGCCCGGACGGGGCGGCGGATGTCCGGTTCGCGGACGGGCGCGAGTTCTACCGGCTGGACTTGCGCGCGGACACCTGGCAGGCAGAGCATCCGTGCCGGGCCGACCGGTATCGCGTGACGGTGATCCGGCTCGGCCCGGACAGCTTCACCGAGATCTGGCTAGTGGCCGGGCCCGGCAAGGACTACCAACTCCAGACGACCTATCGCCGGTCCGGCTCGCCGGCGTCGGCGCTGCCTCCGGTGACGCCAGCAGGAGCGGAAGTGACCGGGCTGGCCGGAGGGCCAGGCGGCGCCCGGTGACCGGCATCGAGTACGCAGGTACGATCCCGCGGCTGCTCGCGGCAGCCGCCGACCGGGACAGTGACGGTATCTGGCTGCGCAGTGACGCGGGCTCGCTGACGTTCGGAGCGGCGGTCGCGGCGGTCAGCCAGACGGCCGCGGCGCTGCAGTCGGCCGGAGTCGGCCGCGGCGATCTGGTCATGCTGACCGCCAGCACGACACCGCCGTACCTGCTGAACTGGCTCGCGCTGACGTCGCTCGGCGCGATCGCGGTCGCGGTCAACCCGCGCAGCATGCCGGCCGAGCTCGCCGGGCTGATCAGCCAGGTGAAGCCGCGGTTGCTGATCACCGACACCGGCCTGGCCGACGTGATCTCGGCAGCACGCACCGGGACCGAAGCGGCAGGGACCGGCCGCCCTGCGGCTGGCCAGGCCAATGGGAGCACGCCAGCAGCCCCGTTCCCGGACGAATGTGACGTGCACGCGCTAGTTCCGCCCGACTGGGCGGACCCGGTCGCGATGGCGACGGCGGCGCGGCACGCCAGGCTGCCGGCCGCCGGGGTGCGGCCGGACGACATTGCCGTGCTGATTCCCACCTCGGGCACCACCGGCCGGTCCAAGCTCGTGATGCAGACGCACCGGGCGTACGCGATGGCGGGCGAGGGCTTCGGCTTCTGGATGGAACTGACCGCCGCCGACCGGATGCTGACCACGCTGCCGCTCTTCCACGTCAATGCGCCGGCCTACTCGGTCATGGGCTCGCTGGCCTGCGGCGCCGGGCTGGTGCTGGCCGAACGGTTCTCAGCGAGCACGTTCCTTGACACCGCGCGGCGGCACGGCGCGACCGAGTTCAACGCGATCGGCGCCATGCTCGAGATCTTGATGCGCCAGCCCGAGCGCGCCGATGACGCGGACACGCCGTTGCGGCTGTGCTACACCGGCCCGGCGCCGGAGCGGGACCGGCAGCTTGCCATGGAGCGGCGTTTCGGCCTGCGGATCGTGGTCGGGTACGCGATGTCGGAGTCTCCGTACGGGCTGATCTGGGCTCGGGGAACCCGGCCGTTCGGCACGCTGGGCTCGGTCCGGCAGCACCCGGTACTCGGAACCGTCAACCACGCGCGGGTAATCGACGGATCGGGCGCGGTCGTCGGCCCCGGCGGGACGGGCGAGCTCGAGCTGCGGAATCCGGTGCTGACGCCTGGCTACTGGGGGATGCCGGCCGAGACTGCGGCGCTGATGCACGACGGCTGGCTGCGCACCGGCGACCTGGTAGCGGTCGGGGACGACGGGACCTACACCTTCATCTCCCGTGTCAAGGAAGTGATCAGGCGCCGCGGCGAGAACCTGTCGCCGCTCGAGGTCGAGGAAGTACTGAACGCTCACCCGGCGGTGCAGGAGTCGGCGGTCGTCGGCGTCCCATCGGAGCTGTCGGAGGAAGAAGTCAAGGCGTTCGTCGTCCCGGCGGCCGGCGTGCAGCAGCTGGACTTCGCCGAGTTGCGGTCATTCGCGGCCGCCCGGCTCGCCCCGTTCAAGGTGCCTCGATACTGGCAGCAGGTCGCGGACCTGCCACGGACGCCGACGGCGCGGGTTGCCAAGCACCGGCTGCCGGCCGGCCACCCGGACGGTGAGTACGACGCTGAGTACGACGCTGACGCAGCGCAGCCCAGCCACCCAGCGGCGCAAGTTATCAAGGAGAACAGTGACTGATTACCCGACCTCGATCGGCACCGCGACCGCCACGACGATCACGGTCCTTGGCCAGAACCTTGCCGAGGACCTGATGGGGCAGATCAGCTTCGGCGAGCTGGCGTTCTGGCTGGCGGCGCTGCGCAGGCCGACGGCGGGTGAGCTCCGGCTGTTCGAGTCCGTGCTGGTGGCGCTGGCCGACCACGGCTTCACCCCATCGGTGATCGCGGCGCGGCTGACCCTGACCGGCGCGCCGGAATCCGTGCAGGGCGCGCTGGCGGCAGGGCTACTCGGCGGCGGCTCGCGATACCTCGGGGTCACCGAGGACTGCGGGCGTTTCCTCGCGGCCGCGCTTGCCGGGCATGACGGCTCGCTGCCGGACACCGACGCCGGCTGGGATGAAATGGCTGCCGCCGCCATCAGGGCGCAGCGGGCAGCCGGGCGGCTGGTGCCGGGACTCGGCCATCCGGTGCACAAGGACGGCGACCCGCGGACACCGGTGATCTTCCGGATCGCTGCTGAGTCTGGCGTGGCAGGCCCGCACCTGCAGCTGTTTGCTGCAGTCGGCCGGGTGCACCCGGCGATCATCGGCCGGAGGCTGCCGCTGAACGGGGCCGGAGTCTGCGGGGCCGCGCTCGCCGACCTTGGCTTCCCGCCTGACCTGCTACGCGGATTTGCCCTGCTGGCACGGACGGCCGGGCTGCTCGGACATCTCGCCGAGGAAATTCGCAATCCGGCGGGCCAGGGCATCTACCGTGAGGTGGACGAAGCAGTCAGGTACGTGCCGCCGGAGCCGTAACCGGGTGCTGGCAAAGCTTGGCCCGGCGGCGTTGGGCGGCGGCGTGCTTGGCGCACTCCTGCTGCTCCGCGGATGCCGCACGCGGTCGGCGGTGTGCCCGAGACTGCGGCACCTGGGCATGAGGCTGACGGGAACGAGCCCGTTCCCGCCGGATAGGCCGGTAAAGCAGGCGCTGCCAGGCAGGCGTGGCGGCCGGGCCAGCCGCCCGGCCGCCACGGCGAGGCGTCAGATGCGGAAAAAGAGGTTCAGGAACCGGTCGGCCAGGGCCGTGTCACCGCTCGCCGTGCCGCCATTGACCCGGCCGAACGCGGTCAGCACCATGCTGCCAGGGTCGAACTCCAGCATGGCGGGCAGGTCGTCGATGCTGCCGGGCTCGTAGCTCATGCCAGCATCGCTGATCGAGACCCTGGTGTCGCCCGCGTTCCGGCCGCTGACCCGGATGCCGATGCTGAACGGGGTGAGGTCGGCGTCGGGCCTAATGGTCGACTGCCAGATGATGAACATGAACGGGACCAGCAAGTCAGCGGTATCGGCCGGCAGCGCATGCGCCCGGCCGCTGCCCTGCCGGATGTCCCAGGTGTGGACGCCGTAGTCCATCAGCTGGCCGCCCGCGTACACGAACGCCGGTACCGGCCCCATGTAGGCATGCGACACCATCATGCCGGTCCACTCATCAGCGGTCAGCGGCTCGAGAATGCCCATCATCTTGTCGAGATCGGCACGAGCCCGGGCGAGCATCTCCTGCTGGGACAGGTTGCCGAACTCCTGTGCGCTCTGCCCTGCCCGCTCGTGCATGACGACGAGTCCATGCGGAGCCGGCGCCTCAGCCCCGGCCCTGGCGGTGTCGAAAGCAGCGAAATACCCCTCGGTGGTATCGACGATGTGCCCGATGACATCTTTGACTCGCCAGCTCTCGCATGCCGTCGGCGCGTCCCAGGCGCCCGGCTGCTCCGCGAGCGCGAACATCTGGTCCGCTTCCCGGCGGACGACGCGCAGGATAGTGTCCTTGCCTTCGTAGGTCATGGCGTTCCACTCGCTCATGTCCTGACCTCTTCTCTTCCTCAGGGTTCGGAATGTGAACTGCTGTGCGGTCTACAGATGGTAAGCCCAGCGCACGCCGGACGCCGTGTCAACGAACCCGATAAGACGGGGAACGGGCGGGTGACGGCCAGACGGGCGGTCAGCCGGCCAGGTCGCCGCCAGCCGACGAGGTCGCCGCTAGCCGACGAGGTCGCCGCTAGCCGGCCAGGCTGAGGCTGGCCAGCGCAGCGCCGTACCGGATCGCGACGAGCTGACCGATGGCCTGATGGGCGCCCAGCGTGGGCGCGCACGGCGCGCCGAGAGCCGCGGCTAGGTCCTCAAGCACCGAGAGGTTCGTTTCCGGTCCGATCAGGCAGGGGGCCAGCACGGGCCGGGCAGCACCGGACTCACTGAGCCGGTTGACCGCATCAACGATGCTGGCCGGGTCGCCAAGCGAGGCAGGCACTACCGGTACCGAAAGCCGGGAGGCCAGCAGGACCGCAGCGACTCCGGCGGCACTCTCGGCCTGCTCGCCAACGTCGGCCAGGACCACCACGCCGCGGCTGTCCGCAGCGATACTGAGCCCGGCGGATCGCGCGGACCTGGCAAGACCCGCCTCGGCCAGCCGTGCGTGCAGCGCTTCAGCCACCAGCGGATGCGGCCCGAGGTGCGCGGCCAGCACCGCGGGTATGGCGGGAACCGCTGCAAGCTGCCGCAGCCTGCCGTCGATAGCGGAGTTCGGGCTGAGCAGCAGCGGGACGATCACACAGGGGAACTGATCCTGGCCGTCCGCCAGTGGTCCGTCCGGAAGCAGGCACTCCGACAGCGCCAGCTCATTCCCCTCGAGATAGCCGAGGCGAATGTCGACTCCGGGGCAGGAGAGTCCGGTGGTAGCGGCCACCTGCGGGCCGATCTCGGCCGAGTCGGCCTGGGCCCGGCCGGGCACGGCGATTACGAGGGCGGGCGCGTCTGATGCCACCGAGAGCCGGTGGGGACTGCGATGACGGCCGGCTGGGCGGGTCCGGTTAGTCCTTTTCGGCAGAGCACCGCTGTTCGCTGCGGGCTCGCGCTGGGGGAGGCCGGGCTCGCGCTGGGGGAGGCTAGGCCCGCGCTGGGGGAGCGCTCCGCCTCGCCGGGGCAGCTCAGCACCCTCGGATGCGGCACCGCCTCCCTGCGCTGCCAATGTCACGTCACGCGGCTGCTGGCCGTCCTCTGGCGGCAGAGGTTCCCAGACAGACGGCCGTTTCGGCAGTCCGCTCCAAGGCGACGACTGCGATGCTGGCGACGACTGCGATGCTGGCGATGACAGCGACTCCGGGCGCTCGAATAGCGACCTGCCGCGCTCAGGTAGCGGCTGGCCCGCTGGCTTGCGCCGCGGCAGCTCGCCACCCTGCGGGGGCAGCCCGTCTCCTGGCTGCGGCTCTGCTGGCTGCCTCGGCTCCGTCACGCTGTCAGATCGTAATAGGCCCGCAGAGCGGTTGACGCGCCTTCCGGGATCTTCACGCCAAAGCTGCCGGTCTCGCCAGCTAACGCGGTTCGGCTGGCAGCATGCTCCTGACCACAGCAATCAGCGCGGCCTTCTGGTCCTCGGTGAGCCGCTGCTCGGCTCTGATCGCCGCCTCGATATCCGGCGGCGCACTTCGCGCTGCCAGATCGGCGCTGATGTCCTTGTGCAGTAGGCCAGCCTGCGCTAGCAGCGTCTCGGCAGAGACGTTCAGGGCGTCGGAGATCAGCCGGATGACCCGCACCGAAGGCTGATGCAGTCCGCGCTCGATCTGGCTCAGGTAGGGATTGGATAGCTTGGTCCGCTCGGCGAGCTGCCGCAGCGACAAGTTGGCCATCTTGCGCTTGTCCCGGATGAAGGCGCCCAGCGCCTGCATTTGCGAGTCCCACGGATCGGCCATGTCGCTTCACATTTTCCAGATACGAGGTGCGGCAGCCCTGCAGTCCCGTCTGCGGGTGAGCAGGGCTGCCGTTGGCGTCGTTAGGACTTGGTGCCGCGGGCCTTGGCCTGACCGGCTGACCTGGTGGTGCCAGACCGTCCGGCGCTGCCAGGCCGCTTGGCTGCAGCTGATTTGCTGGCAGTCGTGGCTTTGCCGGTCTTGGTGGCGCCTGCGGTTTTGGCGCTAGCGGCCCCGGACGTTCCGACGGCCTTGGCGCCGCTTCCGGCCTTGGATGTGCTAGCCCGCTTCGCGGAGTCGGTCGGCTTGGCGGATCGGGCAGCGCGCTCCGGCCCAGCCGGCCGTCCGGTCTTAATCGCACCCGCGGACTTCGCGCTGACTCGCGGGGTTCGTGGCTTGCGAGCCTGTGCGGGCGCGGTGACCTCAGCCTCGACGCGGCCAGTGTCGGTGACGTCGAGCCTGGTGATGTGGAGCCCGGCTGATCCGGTATCGGCCGGAGATGGGGTGGGCTCTGCCCTGACGGTTACCCGGGTAGCGGTCTCTGGCTGCACGAGCCTTCGCATACCTGGCAGCACCTCGAACACCTGCGTCAGCTGCGCAACACGCTGGGCGACGACGGGGCTGGCGGACCGTAGCGCCTGGCGCTGTCGTGCCACAACCTGGTCGGCGAGGTGCCGCTGGCTGGCGACAACCTGGTCGGCGAGGTGCCGCTGCCTGGCGATAGCCCGGTCGGCAAGCTGGCGCTGGCTGGCCAGGAACTGATCGGCAAGCTCCTGCGACCTGGCTCGCAACTTGGCCGGATCTGCCAGCGTGCTCAGCTCCGGCATGGTCGACCGGGCTGCCTTCGCCCGCTCGTTACCCATGCGAAGGGCGTCTACGACCACCTCACGGCCCTTGCGGACCTGGTCCTGGCTCTTGCGAACCTGATCGTGGCGCTTGCGGAGCTGCTCCTGACCGCGGTGCACGGCGGCGACCAACTGATCCTGGACTTCCTGCGCCAGTGCGCGGGTATCAATCATGACGGCCTCCTCTTAAGGTCATGTGCATACTATATCAAGCGCAGCGCGCAGTATGTCAAGCGAGCCTGTCCGCTCCGTAACCACGCACAAGCGCTTCGTGTGCGCCGACGCGGCCAAGCCATCAGTGACGCCCATGCCCGGCTCGGGCGCTGTCCTCACTCGCCGCGGGCGGGAAGCGACCTGATCTGACGGGTGCCGGATCGCGGTCATTGGCGCAGGGTCGGCGGCCCTTGTGCGGCCTTTGTCGGTTTTCGCCCGAACTTGCAGACCGCCTCAACCACAGAACTAGTACTAGTGCCGTGGCTAGTACCACAGCGACAGCACCTTTGCTGTGGTACCTAGCCGGCGCCGAGCAGCGCGACCTCGCCCCTGATCAGGCCAACGGGCCGGCGCGCGGGACGCATGGCCGCGGAAAGCCGGGCGGCAGGGCGGCGGGGCTCACGCGGGTCGCCTGAGAGCGCAAAGCGACGACGAACTAGGTTGCAGTTATGACTGATGCCTGGCCGACCGCTTCCTATCAGCAGTGGGCTGCGACCTGCGACACGTTGCACGCGCATACTCAGGTGCTCGGCAAATTCGCCGTCGCGCTGGCGCCACCAGAGCCGCAGTTGCAGCATGCGGCGCTCAGGCTGACCGCCCGAGGGTGGGAGACCTGTCCACTGCCCGCACCGGACGGTTCCGGGCGCTTTGTCGTCCTGCTGGATATGCACGCCCACGAGGCGGTCGCCGAGCACAGCGACGGCAGGGTCGAGCGCGTGCCGCTGACGCCGGACCGGCCCGTGGGCGACGTCGCCCGCGAGTTGCTGGCCGGCGTTCGCAGGCTGGCGGGGGACGTGCACATTGACCCGACGCCGCAGGAGGTGCCGTGGAGCGTCCCGCTTGACGCCGACGACGAGCACGCAACCTATGACCGCGATCAGGTGGCGGCCTACTTTGCCGCAGCCGGCCGGGCTGCCAGCGTGCTGACGGAGTTTCGCGCCCCTTACCGGGGCCGGTCAACTCCGGTCAATGCGTGGTGGGGATCGTTCGACCTGGCAGTCAGCATGTTCTCCGGCCAGCCAGCCGAGCCGCCGTCGCCCGACTTCATCACGCGCAACGCGATGGATGCCCAGGAGGTCGCCGTCGGCTGGTGGCCAGGAGATCCGCGGCATCCGGTCGCCGCGTTCTATGCCTACGCGCACCCTGCCCCGCCGGGCTTCAGCGATGGACCGATCCGGCCGGCCGCCGCGTACTGGGACAGCGCTCTGGGGGAGTACATCCTGAACCACGACGATGCACGCGCCAGCAGCGATCCGCACGCAACGGCTCTGGAGTTCGTCCGATCAGTGTTTACGCATGCGTGCTCAGTCTGCCGGTGGGACGACTCGCTAGCCGCGAGCGCGCATGGCGACCCGCCGCCGGTGCATTAACCGCGTTCGGCGCTAACTGGGTGCGCCATCGTTAGCGCCCCGTGCCGCCCGTGGCGTCCGCCCCGCCCGTGCCGCCCGTGGCGCCTGCGGTAGCGGCGGTCTCAGCCGGAGACTGGCGTACCTGGCAGCAGCGGAAGCCGGGACGGCGGCTTGATCTCCTCCAGTCGCAAGTAGGTCACCAGCCGCTGACCACCGCGCGCCGCGAGCGTGGCTAGCACCTGCTGCAGTTCGGCCACGTTCCGGGCCACGACCGTCAGCAGGTAATCCATCTCGCCGGTGACATTGTCCGCCGCGATGATCTGCGGCAGGGTCCTGACCTGGTCCTCGAACACGCGGGTTGATCGTGGGTCGTGCCGACCCAGCGTGGCACCGACGTACATCTGCAGCGGGAAGCCGACCGCGGTCGCGTCCAGCCGGGCACTGATGACCTTGATCACCCCCGACGCCTTCAGGCGGCGAACCCGGTTCAAGGTAGCGGCCGGCGAAAGTCCCACCATCCTGGACAACTCGACATTAGTTCGGTCAGCGTCTGCCTGCAGCTCCGAGAGTAGCTGTAGATCAATTTCATCAAGTAGAACAGCCATGATCGCAAATATTATCTCGTTGTCTATTCAGAATCCCGAATTGAGTGGGCCGCCAGGTGATTCTGGATCATGACTTACAACCGTCGCCTGATCTTCCCGGCCCTGATAGCCGCCGGTGTCCTGTGGGGCACTACGGTGCCGCTCTCGAAGGTTGCCCTCGGCTGGCTGCCGCCCGCCTGGCTGGCGTTCGCCAGGTTCGCCGTCGCGGCCGCCATCTTGATGGTGGCGAGCCGGTCCCGGCTGCGGGCGGCCTGCAGCCCGGCGATCCTGATCAGCGGCGGCCTCGGTTACGGCGGGTCGGTGCTCCTGCAGAACCTGGGCATCCAGCGCACCAGCGTGACGCATGCAGCGCTGCTGATAGGTGCCACTCCGGTGCTCGTCGCGGTCATCGCAGCCATGCTCCGGCACAGCGTGGCGCGGCCCCTTGCCTGGGCTGGCTTCGGCGTGTCACTCGGAGGGGTCGCGGTCATCGCCGGCCGCCAGGGTTCGGGATCGACTCTTGCCGGTGACGGGCTGGTGCTCGCAGCGCAGCTCATATCGGCCGGGTTCACCGTCTCGCAGGCAAGGCTGCTACGCGGGCGCGATCCCCTCGCGGTGACCGGACTGCAGTTGCTGTCCGCGGCGGTTATGGTCCTCCCGGTAGCCCTGACCGCGGAGCATCACCTGACCGGACCAGCGAGCCCAGCGGCACTGCTTGCGGTTGTCGGCCTCGTGCTGGCCGGCACCGTAGGCCCGACAGCGCTGTTCGCCCTCGGCCAGAGCAAGGTCGCCGCCGACGTGGCCGGTGCCTTCCTGAACATCGAGCCACTGGTGGGCGCCGTCCTGGGGGCGGCCTTCTTCGCTGATCCGATCGGACCGGTTCAGGTCGTCGGTGGCCTCGCCATCGTCGCTGGCATCGGACTGAGCAGTTATCAGGTTGTACGCAGCGAGCACCGCAGCAGGACCGCCCCGGCGCTGGCAGGTGGGACAGCCGAGGTTGACCTTGCGTGGGCCGCCGCTCACAGTGGCTTGGCTGCCGCTCACAGTGGCCTGGCTGCCGCTCGCGGGGGCGCGGATAGCGCTGGCGCATCACGACCGGGGCCTGGTGAGGCGCCGAGCGTGGTCAGGCGTACCCGGTTCGCCAGCCGCGGGGGCGCGAGCCCGAGCCGCGGGGGCGGCAGCCGCGCTGGCACGGCACCTGGACAGCCGTCGGGTACCAGCCGCGGCAGTTACCAGCCTCAGCTCAAAAGAAAGGCCAGGCCGGCCAAGGGGCGCCGGCCGGGCGGCACGAAGCGCACGAGTACCGGCCGTGGGTGAGGGGCCGACGGCGGCGCTCGCGCGCGTCGGGCCGCCGGCTGATCGGGCGAGCGGACACGTGACGCATGCACATAGCATCCGATCTGGTCGCCGGGAATCTGGCAGATGGGTCGATAAGACCGCTGCTGAGGGTCATATCGAGTAACAAGTGCCGCCAGGGGCCGTTGCCGGGCCAGCGTCAGTTGCTGGCAGCACAGCCGGGATTGCGCTCAGCACCGCGATCTACCAGGCTCACGGATGTGAGGTCGCTGAAGTCGGTGGGAGTTGTCGGTGCCGGGATCCTGGGCCTTGCAGTCGCCCGGCAGTTGACCGTCCGCTTTCCCGGGGTCGCGGTAACGGTCATGGAGAAGGAGGGCCGGGTGGCTGCGCATCAAAGCGGCCACAACAGCGGGGTGGTGCACGCGGGTGTGTACTACCCGCCGGGCAGTCTCAAGGCGTCACTATGCCGCCGCGGCGCCGGCCAGATCCGCGAGTTCTGCCAGCAGCACGGCGTCCGGTTCCGCGAGTTCGGCAAGCTGATCGTGGCTGTCTCAGAGCAGGAACTGCGCGGTCTCGCCGAGATCGAGCGCCGCGCCACGCTCAACCGCGTGCCCGGCATCCGCCGCCTCGGCCAGGCGGAGATCGCGGAGATTGAGCCGCACGTCCGCGGTCTGGCAGCGGTCCACTCGCCGTATACCGCGGCGGTCGATTACGTCGCACTGTGCGAGGAACTCGCCCGTGCGGTGCGCTCGTCCGGCGGCGAGGTGCTGCTGAGCACGCGGGTAACCGGCGTGCGCGAGACCGCGTCCGCGGTGCGGGTGAGTTCGGCCGCCGCAGCCCGGGATTTCGATTACCTGATCGTCTGCGCAGGGCTCAACGGCGACCACTTCGCCGCGATCCTTGGCCGACCCGGCGACCTGCGCATCGTTCCGTTCCGCGGTGAGTACTACGAGCTGCAGCCGGACGCCCGGCAACAGGTCCGTGGAATGGTCTACCCGGTGCCCGACCCGCGCTACCCGTTCCTTGGCGTGCATCTGACCCGCCAAGTCGACGACACCGTCCATGTCGGACCGAACGCGGTCCTGGCGCTCGCGCTCGAGGGCTACCGCTGGACGAACGTCAGCGTGCGCGAGCTCGCGCAGCTTGCCTGGTGGCCAGGTACCTGGCAACTCGCCCGGCGGCACTGGCGCAGTGGCCTCAGCGAAGTCGCCGGCTCGCTGTCCAAGCGCCGTTACCTGACGACGGCCAGGGCCTACCTGCCCGATCTCGGGCTCGACGACCTGGTCCGGTCGAAGTCGGGAGTCCGCGCCCAGGCGGTGCGCCGCGATGGCAGCCTGGAAGACGACTTCGTGCTGCAGTCCGAAGGCCGCGTGCTCCTTGTCCGCAATGCCCCGTCCCCGGCTGCGACGGCGAGCCTGGCCATTGCCGAGCACGTGATCTCAGGGCTCGGGGCCTAGCCGCGGCCTTGCCCCATCCTGCCGTGCTGGGGTATCGCAGAACTGTTCCCAGTATCTGCGGACGGCCAAGGGATCAGGCGCCGACTTGCACGGTGGCAGCGAGCAACAGGTCCCGCGAGGACCTGCCGATATGGACGGTGTACTCGCACTCCGGCGTCATCCAGGTAGCCAGCTCCTCGCTGTACCGGGCGAAGAGCCTGGCCGGAATCGTCAGGCGAACCTGGACCGACTCGCCTGGAGCGGCTCGTGTCACGGCAAACCCGGCCAGCACCCGTACTGGCCAGGGGGACCTTGCCGGCGCGGCCGGCGCAGCCAGGTAAGCCTGTACCACTTCCTTACCAGGCCGGGTGCCGGTGTTGGCAATGGTCACGGTGACCTCGAGGTCCTCGCCTGCGGCCAGCTGCCGGGCGCAGGTGATCGACTCGTAGCTCCAGTCCGTGTAGCCCAGGCCGTGGCCGAACGGGTATTCCGGCGCGACGCCCGCGGCGTCGTACCCGCGGTAGCCGATCAGCGGCCCTTCCGAATAGCTGAGCGTGCCATCGGCAGCGGGGACAGCATGCAGTACCGGGCTGTCCGACTCCGCGGCCGGAAGGGTCACCGGTAGCCTGCCGCCAGGTTCGGTGCGTCCGAGCAGCACATCTGCCAGCGCCGCGCCAAAGGCCTGTCCGGGCAGCCAGGCGAGCAGGACCGCTGCCGCCCCCGCGGCCCACGGCATCAGGACCGGAGTCCCGGAGTTCACCACGACTAGGGTGTTGCTGTTGACTGCCGTGACCCGGCTGATGAGCTCGTCCTGGCGGCCAGGCAAGGCGAGCGTCGACCGGTCGAAGCCTTCGCTCTCGGTCAGTTCCGCGGAGCCGACGACGACGATCGCGACGTCGGCCGACTCGGCGGCCGCCACCGCCGCCGCCAGCAAGTTGTCGTCGTCGGCCGCCGGGACGATGCCGAGCCGGACGGCGAGCGGGCCGGCTCCGTCCGCGGCTGGCCTGAACTCCAGGCGCAGCCGTGTCTGTGTCCCGGCCTCCAGCCAGAGTGCCGCCCGCAGCTCGCCCGGCCTGGTCATGGCCTCGACCGGATCGCCAGGGACGTCAGTCTCGCCGTCGATGACAATGACCCCGTCCGCGACCAGCTGCAGCCCGCCGACTCCGGCGGCGCCGAACATGTAGTTTCCGGATGTGCTGGCCCGGAATGTACCTGTCAGCGCAATCAGGCCTGGCTCGCCCCAGCCGATGCCCTTCGGGACACCATCCCACCAGGCCAGGTTCGTCGACGACCGGTGCTCGCCGGCGATGATCGACCCGTCCCGGTCGATGAATTCCAGCCGGACACCCGGCTCTCCGGTGACCGGGTCGTGCAGCGAGCCGGCCGGTGGCTCCGGCACCGAGTGCCAGGTTCGGCAGCCGGCGGCCGTGCGAACAGCGGCCTGCCCGGCCAATGCGGCGCCGATGGCCTCGGCCGGGACCGCTACGGACACCGGAATCACGCCGGCGCTGCCGCCGCCCTGGATGACGGGATAGAGCGCGTTGGGGCCGATGATGGCCACGCTGGAGACTGCGCTGATGTCGAGGGGCAGAGCATTATCACGGTTGCGCAGCAGCACGAAGGATGCCGCGGCGGCCTCCCGCAGCAGGCTGTCATCGACGAGCGCGGGGGCAGCGTGATTGCCGCAGGCTGCCGCGGCGGCCGGTCCGTAGCGGGACGGTACTGCGGCGGCCGGCCCGTTGTCCGGGCCACCAAGCGCGCCGACCCGGCGGGCCAGCCGGAGGAGCCTGACCACCTTGTCGTCGATCACGTCCTCGCTGATGGATCCGTCGGCGACCGCGCCGAGCAGCAGTTCGCCCCAGGGCCCGTCCGGTCCGGGCATCGATAGGTCGAGAGTCGCGAGCGCGGTCGCCTGCGTGCTGCGTGCGGCGTCCCAGTCCGAGGTAACGACTCCGTCGAAGCCCCACTCTTTCTTGAGCACGTCGCGCAACAGGCGGACGCTCTCGGTCATCCCAGTGCCGTTCACCTTGTTATAAGCGGCCATCACGAGCCAGGCACCAGCCTCGCGCACGCATGCCTCGAACGGCATGAGGTAGAGCTCTCGCAGCACGCTCTCGCTGATCCGGACGTCATATGTTCGTCGCCCGGTCTCGGTGTCATTCGCCACGAAATGCTTGACGGTAGCCGCCACGCCGGCGGACTGGACGCCGCGCACGTAACTCGCCGCCAGCACCGCCGTGAGCACGGGATCTTCGCCGAAAAACTCGAAACCGCGGCCGCCGAGCGGGGAGCGCAACAGGTTTACTGTTGGCGCCAGCAGCACGTCGACACCCTTGCTCCGGGCCTCGGCGCCGAGTGCTGCTGCCAGCCGGTAGACGAGCTCTTGATCCCAGGTCGCGCCGAGGGCAGACGGGCAGGGCAGGCATGCCGACGGCTTGCGCTCGTCCTTCGTGGTGCCCCGCACGCCCGCTGGGCCGTCCGAGGTGACCATGGAGCGCAGCCCGATGGCCGGACAAGCATAAGTTCGCCAGCTGTCGGCGCCTGTCAGCAGCTGTACCTTCTCGGCTAGTGAGAGTCTCGCGACGAGGCTGCGCTCGCTAGCGCCGCCCCCGGTTGGTGGCAGGAAGGCAGGCTCGGTGTCACCGAACATGCGGGTTGTCAGTGGCTGGCTGGTCATGAGGCATCTGGTCCCTGGCTGAACGTGATTTCCGGGCGCTGGCCGCCTGCCCGGCCGGGAGTCCGGCCGGGCAGGCAGCGCCCGTGAGGGATGTCGTAGTGGTCGGGGCAGCGCTCAGGAAACTGGCTTGAGCTGCTGGATCACGGCGAGCATCTCCGGGATGTTCGGACCTGGGTCCATGTACGGGTTGGCCTTGCTGGGCCAGCCGGTGTAGTCGCGAGTGGAGAACTCCGCCCACGACGCGCCCTGAAGCAGCGGCGCCACCGGGACCTGGGTGGACTCGATGTTCGCCAGCGTCGCAATCGCGGCGCTGAGCTCAGCGGGGGTGGTGGCGGCCTGGTAGGCGTTGAGCGCGGCCTGTGCCGCCGGGTCGTTAAACCGGCCGTAGTCGGCGCCAGCGGTCTTGCCGATCGGTGCCGACAGCGTGTAGTTCATCCAGTTGTTGTAGGTGAAGTACGGGGTGAGCCCCTGGGCTCCCCAGTGGATGGCGGTGTCGAAGTTGCCGCTCCCGAGCTGCTGCGCCCAGACGGTGCCGCCGTTGCTACCCGGAACGCCATCGACCGAGGCGTTGAAGCCCGCCGCGTTCAGCTGCTTCACGAGCAGCTGCGCGTCGGCGTAGTAGTCGCTGTAGGCGACTGGCACCGAGATGCTGAACGTGATCTGCTTCCCGGCCTTCTCCCACTTGCCGCCGGTCAGCTTGTACCCGTCGGCGGTCAGGATGGAGCTGACCTTGGACTGGTCGCCGGCCGCCGGGAGGTTGCCGGCGAGCGAGGACGGCAGGAAGCTGTTCTGGGCAGGCAGGATCATCCCGGCCGTGCTGGTTGCGGGCGGCTCGTTGTTGGACTCGCCGTCCGTCGACAGCTGCTGGCGGTTGATGGCGTAACTGATCGCCTGGCGCACGGCCGGGTCGTTCAGCGGTGCCTTGGTGACGTTGAACCACAGGCCGACGACGTTGTTGTCACTGAAGTACGGCGCTGATGCGGTCCAGGTCTTGTTGTCAGAGCTCTTGGACAGGTAGTTCTGCGGGACACCGAAGATCGAGATCCCGCACCAGTCGATCGTGCCGTCTGAGCAAGGCGGCAGCAGGTTGGCGTTGCCGGCGTACGCGGGGAAGCTGAGCTCCGGCACGTGCAGGCTGGCCTTGGCGTAGTAGTCAGGGTTGACCTTCATGGTGTAGCCCGTCGAGCTGAAGCGGTCGAGCACGTACGGGCCGGTGCCGACGGGGTTGGCGTCGGGATAGGTCACCGGGTTGGAGACGCTCTGCCAGATGTGCTCGGGCACGATGGGCGTCTGCAAGATGTAGTAAGCGCTGGCCAGCTCCGGCTGCGCGAAGGTCAGCACGGTCGTCGTGGAATTCGTCGTGGTCACGCTGGCGGGGATCGGGATCGACCAGTTGGCGTTCAGCGCTGGGTTGGTCTTGATCAGGTTGAACGTGAACGCGACGTCGCTTGAGCTAAACGCTTTGCCGTCGCTCCACTTCACGCCTGATCTGGTGGTGATCGTGAGCGTCCTGCCGCCGTTCGACCATACGGCGCCGGTGGCCAGCTCGTGCACCGGCTGCTCGCCGGTGTTCTGGGTGTTGTACACCATCAGCGGCTCGTCGTACAGGTTCACTGAGTGCGTCAGGTATCCGGTCGACGTTGGCAGGAACGGGTTGAAGTTGTCGGTCATCGGTGAGAGTGCCGTCGTGACGATCGACAGCGGCTTGCCCGAACTGTTGCTGGATGAGCTCGGCGAGGAGCCACAGGCTGCGATCCCCAGTCCGAGGACCGCAGCCGCAGCTACGCTGCCTGCGATTTTGCGATTCATTTGCCTCTAGACTCCAAAGAGTGCCCGGCCGGCTGTGCGTCGGCCTGTCGTGATGTGACCGTGTCGGGGTCTGTTCTCGTCGCGGCGCTGGCCGGCCGGGTCGGGATGTGCCTGGGGTGCCCCAGAGCTTCCGCGGACCTGCTGGCCCGGCGCGCCGGTGATGTCAGAGATCGGTTCGGTTAGGGCTCATCACTCGTCAGTACTCATCACCTCTCCTCGGTCGGTGTCAGGCGTGTCCTCGCCGACACCGGGAACCGTTGGCCGCCGCCCCGGCAGAGCCGGAACGCGGGAGGTCGCCTCGCCGGCCGATGTCGTGGCGGGAACGGGCTTCGTGCCCTGACCGTGCGCAGCGGACGACTCATTGCCTTCGCCGAGCAGCCAGCACGCGCTTTCGTGCCCGTTCCCGGCAGGAAACGCCGGCGGCGCCTGTTCGGCGCAGATGGCCATGGCGTAGGGGCACCGCAGCCTGAAGCGGCAGCCCGACGGCGGAGCCACCGCGCTGCGCGGCGCGCCTGCGCCGCGCAGCGCGACCGGCGTGACCCGCTGCGGATCCGGCGCCGCGCTGAGCAGCAGCTGCGTATAGGGATGCGCGGGCGCGTCAGTGACCTCGACGGCTGGCCCGGACTCCACCACCTGGCCCGCGTACATGACCACGATCCGGTCGGCCAGGTATCTTGCCGACGCGATGTCGTGGGTGATGTACAAGATGGCCAGCTCGTCACGATCCCGCAGATCGGCGAGCAGGTTCAGGACGCCAAGGCGGATCGATACGTCGAGCATCGAGACCGGCTCGTCGGCCACCAGCACCCGTGGCTGCACGGCCAGAGCGCGGGCGATCGCGACGCGCTGCCGCTGGCCGCCGGACAGCTCGTGCGGGTACTTGTGCACGAACAGGTCGGCCGGAGTCAGCGCGACCCGATCGAGCACGGTCGCGATCTTGGCGTCGAGGTCCGCGGCTGAGCCGGCCATCCCGTGTACCTTGAACGGGCGGCTCAGGTGGTAGTGCACATCGTGGATCGGGTTCAGCGACGCGAACGGATCCTGCAGCACCATCTGCACGGTCTTGGCGTAGTCGAGGTGCCGCCGCTGGCTGCGCGGCACCGCGCGGCCGTGCAGCAGCAACTCGCCCGAGGTCGGCGTGATCAGCCTGGACATCAGCCGGGCGAGTGTGGACTTGCCCGACCCGCTCTCGCCGACAACCGCCGTCACCGATCCGGCGGTCAGCGCGAGCGATACATCGTCGACGGCGTGCACTACCGGCGCTGGCCGGCCGGCCCGCGCCAGGCGCCGGCCGGCGCCGGGCACGCGGCCGTGCACCGGAAAGTGCTTGGTGAGGCTGCGCGCTTCCAGCACTGCCGTGGTCGTGCCGGGCGCTGCCAGCATCGGTGCAGTCATGCCGAGCTCCCTTGCTGGACTTGCTCTTCGGCGACCGTGGCCCGCGCAGCTACTGCGGCCGGCTGGCCTGCGCCGGGCCTTTCCCAGCTCGACTGGCTTGTGCTGCCGCTCGCCGCTGGCGTCGTCAGGTCCGGCTCAGGGGCCGCCAGATCGGCCGGAACGGGCGTATCGCCGTGCTGCAGCCAGCATGCGACCAGGCGTCCTTCGCTGGCACCGACGATCTCCAGCGGCGGAGCCTGCTGCGCGCACCGGTCGAAGGCAAACCGGCAGCGCGGATGGAACACGCAGCCAGATGGCAGCGCCCGCAAGTCAGGCGGCGAGCCAGGGATGCCGGTCATCGGCGCACGCGGACCGTGCAGCGGCGGGAACGAGCTCAGCAGGCCGAGCGTGTAGGGATGGCGCGGCGCGTTGAACAGTGCGCTCGCCGCCGCGCGTTCGACCAGGGAACCCGCGTACATCACCGCGATGGCGTCCGCAATCTCGATGAGCAGCGACAGGTCGTGCGTGATGAACAAGACGGCGAACCCGAACTGGTCCCGCAGGTCCTTCAGCTCTTCCAGGATTTCCCGCTGGGTGACTACGTCGAGCGCGGTGGTTGGCTCATCCATGATGACGACCTGCGGCCGCAGTGCCAGCGCCATCGCGATCATCACGCGCTGCCGCATGCCGCCGGATAGTTCGTGCGGATGGCTGTTCAGCCGGTCGCTGCTGATTCCGACCATTTCCAGCAGCTCGACAGCACGAGCCTGGCGCTGGCGCCGTGACATCCGGGGTGAGTGCGCTGCCAGCGCGTCGGTGAGCTGGGTGCGGATCGTCATCACCGGGTTGAGCGCGTTCATCGCGCTCTGCAGCACCAGGGACACCTGCGACCAGCGAAGTACCCGCAAGCTCGGGTAGTCGGCCGCCAGCAGGTCGACTGATGGACCGTCCGCGGGGTAGAAACGCACCTCACCGCCGGTGATCACGCCCGGTGCCCGCAGCAGCCGGGTAGCGGCCATCACCAGGGTGGACTTGCCGCTGCCACTCTCGCCGGCCAGGCCGAGAACCTCGCCGCGGTGCAGGACCAGGTCAGCGCCTGCGACGGCGTGCACGGCATCGGGCCCGGTCCCGTAGTCCACGCACAGGCCGCGAATCTCCAGCAGCCGCTCGCCGATCATGCCCGGCCTCCGTTCCCGGCGGTTGCGGCGGTCGTGTCCAGCGGCGCGGCGGGCGGTCGCGAGACCGGGAGCACTGGGGTCAGCGCGAACTGCTGGCTGCGCAGCGCCCGAGCACGCTTCCGGTCGCCGCCGCGGCGGCTCAGCCCGGCCGCGCGCAACCGCGGGTTGATGAACTCGTCGATGCCGAAGTTCAGCAGCACTAGCGACGTGCCCAGCAGGGCGACGGCGAGACCAGGCGGGATGTACCACCACCAGTACCCGGTCAGTTCCGCGTTGGCACCCTGGGCGTAGTAGAGGATGCCGCCCCAGCTCCAGTTGGGGTTGACCAGGCCGAGGAACGCCATCGCGGTATAGGTCCCCACCGCGTACAGCACGGTGAACAGGAACGAGCTCGCGACGATCGGAGTCAGGTTGGGCAGGATTTCCGCGAAGATGATCCGGGACCGGCGCTCACCGATGATCTTGGCCGAGTCGACGTAGTCCCTGTTTCGCAGCGAAAGCGTCTGCGCGCGCAACACGCGGGCACCCCAGGCCCAGCCCGTTACCGAGATGATGAAGCCGATCAGGAAGAGGTCGTTGCTGCCCGTCTTCCCGAGAAAGCCGAACAGGATGACCAGCAGCGGCAGCGCGGGCATCACCAGGAAGATGTTGGCGAGCATGGACAGCAGGTCGTCCGCCAGGCCGCCGAGGTAGCCAGCGGTCACGCCGATGACCACCGAAAGCGCTGTGGCGATGACCCCGGCGATGAACGACACCAGCAGCATGTCGCTGCCGCCGGCCAGCAGCTGGGAGAACACGTCCTGCTGCAGGTTGGTAGTGCCTAGCCAGTGCGCGCTTGACGGCGGCAGCGGCACTGGCGAGTTGGCGAAGATCTGGTCCGGGCTGTACGGCGCGACCAGCGGCCCGATGACCGACAACAGCACGAAGAACGTCAGCATGGCCAGGCCCACGATGATCTTCGGTGAGCGGGGCAGCCGCAGCGCCCGCTGCCGCCGCCGAGGCGAGCCTGTGCCAAGCAGGGCGGCGCCTGGCACTGGCGCGCCGCCCGTGACCTGCTCGGTGCCGATGCCTACCGCCATGGCTCAGGCCTCCTGCCGGGTACGCGGGTCGAGGAAGACATAGACGAAGTCGGCGATGAGGTTGGCCGCTAGTACCGCGAACGTGATGATCAGGAACAGGCCCTGCATCAGCTCGTAGTCGTTGTTCTGCACCGCCTGCAGCAGCAGCGAGCCGAGTCCCGGATAGCTGAACACGATCTCGGTCAGCAACGCGCCAGATACGATGAAGCCGATCGCCAGCGCGAATCCGGAGACGCTCGGCAAGATCGCGTTGCGGGCGGCATACCAGATCACCCGGCGTTTCGGGAGTCCCTTCGCGGCGGCGATCAGCACGTAGTCCTCGTCCATCGTGGTGAGCATCACGTTGCGCATGCCCACGATCCAGCCGGCCGCAGAGGCGACGACGATCGTCAGCCCGGGCAGCAGCGAGTGGTCGAGCACGTCGCTGATGTATGTCCAGTTGAAGGCCGGGAAGTCGGTGGCGTTGGCGGCCCGTGCGGTCGGGAACCAGCCGAGCGTGACGGCGAACACGTCGATGGCCAGGAACGCGAGGAAGAAGTACGGCGCCGCCTGGAAGAACGTGACTACCGGCAGCAGGTTATCCAGCCAGCTACCGCGCTTCCAGGCGACGATCGCGCCGATCGCGGTACCGAGCACGAAGCTGATCAGCGTAGCGACACCGACCAGTCCGAGTGTGTACGGCAGCGCCTGCCGGATGACAGTGCTGACCGGCTCGAACGCGTTAGCGGTCGAAACGCCGAGGTTGCCATGCAGCACGTTGTTCCAGAAGTGTGTGTACTGGCCCCACAGGCTCGCGCTGGTGTTGACGCCGAACTGCAAGTCCAGGGCGTGGATGGTGGCTGGCGTGATGGTCACGCCCTGCATCTTGGACAAGATCGCGTCCACCGGGTTGCCGGGAATCATCCGCGGAATCAGGAAGTCCAGGCTGATCGCTATGGCTGCAGTAACTAGGTAGAAGAACAGCCGCCGGGCTATCACCAGCATCTATCCGGCCTCCTGTGCATTACGCGGTACCAAGAGCTGCGGGTCGCAACCGCAGCTTCGCCGCCGGACGAGCTGGGTCGGCAGCGCAATGTCCTGGCCACGGACACCGGAGCCGTCTCCGCAGATCATGGAGTACAACGTCTCGAACGCGGTGGCGCCGAGGTCCTGGATGGACTGCCGGACGCTGGTGAGCTGCGGACGGAGGTGTCGTGCTACCGGCATGTCGTCGAATCCGGTGACAGCCACGTCACCGGGAACGGAGATGCCGTGCTGGGCGAGGGCGTGCAGCACGCCGATGGCGGACTGGTCGTTCGCGCAGACGATCGCGCGGGGGAGCCGGGTGCCTGCCGCGATCAGGCGCTCGATTGCGGCCGCGCCGCCCGCCGCCTGGTAGCCGCCCTGCCACGCGTCGCCCGCCTGAAGCGTCACACCCGCGGACCGGGCTTCGTCGGCGAGCGCGCGACCGCGGGTGATGCTGTCTGGGCTGCCCTCGTGGCCGGCCAGGTAGGCCAGCGTGCGGTAGCCGTGGTCGTGGATCAGGTGCCGTGCCACGGCCCGCATGCCGCTGTCGTTGTCGCCGTGGACGTTCGCCGTCGTGGCGGTCGGCAGGCCGGCCAGCGTGACGACGGGAAGCTGCCGGGCGAGCCGGTCGAGCTGATCAGGGTCCAGTACCCGGTCGTGCAGGATGATCCCGTCGCTCTTGCGGGCGAGCGCGAAGATGCGGCTGCCCGCGTTCGCCTCGTCCAGGTCGACTGACCTGATCAGCAGGTCGAAGCCATGCCGCTGGGCGACGATCTCCATGCCGCGGTTGATCATGTCGGGGAACTGGAGGTTCTCGTCCTCGTCGGTGAACAGGCTGCCGTCAAGCCATTGCGGCCGCCGGACGATCACGCCGACCACTTCCTTGAGCCGGGCGCTCAGCGCCCGCGCAGCGCCGTCAGGCACGAAGCCGAGCTCGGCCACGGCCGCCAGCACCCGCTGCCTGGTATCGGCGCGCGGGTTGCCCTGGTCGTTGAGCACGCGTGAGACCGAGGCAATGGACACCCCAGCAGCCCTGGCCACGTCATAGATCGTGGGCGGCTGGTTGCCGGCGCTGGCCTCTTGGCTCACACGTCCTCCGTTAGTCGAGGCACTAGGGCCGTTCGAAGTAAGCGCTTACCCGAGGTGGCTTTAATTGCCCCGGCGACTCATCGCCGGGGCTGTCAGCCCAGAAGAAAGCGCTTACTTGAACAACTGCCAGGAGACTACGGCGACCAGCCGAGGGCTACAAGACCATGAGGCAACCGTTACGTTAACGTAACATTCAAGTTGACTCCATGTTTCGGCCTGGTGCGCCCTGCGGCCCGCCGACGCCGCACCGGCGCCAGGGCGGTTAGCGGTAAATTCTTTAGCCCAAAACGGTGCAACATCCTTCGCCTTAGGTGGTACCGGCCTCGATGACGGCCGCGCGCTGGCCGAGGTCCCGCAGCCGGTACAACTAGTACAGGCCGGCCGGGCAGCCCCGACGACGATGGCCTCGAGGCAATCCCGGCCGGACCGGTCTGTCATTCCCCCGCCTGCTCGCGCAGCTGGCGGTCCAGCTGCTCGGTCACGTAGCCGATAGCCTCTGCGCTGCCCGGCAGCAGCCCGACCATGGTGAAGAAGCCGTGCATCTGACCGGCGAACCGGCGCTGCTCGACCGGCACGCCCGCGGCCCGGAGCCGGCCGGCGTAGGCCTCCCCTTCGGCGCGCAGCGGATCGTGCTCGGCCGTCAGCACGATCGCCGGCGCGAGTCCCGACAGGTCAGTGGCGCGGTTCGGGGACGCGTCCGGGTTGAGGCGGCTCACCGGGTCGGGGGCGTAGTGGTCCCAGAACCACACCATCGACTCGCGCGTCAGCAGCAGCTGGTTCTCCGGGTCGGTGTAGGTGTCGGTATCCAGGTCGGCGTCGGTGACCGGGTAGACGAGCACCTGGCTGGCGATCTTAGGGCGGCCGGCGTCCCGCGCCTTCTGCGCGGCGACTGCGGCCAGGTTCCCGCCGGCACTGTCACCCATCACCACCAGGGGAACGGGCGTTCCGGCGATCTCGCTCATATGCTCGTCCGCCCATTGCAGCGCGGTCCAGGCGTCGTCGGCTGCTGCCGGGTACCTATGCTCGGGCGCCAGCCGGTAATCGACGTTGACTACCGCGGCGTGCAGCATGTTGGCCAGTTTGCGGGTCAGGTGGTCGGACTCCTCGATGTTGCCGATCACCCAGCCGCCGCCGTGGTAGTAGACCACGAGCGCGCGGATCTCGCCGTCGGGCACCAGCACCCGCAGCGTGATGTGGCCGCCGCCGGGCACCGGGACCTGCTCGTCGTAGGATTTTCCTACCTCGGGACCGGGCCCGAACAAGTCGCGCAGCGCGGCGGTGAAGCCGCGAGCTTCCTCAGGCGTCATCTCATGCAGCGGCTTGGCGCCGCTGTCGGCTAGCTGGCTGAGGAAACCCGCCGTCGCTTCGTCGATCGCCATGCTTGCTGCCTCCGCGGTTCGTCGCGTGCTGATCCCGGACTGGCGGCCCGGCGGAAGCACTGGCAGCGGCGATGGTGCGGTGCGGCCGCCCAGCCCTGGCCCGCCCTGGCCCGCCCTCTGGCGACGGTACTACCGCCTGCTACCGCCAGCAATAGCCGCCCGCCGGGGCCGCAAGCGGCTGCGGCAACCCTGGGCTTCGGCCTAGCCAGGAGGGGCGAGCGTCAGTGCGGGTGCACAGTCCGGCAGCCTCGCGGCGTGGCCGGTGGCTGACTCGAAGGCGCGGGCTACCGTGAGCAGGTCCCAGTCGCCCCGGCGGCAGCCGACCAGCTGCAGCCCGACCGGCAGGCCCGTCCGGGTGAAACCCGCGGGCACGCTGATGGCCGGCAGGCCGGTGGCCGAGATCAGGTAGCACGACGCCATCCAGTCCAGGTACGTCCGCAGCGGCTGGCCGTTGATCTCGTGCACCCAGTCGAGTGTCACGTCGAACGGCGCGACCTGGGTGACCGGGCAGGCAAGTACGTCAAAGTCGGCGAAGAACGCGCTGATCCGCTCGGCCAGCCCGGCGCGCAGCACTGTCGCCCGGCTGAGGTCGGCGGTGGCGAGCTCGAGGCCGCGCTGGGTGTTCCAGCTGACGTTCGGGCCGACCAGGTCCGGATGCCCGGCCACCAGCCCGGCGCGGAACGTCGCGAAGGCGAAGGCCCGGAAGGTGCGGAACACCTCGTCGGCACCGGCCAGGTCGGGCGTGGCGTCGGTGACGCTGCCGCCAAGTCCGGCCAGGACGTGCCGCGCGGGAGCGAGCGCCTCGAGCACGTCGGGCTCGACCGGCAGGCCGAGATCGGGACTCCAGGCGATCCGCAGCCCGGTCAGATCCCGGTCGAGCAGCGTGCCGATCTGCGCGGGGCTGGCTATCGCCGGCGGCGGCTGGTCCAGGGCCAGCGGAACCCGCGGGTCGGGGCCGGCCAGGACAGTCAGCAGCAGCGCCGTGTCCGCGACCGTGCGTCCCATTGGCCCGGCCACCGCGAACTGGTCGGCGACATCGGCCAGCGGCCAGTCCGGCACCCGGCCCGGGCTCGGGCGCAGCCCGACGACGTTGCAGAAACTGGCCGGGTTGCGCAGCGATCCGCCCAGGTCACTGCCGTCGGCCAGGGCGACGAAGCGGGCAGCGAGCGCGGCCGCCGCGCCGCCACTGCTGCCGCCAGCGCTACGGCCCAGCTGATAAGGGTTGCGGGTGGCGCCGAACACCGGGTTGACGGTGTGCGAGCCGGCGCCGAACTCCGGCACGTTGGTCTTGCCCAGGCTGATCGCCCCCGCCCGCGCCATCCGCTGCACGACGAGCGCGTCGCGCTGCGGCACGTTGCTCGCGAACAACGGCGAGCCGTAGGTCGTCCGGACGCCCGCGGTGTCGGCCAGGTCCTTGTGCGCCACCGGCAGCCCGTGCAGCAGGCCCAGCGGGCCGCCGCGGGCGGCCGTCTCGTCGGCTTCGGCGGCCCGTGCCATCGCCGCCTCGAACGTGCGGGTGACGATGGCGTTGATGGCCGGGTCGAACGCCTCGATGCGGGCGATGTGCGCCGAGATCACCTCGCGTGCCGACACCTCACGGCGGCGCAGCAGCTCAGCAAGCGCGACGGCATCCTGCAGGCACAGATCGGTCACGCAGCCACCGTAGACGAATGCTGGCCGGGCAGGTACTGGTGTCAGGCGAGCAGGTACCGGCGGGACATCGGCACGGTGGCGGCCGGCGGCGCTGCCAGTATCCGGCCTCCCAGGCTGACAGTGCCATCGGCCGGGTCGACATCGACCTGCGGACAGGCGCGCCCGGCGATCAGGTCGCCCCGCCGGACCGAGCGCGTGCCGTGCACTGCGGCGAAGCGCCGTCTGCTGCCGATCTTGCCGGCGACGCCGTCGTCCAGTGCCGCTTGCGAGACGAAGGTCACCGAGAGGGAGGGCGGCGCGTTACCCAGGCCGCCCCAGTGGGCACCGTAGCGGCGCGGCTCGGCGCCCTCAACCGACGCGTTTCCCTCGCCGATGGCGCCCCAGGCGAAGTGGCCGGATTTCAGGATCAGCTCCGGGCGCACGCCGAAGAAGGCAGGACGCCAGAGGACGATGTCGGCCAGCCTTCCGGGTGCCAGCGTGCCGACCTCGGCCGCGATCCCGTGCGTCAGCGCCGGCTCGATCGTGTACTTGGCGAGGTAGCGCAGGATGCGCTCGTTGTCGTCGGGGCCCAGGCCATCGTCGCGCAGTGAGCCTGGCCGCCGCGGGGCTAGCCGCGCGACGGCGGGGCCGTCCGGCCAGCCTGCCCCGGCCTCGGTCGCCCGCCACGCCTTCATGGCATGGGCGAGCTGCCAGGTGCGGCGCACGGTCTCGCCGATCCGGCCCATTCCCTGGGAGTCGCTGTTGATGATGGCGATCGCGCCGAGGTCGTGCAGTGGCCCTTCGGCAGCCATCGTCGGCGGATGCACCCGCTCGGCCGCCAGGAGGCGGTCGCCCGGGTCGGTTCCGGAGCCGCCGTGCACGGCGATGATCATCTCGGGGTGCTCGGCGGCGGCGTGCAGGCCGTACGGGATGGTCGGCGTGGTCGACGAGCAGATGACGTTCGGCTCGCGGACGAGACCAATCAGGTCCGGAATGTGCCCGCCGCCGGAGCCCTCGACGTGGTAGGCGTGAATGGCGCGGCCGCCGATCGCGGCGACAGTGTCCTGCAGCTCGCACGACTCGTTGAGCCCGTCGGTGTGCAGCGCGACTGCGACGTCGTGGGAGTCGGCGAGGCGCAGCACCCCGTCGACGATCTCCGGGTAGGCTCCCCAGTCTTCGTGGATCTTGAGGCCGACGGCGCCTGCCGTCAGCACCCTCTCGAGCGCCGCGGGCGCCTCGGTTCTCGCGCTGGCCTGCAGTCCGAGGTTGACCGGCAGCTGCTCGAACGCGCGGAGCGTGGCGCTCATCGCGGCCGGCGGTTCCTCGAAGCCGGCGGTGATCAGGGTGGTGACTCCGGCGCTGAGCGCGACCGGGACCAGCCGCGGCGTGATGAGGTGGACGTGCGAGTCGACGGCGCCCGCGGTGGCGATGAGCCCGTAACCCATGATCGGCAGCGTGTTCGGCCCGATCGTCATGTCCACGCCGGCCGTGATGTCGGGGTTCCCGGCCCGGCCGATGCCCACGATGCGCCCGCCGGAGATGCCGATGCTGGCCTTCACCACGCCGAGCAGCGGATCAACGACGAGTACGCCGGCGATCAGCACGTCAAGCTCGCTCGCGGAGGTCGCGCTGTCCTGCTGCGTCATCCGGGACCGGATGTTCTTGGCGTACCCCCAGATCGGCTCGTCACCGTAGCCGACGTCGTCGGCTTCCACCCGCAGCCACAGATCGGTGTCCGCGAGACGGACGCGGTCACCGGTCGTCGGGCCGAACCTCAGGCTGTAGGCATCCTGGCGCATGCCGGCCCTGCTCAGGACGGCCCGGCGACGGTGGTCACGGACTCGGAGCCGAAGGGCACGAGGTTGACCTCCTTGGTCTCGCCGGGCGCCCAGCGAACCGACGCGCCGGCCGGTATGTCCAGCCGGTAACCTGCCGCCGCGGCGCGGTCGAACTCGAGCCGGGCGTTGACGCGCCAGAACGGGTAATGCGACGACACCCGGATCGGCTTGGCCGAGGAACTGGTCACCCGGATCCGCAGCCCGGGCTGACCCGGGGTGAGCGGGATCTCACCGGCGGGCACCCGGATCTCGCCCGGCCGGCCGATGTCTCCTGGCTGACTGGCAGGGCCGGGGCCGACCGGGTCGCGCAGTACTGCCAGGCGCATCCCGTCCTCGAGCAGTACTTCGATCCTGATCTCCGCTACCAGGGCAGGCACCCCGTCCAGCACCTCGTCCGGCCCGACGGCTGACCGGCCGGCCGCGAGAACGGCGTCAAGCGACGCGCCCGCCCGGGCAGCGCGGTGCATCTCGTCGCAGATCAGCGCGGTCGCCTCCGGCGCATTGAGCTTGATGCCGTCGCCTCGGGTGCGGCGGGCCAGCTCGGCGGCCGCGAAGATGCGCAGCCGGTCTTCCTCGGTCGGGCTCAGGTACATGCCACTCCTGGCTGTCGCCGCTGACGCGCTCGCCCTGAGTTTAGGACGGCCAGCAGGCACAATGACGCCATGCAGGTCATGTCTGTTACCGGCCCGGTCGAGGTGTCCGACCTCGGAGTCGTGCTGCCGCACGAGCACGTGTTCGCTGACCTGGTCCGGGAGTACCGGGGTACCGGGCTGCTCAACGACGAGCACCTGGCGCGCCAGGAACTCGGCTTGCTGCGCGAGGCGGGCGGGCAGACCCTGGTCGACCTGACGCTGGACGAAATCGGGCGGGATCCCGCCGCGCTCGAGCGGGTTGCCAGGGCGTCCGGGGTCACGATCATCATGGGCTGCGGCCATTACCGGGATCCGTACCTGAACCGCGAGTGGTTCGACCGGCATGCCGTCGATGCCATCGCGGAGCAGATGGTCGCGGACATCGAGGAAGGCGTGGGCCAGACCGGTGTCCGGGCCGGGGTCATCGGCGAAATAGGCGCCGACAAATGGTACATCTCGGCGGCCGAGGAGCGGTCCTTCCGGGCGGCGGCCCGCGCGCATCTGCGGACCGGGCTGACGATCAGCACGCACGCGGCCCGGTGGCCGGTCGGCCTGGAGCAACTGCGACTGCTCGGCGAGGAGGGCGTGGACCCGCGGCGGGTCATCGTCGGTCACGCGGACACGGTCCCCATCCCGGACTACCACCTTGCGCTCGCCCGGCAGGGCAGCTATGTCTCCTTCGACTCGATCGGCACCGGCACCCCTTACGACCTGCGCCGGGCCGTGGACTACGTGCTGGCGCTGGTGCGGGCCGGTTTCGGTGCCCAGGTGCTGTTGTCGCACGATGTCTTCCTGCGCGGGCACCTGCGGGCTGACGGCGGCCCTGGCTACGGCTACCTGCTGACCGACTTCCTGCCGCTGCTCATCGACGCCGGGCTTGACCGCCAGGAAGCGCAGCGCCTGGTGACGGCCAACCCGGTAGCCGCGCTGACTGGCGGCACTCACGGTTAGCGGCTCAGTCGCCCGGCGTACCCGCGGCACAAGGGCACAGCGGGCATGCACAGCGGCACCCGGACGCTGAATCTGGTCCTCCGCGGGACCATTGCTATGCAGAAGTCACGCTGTTAACTTGGAAATCCGGTCCCGGAATCGTGCGAACTAAAAGAGAACCTGAGGCAAGGCGGAGAACCGGCAATCGCGCCTCGCGGGGCGCTGCCGGGGAAGGGGTGCGCGGTGGCCGAAGGCGCCGTTCCCAGCGGACAGTCGGCAGCCCCATCACCAGGCGGGGCAAGCCTGTTCGTTCGGCAGTCATCCGGGTTGGTGCGCGAGGTCAGCGTCCTCAACGCGCTGTTCTATAACACGGCCGCGTTCATCGGAACCGGGGTCGGCTGGTACACGGCGTTCTACGGGCTGGCGTTCCTGCCGGTCGGGCTGCTCGGCCCGTTCTCCACCTACGGCTGGGCGGCCATCATCACCGCGTGCTTCGGCGTCCTGCTCGCGCTGATCTTCTCATCGCTGGCCACGGTCATGCCCCGGTCCGGCGGTGACTACGTGTTCACCAGCCGGTTCATCCCGAAAGCCGGGCCGTTCCTGGGGTGGCTAGAAGGCTTCACGCTGTGCTTCGCCTCGCTTGCCGTCATCGCGTTCGAGATCCCGGTCGTACTGCGCAACCTGCAGATCGACGGGCTGATCGTCTGGGTTGGCACCGGCTCCTCGTTCTTCAAGAGCGCCGACAACTGGTTCAGCCAGGGCGGCTCCATCACCGAGTGGCCAGGCTTCATCGCCAGCCTGGTTGTCCTGCTGCTGGTGGTGATCGTCGTCATCCAGCCCACCCGCAGGCTGCATCGCATCGTCACGGTGCTAGCGGCGGCCGGCGTCGCTGCGGCCCTCCTGATGTTCTTCGCGGGGCTGCCGCTCATCAGCCCGTCGCACCTGGACGCGAACCTGCCGCGCTACACCGGCATGACGGTGGCGCAGATCCAGAAGGCGGCCGACACCTACGGCGTCGCCGGGCACGGCGTGAGTTTCGTTCCGTCAACGCTGTCGATCTTCGTCTTCCTGGTGCTGTTCAATTACATCGGTTTCCAGTACAGCGCCTACATCGCCGGCGAGGTGCGCGGCAACATCAAGCGCGGCATCATGATCGCGGTGCTGGGCGCGCTGTCCATCGGCGTCCTGCTGAACTCGGTGTACATCGACCTGCTGTCCCGGCGGCTTGGCTTCAAGCTCCAGCTCGGCTGGAGTGCGCTGTTCTGGTCCGGCAGCCCGAAGACGCCATTGGGCCAGCCGAATGCGGCGCCTTTGCTGGCCGCCATGTCGCGGCCCGGCGGCTGGATCCTGTTCCTGGTGATCAACTTCTTCGGCGGCATCCTGCCGTTCGTGCTGATCCCGGTCTACATCAACTTCATGAGCCGGATAGTGCTGGCATGGGGCCTGGACCGGCAGGTGCCGAGCTGGTTCTGCAAGATCAACGAGCGGGTCCGCGCCCCGCTGAACGCGATCCTGACCCTGGTCGGCATCTCCGTGGTGCTGGTGGTCTTGGAGAACTTCTCCTTCCTGCCCGCCAGCGTGGCGCCGGGCGGCAAGCTGGACCTGGCCGGGTCGGCGTGGTTCAGCGGGCTATGTGCGCTGCTCGCCTGGCTCATGCCTGGCGTCAATGCCATCGTCGCCCCGTACACCCGGCCTGACCTGCTTCGCAGCGCGCCGTGGCGAAGATGGCTACCGGTGATGGGTGCGGTGTGGCTGGCGTTCGGCGCGATTGTGTACTGGTATGCGGGCATCGATCCGATCATTACCGCGATCAAGCACCTGCTCAAGCCTGGCTCATCGCAGAGCGTGCTGAGCTACCTGAACACCTCCGGCGTGACGTTCATGCTCGGCGTCGTGGTGATCGCCATCATCATCTACTGGATCCGCGACATCCAGAACCGGATAAACGGCATCGACTTGTCGCTGCTGTACAAGACCGTCCCGCCGGACTGAGCCGGCGATCGCGTGGTGCCAGTAATCGCATGGTGAGCATCTCGGGCGCGGCCCAGCCGGCCGACGTCGCCTTCGTCAGCGGTGCTGTGTATCGGGTCAACGCTGCCCGCAGCTGGGCTCAGGCCGTGGCAGTCAGCGGCGACACGATCCTGGCAGTCGGCTCAGACGCGGACGTGCGCCCGTTCATCGGCGCCGGCACCACGGTCATCGACCTGCGCGGCCGGATGCTGGTGCCGGGCTTTCAGGACGCGCACGTGCACGCTTCCGGCGGCGGGCTCGACCGGCTCCGCTGTGACCTCACGCAGGTGCACGGGCGCGCCGAGTACCTGCGGCACGTTGCCGCCTACGCCAGCAGCCATCCAGGCGAGGAGTGGATCACCGGCGCTGGCTGGCACATGGACGCTTTCCCCGGCGGCATTCCGACCGCCGCCGCCCTGGACGAGGTCACCGGGGACCGCCCGGCGTTCTTGATCAACCGGGATCACCACGGCGGCTGGGCGAACTCGGCAGCGCTGCGGAGGGCGGGCGTTGACGCCGGCACGCCGGACCCGCCGGATGGCAGGATCGAGCGGGACAGCGAGGGCCGGCCTGTCGGTGCACTGCAAGAGGGCGCGATGCGGCTGGTGGAATCGGTGATCCCGGCCCCCACCTTGCGGCAGCGCATCGCCGGCGTGCTGGAAGGCCAGCGATACCTGCACGAGCTCGGAATTACCGCCTGGCAGGAGGCAATCGTCGGCGACTATCCCGGCGTTCCCGATTGTTACGAGGCCTACCAGCAGGTGGCGTCGGACGGCCGTCTCACCGGACGGGTCGTCGGAGCCCTGTGGTGGGACCGGACGCGAGGCGAGGATGAGCTGGAGGATCAGATCGCCGAACTTGCCGGGCGACGTGCTGCCGCCACGCATGGCTCCTTCAGCGCGGGCACCGTGAAGATCATGCAAGACGGCGTCTGCGAGAACTTCACCGCCGCTCTCCAGGCCGATTACCTGGGCGGAGCCGCTCCGGCAAGCCACAGCGCGGGACTCAGCTACCTCGAGCCGGCGCTGCTCCGGCGGGTGATAGTCCGGCTGGACGGCCTCGGCTTCCAGGTGCATGTCCATGCGATCGGCGACCGTGCGGTCCGTGATGCCCTGGACGCGTTCGCGGCGGCGCGCGCCGCCAACGGCCCGAATGACCTGCGGCACCACATCGCGCACCTGCAGGTCGTGCATCCGGATGACCTGGCCAGGTTCAGGCAGCTTGACATCACCGCGAACGCCCAGACGCTGTGGGCCTGCTACGACCGGCAGATGACGGAACTGACCCTGCCGTTCCTCGGGCCGGAGCGCTCGGCCCGGCAGTACCCGTTCGGCAGCCTGGTCCGGGGCGGCGCGAGCCTCGCGATCGGCAGCGACTGGCCGGTCTCCAGCCCCAATCCATTGTGGCTGCTGCATGTGGCGGTCAACCGGATGGCACCGTGGGACATCGCGGCCGATCCGGAGCCGCGTAGCCGCGAGCCGTTCCTGCCGGCCGAGCGACTCGACTTGCCGACCGCTCTGGCCGCCGCCACGGCGGGCTCCGCACGGGTCAATCATTTCGATGACACCGGCACCATCCAGGCCGGTTACCGCGCGGATCTGACGGTCCTGGACCGCAACCTGTTCGACTACCCGGCCGGGGAGATCGGGATTGCGCAGGTGGACCTGACCATGGCGGGCGGCCGTATCGTGTATGCCAGGCCCGGTGCCGGCGAGTGAGCGTGCTGCCGCGGGCCGAGTGAGGAAGAGGCAGCATGGCGTTTCTCGGCAGGAAACCAAAGAAGGACGTCGTCCGGCTGTACGTTGTCTCGGACTTCCACGCGTCCGCGCCGGCCTGGCGGAAGATGCTGAACGCCGTGCGGATGAACATCTACAAGGCAGATGCCGTGCTGTATGCGGGTGATCTGACCGGCAAGGCCATCGTGCCAGTGGTTCAGGACGAAGACGGCTGGGCGGCAGAGTTGCTCGGCCAGAAGCGTCGGCCGAGAAACGAGCAGGAACTGCAGGACCTGGACCGGGACATCGCCGCGCTCGGCTACTACCCGTTCCACACCACCCGCGCTGAGGTCGACTCTTTGCATGGCGACCAGGGGGAGCTGGACAAGCTGTTCGCCCGGCAGATCCGTGAGCAGGTCACCGAGTGGATGACGCTGGCAGCCGACCGGCTGGAGGGCTGCGATGTGCCGGTCTTCCTGATCCCCGGCAACGACGACCCGTACGAGATTGACGAGCCGCTTGCCGCCAGCGAGCGCGTCATCAACGTCGACCGTCGGGTGGCCGAGCTGCCGGGTGGCCTGGAGGTGATAGGGCTCGGCCTGTCCAGCCCTACCCCGTGGTCCACCCCGCGCGAGATCTCCGAGCACGACTTCCGTGAGGCGATCTTCCGTCTCGGTGACCAGGTGAAGGACCCGCGGCGCACGATCTTGCTGACGCACTGCCCGCCGTACGATTCCGGCCTCGACATCGCGCCGGTACTGGATGCCAACATGCGCCCGATCGTGTCGGCCGGCGACCTGCTGCGCGGCCCGGTCGGCTCGACCGGCGTGCGTGAGGCCGTCGAGCAACTGCACCCGCTGCTCAGCCTGCACGGCCATATTCACGAATCGGCGGGGGATGCGAAGATCGGCCCGACACTGTGCCTCAATCCCGGCAGCGAGGCTGCCTACGGGATCGTGCGCGGCTACCTGATCGACGTGAGCGCCGACGGGATCGAGCGCTTTTTCCGAGTGGAAGGCTGAGCGCCATGGCTGATGCATCTCAGGCGCCTGTCGCCACCCCGGACGCGATGGCCGAGGCCATGAGCCTGATCGATGCCGCCAGCCAGCAGGGCATCACGGTGCGCCTGCTCGGCGGCATGGCAGTGCGCGTGCTATGCCCCGATTTCCCGCCCCGGCCGACGTCCGGGCTGCAGGACATCGACCTGGCCTCGGTGACTCCGTCCCGCAAGGCGTTGCAGAACTTCCTGCTCGAGCAGGGGCATCAGCCGGACAAGAACTTCAACGCGCTGTACGGGCACAAGCAGCTTTACTTCGTGTCGGCGGTCAGCGGCCGGCCGATCGACGTTTTGATCGACAAGCTGGCCATGTGCCACGAGCTGGACTTCCGCGACCGGATCGCCCGCATGCCCTACACGCTCGATCCGCTGGACGTGCTGCTGTCGAAACTGCAGATCGTCAAGCTGAACGAGAAGGACGTCCGCGACATCGTGTACTTGCTCTCCGGTTACCCCGTCAGGAACGGTACCGGGGAAGGCACGATCGCGCTTGACTTGTTCCGGCCCGTCGTCGGTGATGACTGGGGCTGGTGGCGCACGGTCACGATGAACCTGGACAAGATCCGCGGTCTCATCGCCGAGAAACCTGAGCTGGTGCCGCCGGGTGCGGCCCACGATCCCGCCGCCCAGGCAGCGGCCATCAGCGCCGCCGCGCAGGACGCCCCGAAATCGCGGCGCTGGAAGCTGCGAGCTCGGCTGGGGGACCGGGTCCGCTGGTACCAGGAGCCGGAGGAGAGCACCCATCACTAGCCGGTCCTGTCGGCCGATCCGGCCTTGAGCTAGCGGCCTGTCCTGCTGTGAGCTAGCCGGCCGGTCCGGGCGGAGCCGGTGCTGCGATGATGCGCTCATGCCTTCCTTCCCAGCGACGTTCGCCGCGGACGTCATCGATCGGCCAGCCAAGGCCCAGTTCGAAGCCTTCCTCGACGAGCATCGCAGTGCGCTCAACGGCTGCCTGGACGGCCTGACCGAGGAGCAGGCGCGGCGGTCGCTGGTTCGGTCCAGGACCACGCTGCTGGGCTTGGTCAAGCACGCGACGTTTGTCGAGAAGGTCTGGTTCGACGAAGCCATCACGGGCCGGTCGCGCGCCGAGATCGGTCTCCCCGCGACTCCGGACGAGACGTTCATCCTGGCTGACGACGACACGATCGCCAGCATCCAGCAAGCACACCGCGAGGCGTGCGAGGCATCCCGGCGCGCGACCTCAACCCTGGGGCTCGACGACATCCTGCGCGGGAACCGCCGCGGCCCGCTTCCGCTGCGCTGGGTGTACCTGCACGTGCTGCGCGAGCTTGCCCAGCACTGCGGGCATGCGGACATCCTCAGGGAGCAGATCACCGACTCCTAGCGCACCGGAGCCACCGGCCGAACCCGAGCCGGGGCTGACGTCGCGCACTGCCGGGAACCGCCGGAAGCTAACGTGGATGAGTGGACTTCAGTCCGGATCTGCGGCCCGCGGTCATCGCGGGCGATGTGACCGTCTCGATCCGGCTCTGGCAGCGGCCCAGGGTGCGCGCGGGCGGCCGCTACCGGGTCGGGCCGGCCATGATCGAGGTGGACGCCGTCGAACTCGTGCCGTTCAGCTCGATCAGCGCGGAAGACATCCAGCGGTCCGGTGAGGCTGACCGGGACACGCTGCGGCAGCGTGCCGCGCACGCCGGGCCGATCGCCGATGACACGCTGGTGTACCGGGTCGAGTTCCACCTTGCCGGCCAGGCTTAGCGTGCGGCCAGGCTTAGCGTGCGGCGCGGGCTTGCTCGGGTTCAGCTCACTCCCTAGCCCGTTGCTGGCCGCCGCCGGGTGATTTGTACGTTATGCGGCCAGCAACGGGCTAGGGAGTGCCGATGGATGGGCACGGCGCGGTCATTGCTCGGACAGGATCGCCTCGAGCTCGGCGAGCGGGTCCCGGACGACCGGACCGGTTGTCCTGACCACGGCACGGTGGATCACGCCGGGGAACGGGAACGGCGCGGTGTAGCCGGTGCCGATCGCTGGCCCCCACTCGTAGCCGCAGGTCAGGCCCACTCCGGTGCCGCTGAAGCCAGACGGGGTGAACCTGGGGATCATGCCGCGGCCGATTTCACGCCCGTCGCAGCGCAGCACGCCGATGCCGCCGAGGCCGTCGTCCTTGCTGAACTCGTACTCGACCCGATGGCCGCCCGGCGGGATGAGCTCGCCGGCATGCACGACGTGCCGTTCCTTCCCGTACAGGTTGTGCACGTAGCGAATCCTGCCGCGCAGGATGTGCAGCGACCAGCCGCCGAGCGCCGAACCGAGCGCTAGCAGCACGCCGTCGGCGCCGCTAGCGTCGCCGGCCGTAACGGGCACTGTGAGATCGACCGTGATCAGGTGAGACCGGTTACGGACGTTGACCGCGACCGCTTCAGGGACCGGTGCCCCGCCCTGCTGATAGCGGAACTCGTCGCGCGGCTCGCGGTGGTCGGGCTTGGGATGCACCAGCGCCCACAGCACCCGGTTGTCGAGCGGCAGCACCTGGTTGCGGCGGGCCTGCGCCCACCACAGCTCGATCAGCTCGGCCAGCAAGCCGGGATGGTCGCGCGCGAGGTCCCGCGACTCGGACAAGTCCTCGGCTACGTGGTAGAGCTCCCAGACATCGTCCTCGAACGGCGCGTTCGGGTTCTGATCGTCATACAGCGGCCCTACCGGGTGGAAGGTGACTGCCTTCCAGCCGCGGTGGTAGATCGCCCGCGACCCGAACATCTCGAAGTACTGCGTCTCGTGCCGTCCCGGCTCGGCTTGCGTGCCCGGCGGTAGCAGGTAGGCGAAGCTGATGCCGTCGACCGGTGCCTGCGCGATGCCGTCGATCTGGCCGGGCAGCGGGATGCCGGCCAGTTCGGTCAGCGTCGGCAGTACGTCGATGGCATGCGTGAACTGGTGCCGGATTGCACCGGCGGCGAGCAGTCCCCGCTGCCCGCCGCGCGGCCAGGAGATGATGCAGGGATCGGCTACACCGCCCTCGTGCACCTCCCGCTTCCATCGCCGGAACGGGGTATTGCCGGCCATCGTCCAGCCCCACGGATAGTTGTTGTGCGTCAGCGGGCCGCCGATGTCGCCGAGCCGGGCAAACATCTCGTCGGCCCCGGCGGGGTCGATGTTGACGAGCCGGACGTCGTTGATCGAGCCCTCGGCACCGCCCTCGGCGCTGGCGCCGTTATCCGAGACCACGCAGACAATGGTGTTGCCGAGCTCACCCCGGTCGCGCAGAAAGTCCAGGAGACGGCCGATCTGCTCGTCGGCATGCGACAGGAACCCGGCGAAGCACTCCATGAAGCGCGCCGCGACTTGCTGCTCACGGACGCTGAGCGAGTCCCATGGCGGCACCCACGGCGGCCGCGGGGACAGCGCGGTGCCGGCCGGCAGCAGGCCCGTTGCCAGCTGACGGGCATAGGCCTGCTCGCGCCAGGCGTCCCAGCCCAGATCGAACCGGCCGCGGTAGCGCTCGAGCCAGCGGGCCGGGGGCTGGTGCGGCGAGTGGCACGCCCCGGTCGCGAAGTACAGGAAGAACGGCCTGGCAGCGTCGACCGCCCGCAAGTCGCCGAGGAACTCGATCGCGCGGTCGGCGAGGTCCTCGGTCAGGTGATAGCCGTCCTCGGCAGACTTGGGCGGGCGCACCGCGTGGTTGTCGTGGTACAGGGCGGGCACGAACTGGTGCGTCTCGCCGCCGTGGAACCCGTACCAGCGGTCGAAACCGCGGGCCAGCGGCCAGGTGGCGCGAGATGCCGCCATGTTGGTCTCGTCTTCTGGCGACAGGTGCCACTTGCCGGCCGCGTAGCTGGCATAGCCGGCGGCGCGCAGGATCTCCGGCAGATAGCCGTTCTCCCGTGGCGGCTTCCCCCAGTAGCCGGGATAGCCGATAGCCAGGTCGGCGACCCGGCCCATGCCGCTGCGATGGTGGTTGCGGCCGGTCAGCAGGCAGGCGCGGGTCGGCGAGCACAGCGCGGTGGTGTGAAAGTTCGCCAGCCGGACACCTGAGCCGGCCAGGCCGTCGAGCACCGGGGTCTCGATGTCCGAGCCGTAGCAGCCGATCTGCGCGTAGCCGACGTCGTCGAGCACGACGAGCACGATGTTCGGCGCGCCGGCCGGGGGAGCGGGCTCGGCCGGCCACCAGGGCTGGCTATCCCGCCAGGTGGCGCCGATCCGGCCGCCGAAGTCAGTTGTCACCTGCGCCGCCTTTCCGATCGTGAAGCGCGTCCTGGTCTGCGCTGGCCGTTCTGCTGCCGTACCGGCTCATGCTGCCAGAGCCGGTCGGTACCGTTGACCCGTGGCGGGCGAACTGGCAGCCCCGAGGGGACGCGGCTGGCAGGTGGCAGCCCGTTACCTCATCGGTGTGGCCGTCGGATGCCTTGCGCTGGCGCTGCTGCTGCCGAAGCGGAGCGAGCTCATCGCGGCCTGGCATCAGCTCGGCAGCGCCAGTCCGGGCTGGCTGGCCGCCGCGATCGGGGCCGAGGCGCTGTCGTTGCTAACGTTCGCCTGGCTGCAGCGGCGGGTGCTGCGGCTGAGCGGCGCCCGGGCGCGGCTGCCAGGGCTGTTCGCGCTGTCGCTCGGGAACGACGCCATCGCGAATACCGTGCCGGGCGAGCCGGCTGTGTCCAGCGCCTACCGGTACCGGTATTACCGGCGCACCGGGGCGAGCGCCGCGAGCGCGGGCTGGACTATCTTCACGATCCTGCTCGCACAGGCGATCGGGATGTCGCTGGTGCTGCTACTCGGCGTGGTCGTCGCGCTCGCGGGCAGCACCAGCCTGGCCGACGCGGGCGTCACCGTAGCGGGCTTGCTGATCGTAGCCGCGGCCGGGGCCATCCTGGTCCGCCGTGACCTGGTGCTACGGCTGGCCGAGGCGGTACTGCGGTTGCTGCGGCGGCTGACCGGCTACCCGCGCGGCAGCATTGGCGCCCGTATCGATGCCACCCTGGCACGGATGCGGGAGATCCCGCTGACCAGCAGGGCGATGGCAGGGATCGTGGCGATCGCCACCGCTGTCTGGGGCGCCGACTTCCTCTGCCTGCTCTGCGGCTTCCGCGCGGTGCACGCCGCCATTCCGTGGTACGGAGTGCTGCTGGCGTACGGGGTGGCTCAGGTAGCCGGGTCGTTCCCGCTCGTGCCGGGTGGCCTTGGCATCGTGGAGGGAAGTCTCGCTGTCGTGCTCGCCGCCTACGGCGCCGGGCGGGTCAGTGCGGTGTCGGCGGCCCTCGCCTTCCGGATGGTGAACTTCTGGCTCGCTATCGCGGTCGGCTGGGTCTGCGTCCTGCTCATCGCGCAACGCCGTCGCACCATGATCCGGGAGACTTCGGCAGGTGAAAGCAGCAGCACATGGCCGTCTCCTGGATCGGGAGAGGGAGCGGGAGATGGCGCGGGGTAGCAGGCGGACGGCCCGGCCTGACTCACTCCGGACCGTGCCGGGCTGCGGCTCGCGGGCCGGTGTCCGTCAGGACTGCTGGCTGGCGGGGCCGACCAGCCCCGTCTCGTAAGCCACGACGACTGCCTGAACCCGGTCGCGTAGCTGCAGCGTGGCCAGGATCCGCGCGACGTGCGTCTTGATCGTCGCCTCGCTCAAAGTCAGCTCGGCGGTCCGACATGACGGCCATCCCGCCATGATCATGACGAAGAATCCGCGCTTGCGCAGGACCGCAGCCTCGGTCCCTGGCGAGTCGCGCCAGGCCTGCCTCATCTGGTCAGCCGCCGGCGCGGTCGGCAGGCTGCCACCGCCGGTGTGCTGACTGGCTGGCTGCGGCTTGCCACCGGATTGCGCGTCGCGTCGGCCCGGAGACTGCGCGCGGCCGTCGCGTCAGGGATATCCGCCGCGACGGCCGGGCCGCACGGAGCTCCAAGCGCCATCAGCACATGCTAGGTGACGCGATCTCTGAGGTGGGCTGAGCCGCAGCGAGCGGCCAGGGCGGCTCAGCCGGCGCCGCCTTGAGCGGGCCGGCCGGTCAGCGTCGCAGGTGGTGCGGTTGAGCCCCGGATGATGAGCTCGGGCGTGAGGTAGAGCACTTTCGCCGGCCCGGCGCTGCCGTTCAGCCGTTCGAGCAGCAGCCGGGCCGCCTCGGTGCCGACCTGGTAATGAGAGAACGCCAGTGTCGTCAGCGGCGGCCGGAGCATGTTGATGAACGGCATGTCGTTGAAGCCGACGACGGACATGTCGGCCGGGCAGCTCAGCCCGGCCTCGTCCAGCGCGAGATAGCAGCCGACCGCGAGCATGTCGTTGCCGGCCGCGACGGCCGTGCACGGCTGCCCGTCGGCGAGGATCTGCCGCAGGCAGCGGTGCCCCTCCTCGATCGAGAACGCGCGGGCGAACGCCAGCCGGCCGGCGGGGACATCCAGGCCAGCCGCCGCCATGCCGGCCCGGAAGCCCCGGTACCTGGCGAGCCCGGTGGACACATCCTGCGGGCCGGCGATGCAGGCAATGTCGCGATGACCGAGCGATGTCAGGTGACTCACCGCCATTCTGACCCCGAGCTCATTGTCGACGGTTACCGACGGCAGGCTGTTGTCCGCCGCGATCCGGTTCATCAGGACGACCGGCACCCCGGCCCGGATGGCCTCGGTCAGCAACGGGTTGCGCAGGTGAGCGGTGGCCAGCACGTAACCGTCCACGTGCCGGGCGCGCATCTGCTCGAACACGCGGCGCTCTCGTGCGTCGTCGCCGTCGGTATTCCCGATGAGCGCGACGTAGCCGTCAGCCTCGAGCCGGTCCTCCAGGCCGCGGACGATCGGCGGGAAGAGCGGGTTGTTCAGGTCGGGAATGAGCACGCCGATGGTATGCGATCGGCGGGTGCGCAGGCTGCGGGCAACGGCGTCCGGCTGGTAACCGAGCTCGGCCGCGGCGGCGAGCACCCGGTTGGCGGTGTCCTCACTGACCAGCAGCCTGGTATCCGGGTTCAGCGCCCTTGATGCGGTGGCTGGGTGCACGCCAGCCTGGCGGGCTACATCGCGCAGCTTCACGGCTGGCTCGGGCATCGGCGCTCCCGCTCCGCGGGCTTTGCATGGCGTGGTGCTTGCCCGAATCGTATCCTCCGGAACGGGCGATGGGGACGCCGCGCCCGCAGCCGGGGCGACGACCGGGTCCTGGCGGGCCTGACAGGCCACTGCTAGGCTCAGGGCAAACGATTGCATCAACGGTTGCAACGACTCTGGCGATGGAGGGACAGTGAGCGCGCTTCCGACTCGCTATCTCGGCGCGGCGCGGCTGGCGGTACCCGCCGTCGGGCTGGGCTGCATGAGCTTGTCCGGGATGTACGGCACGCCCGAGGAGAGCGTCTCGCTGCGGGTGCTGGACCGAGCGCTCGAGCTGGGGTGCACGTTTCTCGACACCTCCGACCAACGAGGAACTGCTCGGACGAGCGCTCGCGGGCCGCCGTGATCAGGTAGTGCTCGCCACGAAGTTCGGGAACGTCCGCAAGCCTGGCGGCGCATTCCTTAGGGCCAACGGCGATCCGGCGTACGTCCCGCAGGCCTGTGACGCGTCGCTGCGGCGGCTGGGCGTTGACTACATTGACCTGTACTACCTGCACCGGGTGGATCCGCAGGTGCCGATCGAGGACACGATCGGCGCGATGGCCGAGCTGGTCGCGGCCGGCAAGGTCGGCCACCTGGCGATCTCGGAGGCGGCGCCGGCCACTATCAGGCGGGCGCACGCGGTATATCCCATCACCGCGCTCCAGACCGAGTACAGCTTGTGGTCGCGGGAGCCCGAGGCGGAGATCCTGTCCGTGGTCCGCGAGCTCGGCATCGGCTTCGTTGCCTACGCGCCGATCGGGCGGGGCTTCCTCGCCGGGCGGTTCAGCGACCCGGCAGAGCTGGCGGACAGTGACGTCCGGCGGCAGCATCCCCGGTTCCTTGGCGACAACTTGCGCTCGAATGCCGGGGTCGCCGCGCGGCTGCGCGCGATCGCCGATGCTCGCGGCGTGACCCCTGCGCAGCTCGCGCTTGCCTGGCTGCTGGCTCGCGGCGACGACATCGTCCCGATTCCCGGCACGGCTAGCGTGGAACACCTCGAGCAGAACATCGCCGCCGCGTCCCTGCAGCTCACACAGGACGAGCTGGCGAGCATCGGTGCCGCCTTTCCCCCTGGCACCGCGACCGGTGACCGGTACGCGGACATGAGCGTGGTGAACCGCTAAGGCGTAGTCGTCACTCCCGGACGAACGCCACGATGACGGCTGCTGCGACGACAAACGACCCGGCCATGACGGCGAACGCGATGCTGAAGCCGGCCGCAGTGATGATCCAGCCGAGCGCCGCGGTCCACAGCGATCCGACGCCGAACGAGATGGCGAAGAACGCCCCGAACGACGACCGCGCGCTGCCGTGCTGGGTGAAGTCGGAGAACACGGCTTGGAGCAGCGGCGACTCGGTGTAGGCCAGGACGCCGACGCAGACCCCGAACATGGCGAGCATGGCAACATTGCGGCCGGCGTAACCGAATGCCACCAGCGCCACAGCTCCGCAGGCATACGTCGTGACCAGCGTCCGCAGCCTGCCGAAGCGGTCGGCCAGCATGCCGCCGACTACCGGTCCGGCCACGCTCGCCGCCACTACCGCAGTGAACAGGGCTCCGACTGTCAGGGTCGGCAAGTGCAGTCCGCTACGCAGGTAGGCCGGAACGTAGGTGGTCAGCACGCCAAGCCCGCGACCGCCTGCCGCGATAGTCGAGGCGATCAAGAGTGCTATCACGCGCCGGCCGCGCAACACCGTGCGCAGCGGCGCGGGCCCCGCCGGGCGGGCGGACTCGTCGTCGCTGGCGGTGCTGTGGTCGCTGGCGGTGCTGTGGTCGCTGGCGGTGCTGTGGTCGCTGGCGGTGCTGTGGTCGCTGGCGGTGCTGTGGTCGCTGGCGGTGCTGTGGTCGCTGGCGGTGCTGTGGTCGCTGGCAGCCATGGCCCGACCGGCGGCCCCGTCCTGTCCGTCGGCCCCGTCCTGTCCGCCGGTACTGTCGTGGCCGGTGGCCGCGGCCCGCCGCTCCGCTGGCAGCGCCACCCGGACGATGACCGCGCCGGCCAGCAGCAAGGCGCCGAGCACGAGCAGCCCGGTGCGCCAGCCGGCCGTCGCGATCACCGCTGACAGGATCAGCGGCGCCGCCACGGTCCCGATGCTGCCCCCGGCGGTGTGCCAGCTCAGCACGGTAGCCCGACGGTGCGGGAACCGCTGTGACAGATATGCCGAGCCGACCGGATGCTGCGGCCAGCTCACCGCCGCGCCCAGCACCCTGGCGGCGGCGAACACGCCGAAGGCCGGCGCTACGGCGGCCAGCAAGCTCGCCACGGCCAGCCCGGTATTCTGCGCGGCGATGATCGCGCGGGCGCTCATCCGCCGCAGCAGGCCTGCGGTGCCCTGCAGGAATCCGCCGAGCAGGCCCGCCGCTGTCAACACGACGCCGAGCACGGCGTAGGAGAGATGAAACTGCGCGACCACGAACGGGTAGGCAAGGGCCAGGCCGGCGACGTAAAGATGCTGGATGCCGTGCGCCACGGTCATCACGGTGAGCGCACGGCGGTCGCGCGCTCCGCGCAGCAGCGGGTCCCGTGGCGTGGTCGGTGCTGTCGCCGGTTCCGCCGGAGTCACTGAGCACCCGCAGGGCTGGCGGGTGCCCGGTCAGGAGATCTCACCCAGCCGCTCGGCCAGCCAGTCCGCCGCCTGCGGCCGCCATCGGTAAGTGAGGTTCATGCAGACGTGGTTGCCCTCCTCGAACAGCCACAGGTCGGCGTTCGGGGCCTCGGTCGCTACCCGTTCGGCGTGCTGCCAGGGGATAAGCCGGTCACGCTTGCCGAAGACCACGATCATGGGCTGGCTCAGCTGACCGAGCACGCCCTCCAGGGTCAGCCGGGCGGCGAACTCGTAGGTCTCCTCCGGCGTGGTAGTTCCGCTGTTATGCGCGAACGTCGCGAAGCTGTGCGGCGCCCGGTCGCGGATGAGCGCGCCGTAGTCGTAGGGACCGCCACAGATCACCACCGCCCTGATGCGCGGCTCGAAGGCGGCCGCCCTGGCACCGTAGTAGCCGCCGAGGCTCACTCCCAGCAGGCCGACCCGGCTCCCGTCGAGGTCGCTGCGGGCGCACAGCACGTCCAGCACGGCGGCCACCGGCGCCTCGAAGTCCGGGCGGATCTTGAGGGCATAGCCCGTCTCGCCCTGGCCGGGGCCGTCCAGCGAGAACGTCGCCATTCCGCGCGCCAGGAACACGTTCTCCACCGCGAAGAACTCTTCCTTGGTGGAGTCAAGGCCGGCGATCAACAGCACCAGTGGCGGTCGCTGCGCACCCGGCGGCCTGCGCAGGTTGCCGATCATGGTGGCGCCATCGAAGCCGATCTCCACCCGCTCGGCGGTGGCATCGAGCAGCCGGTGCGCGCGGTTCATGGCTGCCACCGCCTGGTCGGCGGCAACCCGGTGCCTGTCCAGGTCAAGCATCCAGACGAACTTGGCGAAGTGATAGCTGAGCGCGGCCCGGACCCAGGCTTCCCCCGCAGTCAGGAGCCGGCCCGCATCCTGCGCCTCACGGGCGAGCGTCGCGTGCAGGTCGCCGTTAGCGCTCCAGGCCCCGAGCCAGTCCGCCCAGCGCTCGAGCGGACCGGTTACCCGGGCGAAGTCGCCGGGGTCGACGCCCTGGGCCGTGAACCGCGGGCCCCAGTTGGCCACTGCCGAGGTGATCTCGACGTCCGGCACGACCGTCTCCCTCCGTCGCCAGGGCAGGAACGCACGCAGGCCGGCGTGCTAGGGCGCCTGTCTGCCGGCAACCGTTTGCATCGACGCTAACGATGGCCGTCCCGCACTGTCAAGGCCCGACGGCCCGCCTGGGCGCAGGTCGCGGCCGGTATGCCCGCTCACGGCCAGAGAACCGCGTGGTCAGCGGCTGGTACAGTTTAGTTATCGTTTGGTGCTAGCGTTTGCGATCCGACGCGGAAAGCGGGGTGGGGCGATGGCTGCGGCGCGCCGTTCTCCCCGGCTCAAGGATGTCGCCGAGGCGGCCGGGGTGCACATCTCCACCGCATCCCGCGCGCTGAACGAGCGGACCGCCGCACTGCTCAATCCGCAGACCCTGGAGCGCGTGCGGGAGACCGCCGACGGTCTCGGTTACCGGGTGAACGGGATGGCGCGAGCCTTGAAGACCAGGCGCTCGCTGTCCATCGGGATGGTCGTCCCCGACATCACCAACCCGTTCTTCCCGCCCACGGTGCGCGGCGCTGAGGACGTTCTGGACCGGGCGGGCTACTCGCTGCTGCTGTCCAGCACCGACAACGACATGGGCAAGGCCAGGCGCCAGGTCGCGGCCATGCTCGAAAGCCAGGTGGATGGTCTGCTCCTGGCCATGGCGCTGCGCGACGACCCGCTGGTGACCGAACTGCGATCGGGCGGCGCTCCGCTCGTGCTGGTCAACAGGACCATCGACCGCGGCGGCGTGTCGGCAGTCGTTCCGGATGACTTCCACGGCGCGCTCGAGGCAGCCGAGCACCTGTACGCGCTAGGCCATCGCCGGCTGGCGTTCGTCGGCGGACCGCTGGCCACCTCCAACGGCGCCCGGCGCCGGGCCAGCTTCGACCAGACGGTGGCCCGGCTCGGCCTGAAAGAGGTGGCAGCACTCGAGGCTGTCGCGTTCGACGAGGACGCGGGTTATGCGACAGCGCAGGACCTGCTCACCAGGCACCCGCGCATCACCGGGGTGGTCGCGGGCAATGACCTGCTGGCGATCGGCATCATCGCCGCGGCCGCGGAGCGCGGGCTTGCGTGCCCGCAGGACATCTCGGTGGTGGGCTTCAACGACATGCTGCTGGCCGGCCGCCTGCAGCCGCCCCTGACCACGATCCGGATCCCGCAGTACGACGTCGGCGCGCGGGCGGCGGAGTTGCTCATGTCGCTCGTCGACGATCCGGACCGGAATCCCGAAACGGTGCTGATCTCCGGCGAACTGGTCATCCGCGGATCCACCGCGGCGCCACGGGCCGCGGACTGACGCGGGAGCCTCCTGACGCCGGCGGCTCCTGACGCCGGCGACTCCTGACGCGCGGGGCGCTCCTGGCTCTGGCTGATCCCGCCGTGTTGGCTCTGGCTGATCCTGCCGTGCCCTGGCTCCCGGGGCCTGCCCTTGACAATCCAGGCGCGGGTGCGCGAGCATTCTGCAAACGGTTGCACTTTCACCCTCTGCGGGCATCTCGTGCAGGTCGGATGCCGGAAAGGCCGGTCGTCGGCGTGGATCCGCACCCAGGCGGGCAAGGCACCCGGATCGCGGTGGCGGGCCGGGCTCCGGCGCCAGGTGACAGCGGGCAGGGGCCCGCCAGCCACGGCGGGGCGCTCCTGGTGAGCCTGCTGGCCGAGCACGGCGTCCGGCACGTTTTCGGCGTTCCCGGCGGGCAGACGCTGGCGCTGTACGACGCGATCCTGGACCGGGCGCCGGCCATCGTGCACGTGCTGACGCGGGATGAGCGGTCGGCCGCCTACGCGGCCGACGGGTACGCGCGGGTGACCGGGCAGGCCGGCATCTGCGATGCGACGGTCGGGCCGGGCGCGGCCAAGCTGCCGTCTGGGCTCGGCGAGGCGCTGGGTGCGTCGATCCCGGTCATCGCGCTGGTCAGCGATCTGCCCACGCGGATGGCAGCACACCGCTACCGGGGCGCCGCGTCGCAGGCGCTCGACCAGGCAGCGCTGCTGGCACCGGTAACCAAATGGCTGGCCGCCATCCCGGACGCGGCCTCGATGCCCGGTCTTGTCCGGCAGGCCTTCAGGACCGCGACAAGCGGCCGGCCGGGGCCGGTCGCGCTGCTGCTGCCGCAGGACGTGCTGGACGGTCCGGCTGCGCCGGCGGTACCGCACCTGGGTTCGCTTCGGTTCGGCGCCTTCCCGGCGTTCCGCCCGCCGCCCGAGCCTGCCGACGTCATCGCCGCGGCGCGGGTGCTCCGTCGGGCCGCCCGCCCGTTCCTGCTGGCCGGCGGCGGTGTTATGCACTCGGGCGCCGGCCCGGCGGTCACGGCACTGGCGCAGCGCCTGTCGGCAGCCGTCGGGACGACGCTGACTGGCAAGGGAGCGATCGCGGAGGACCATCCGCTGAGCGTCGGCGTGACCGGCACGATGGGCAGCAGCGCGGCCGCCGCCGCACTCGCCGAAGCCGACGTCGTGCTGCTCGCCGGGGCCAAGGCCAGCGGCGGCGCCACCTACGGATGGGCACTTCCGCGGCCCGGCCAGGACGTGGTCCAGCTTGACATCGACCCGGCAGAGCTGGGCAGGGCGTTCGGCCTCACCGCCGGGCTGCTCGCCGACGCGCGGGCGGGCCTGGAGGCCCTGCTGGCCGAACTCGGCGGTGGCACCGAAACCGGTGGCGCCGACACCGGTAGCGCGGCCACGGATACCGGCCGCGGCGAGAGTGAACCGGGCCGCGGCGAGGGCGAACCGGACCGCGGCCAGTGGCGGGCGCGGCTGGCGGAACTCGCGGCGGACTGGCGAACGGCGCGCGACCGGGAGCGGGCCAGCGACGCCGTGCCCATCGCGCCGCAGCGCGTGCTCGCCGCGCTCGAGCAGGCCCTCGGGCCAGCCGACCGGCTTATCTGTGACGCCAGCCTGGCCAGCGGCTGGGGCGGGGTCTACTTCGAGCAGCGGCTGCCGGGGCGCCAGGTCATAAGCCCGCGCGGGCTGGCGGGGCTTGGCTACGCTGTGCCGGCCGCGATCGGCGCTGCCACGGCCGTCGCGGCGACGGACGGGCCGGCCGGCCGCACGGTGGTGCTGACCGGCGATGGCGCGCTTGGCTACGCAGTCGGCGAGCTGGCCACACTGACCGAGCTCGGACTGCCCGTTTCCATAGTCGTGCTGAACAACCGCTCCCTCGGCTGGATCCGCTGGTACCGGCGGATCACCTTCGGCCGCGGCTACGAAGACGACGACTTCGCCGACATCGCCTATGCCGAGGTCGCCCGCGGCTTCGGACTGCACGCCGAGCGCGTCACCGAGCCCGCTGGACTGGCCGCAGCGCTGGCGGCCGCGCTGCGCAGCGACGGCCCGGCGCTGGTCGACGTCGTCACGCAGGCGTGGGAAACGCCGATTGGCGCTCACCGCAAGGCGGTCGCGCAGGGCGCTGCCGCGGGATACGGAGGCTGACAGTCCATGCCGCGCCACCCCGATCGTCAGCTCGAGCGGCTCTCGCAGCCGGTGGCCGCCAGGATGCTGGCGGCGACCGGCACGGCGGTCATCGCGGCTGGCAGCGTCGAACAGCACGGCGGTCATCTGCCGCTCGGCACCGATGCCTTCGCGGCGCAGTCCATCGCCGAACGGGTGGCATTCCGGCTGGACACCGTTGTCGCGCCGCTCGGCCCGGTCGGCGTGGCGCCCTATCACCTGCCGTGGCCAGGATCGCTGTCGCTGTCGCCGGCCACGATGTCGGCCGTTGTCGCCGACGTCTGCGCTGCGCTCAGCCATGCCGGGGTGTCCCGGATCGTGCTGGTGAACTGGCACGAGGGCAACTCCGCGACACTGCGGCTGGCAGCAGCCGAGGTGCAGCAGCGGCACCGGGTGCAGATCGTGATCGCCGAGACGCACGTGATCACCCACAGCATGTATCCGGAGGAGATGGAGTTCACCCACGCCGGGTCGATGGAGACGGCGGCGGTGCTGGCCTACGAGCCCGGCCTGGTCCGGCTCGACCGCCGCATCGAAGCCAGCAACCTGGCCGCGGGCGAGACCGCGCACGGCTTGTTCCGGCGGCCGGACGTCTACCCGGTGCTGCAGGACTTCCATGACATCGCGCCGACCGGCTGGTACGGGCGGCCGGAGCTTGCTGACGAGACACGAGCCGAGGAAATCGCGGAGGCGGTCGCCGATCACGTGGTGCGCCGGGCCAGCGAGATCTGGGCCGCGCTCGGCGATGCCGGCCAGCACGGGGCCGCCGAAAAGCCCGAGCCACCGGACAGTCCTGCCGCCGACGGGCTGAGCGCCGCCGGATCCGGGTTGCAGCGATGACCGCAGGCAGCGTCCCGGCCGAGATGGACGCGGCCGTGCTGCGTGACTTCGGCCGGCTGACCGTCGAGCGGGTGCCGGTGCCGCAGCCCGGCCACGGCGAGGTCCTGTGCCGGGTGCTGGCCTGCGGGATCTGCGGCACCGACCTGAAGATCGTGGCTGGAGACTACCGCGGGACCTGGCCGCCGGCGTTGCCGTTCATCATCGGCCACGAGTGGTCCGGCGAGGTGGCCGCGCTCGGGCCCGGTACCGAGCGCAGCGGACTTGCTCTCGGCGACCGGGTGGTCGCCGAGAACCACACCGGCTGCGGGATGTGCCCGATGTGCCGGTCCGGCCGGTACAACCTGTGCGAGCGGGTGCGCGAGCCGGGCTTCAAGCTGTACGGCCACACCGCCCCCGGCGCGCTGGCGCAGTACGCGGTCCGTCCCGCGGTTGCCCTGCACAAGGTGCCGCCGCAGGTCAGCGACGTGGCGGCGGCACTGGTCAACCAGGGCGCGCTGACCGTGCACGCGGCCAGGCGCGCCCGGCTGGAAGCCGGGTCGTGCGTGGCCGTGTTCGGCCCTGGCCTGCTCGGCTTGCTCATGCTGCAGGTAGCGCGCGCCGCCGGGGCAACCAGGGTGATCACGGTAGGCCGCGGCAAGCGGCTGGTCACCGCCCGTGAACTGGGCAGCACCGAGGTTGTCGATTACAGCACCGCCGATCCGGTTGCCGCGGTCCGCGCGGCGGCTGGCGGCCGCGGCGCGGACTACGTCTTCGACTGCTCGGGCAATCCCGCAGTGCTGGCGCAGGCCATGCGCGCGGCCCGGCGCGGCGGGACGATCGCGGTCCTCGGCCTGGCCGGCGGCCGGAGCGCGGAACTGCCAGCCGATCCGCTGGTGCTCGACGAGCTGACCGTGCTGGGCGTTCGCTCCAGCCCGAGTGCCTACCCAGCCATGATCTCGCTACTGGCCGCTGGCGCGGTCGCGACCGGACCGCTGACCGCGCAGCAGTACGCACTGCCTGACGTCGCGGCCGCGTTCGCGGCGCTGGCCGGCCGGGAGGCGATCCGGCCGATCATCACCATGACCCGGCCCGACACCGCGAGCTTGGCAGGATGACACGCTCGTTGCTCAGTCTGGAGTCGGCCCGAAGGAGAGTTTCATGCCAGTACCACCGGCAGCCGGGATCGGCGGTGTCATCGGCGCCCCGGTCACCCCGTTCACCCAGGCCGGCGACCTGGACCTGGACACGCTCGAGCTGATCTGCGACTTCCTCATCGCCCGCGGCGTACACGGCCTGGCGCTGCCGATGCACACGGGCGAGTCGCTCAACCTGGGCATGGCCGAGCGCATGCGCCTGGTCGAGACGGCAGTCAGTGCCGCGGGCGGGCGAGTTCCCGTCGTCGCGCACGTCAGCATGCCCGGCACCGGCCAGGTGATCGAACTGGCCCAGCATGCCGAGAAGGCCGGCGCCGCGGCTGTCGTGGTCGTCACTCCCTACCACTGGCGGCCGCCGCGGAAGGCCCTGCTGGCCCACTTCACCGCGGTCGCCAGGGCCGTATCGGTTGGCGTGCTCGCCTACAACTTCCCGAGCCGGCTCGGCGTGGGGCTGGACGCCGACCTGCTGGCGGAACTGATCGGCCGGTGCGACAACTTCGCCGGGGTAAAAGACGCCAGTTATGACATGCAGTCCTTCACCGAGGCTTGCGCGCGCACCAGCGCGCTGCGGCCGGGCTTCGCCATGCTCACCGGGATCGAGTACGTGCTCACTTCGATGCCGGTCGGCGGCGCAGGCTGCTTCTCGCCCTCGGCCATTCTCGCGCCGGGGCTGGTGACCAGCCTGTATGAGGCCTGCCGCGACGGCGCCACGGACCGCGCCCGGCCGCTGCAGTACCGGGCGTCGGCGCTGTGGCACCTGCTCCGCGAGACCGGCTACCCGGCGTCGGTCAAGGCGGCGATGGCGATGTTCGGCCGGCCAGCCGGCGGTGTCCGGCTGCCGTTGCTGGACCTCGACGACGAGGCGGCCGGGCGGTTGCGCCGTGGCCTGGCCGACCTTGGCCTGCTGGACAGCGAGCCGCACGGCTGGGGCTGACGCTGGCTGCGGTGCCCCGGACCGGCCGGCCCGAGTCAGTGAGCCGACTGACCGGCGCAGGCAAGCCCGTTACCTGATGACGGGCAGCAGGAGGGCGGAGGGCGCACTGCCGCCGGTATGCACGCGAGTGACGACGGCCCGTCGCGACGGCGGCCGGTCTGCCGGGTCATCGTGCGCGAACGGCCCGGAGCCGTAGAACCCGTCCTGCCCGGCCGGCCGGGCGAAGTCGCGGCCGGCCACCGTCAGCGTGAGCCGGTAGCCGGCCGGCAGCACGACACACGTCGGCCACATCTCCACGGCGGCCGGGTAGACCTGGCCAGGGCTGACGGGCTCGGCCTGCAGGTGACTGTGCCAGGGGCGCCAGGGCAGCGACCGGGCCGGATCGACAGCCCGGTGGGACAGCCGGAGCCAGCCCTGCGACAGCGGCGCGCGAGGGTCGTTCGCCCCCTGGAAGGTCAACTCGCCGCCGTCGGGGCCGAACGCCCGCAACGTCAGGAACAGGTCGGCATCGTCGCCGTCCGCGCTGACCTGCAGGTCCGCGACGAGCGGTCCGGTGAGCTCGAGCGGGGCCGGCAACGGGGCAGAGGTGAATGTGACACCGTCGCCGAGGCCGTCGAAAGCAGCGCTGGCCGCGTCGCGGGGCGGCGCCGCCGACGTCAGCAGCGCTGCCGCGGCGGCGTCCAGGTGCCAGCGGGTCCACTGCGTCCCGGGCAGCGGCCATGAGTCCGCGCCGCGGCGGCGGATGGTGCCGTCCGCGTGCCGGACGGAGATCATCACCGGTGGCTCGGAGTCCCAGCCGTTGTTCGCGCCCTTGAGGAAGCGGTCGAAGAACCGCCGCTGAAGGTCCAGTCCGTGCGCGGTATAGAAGAGCTCCTCGTGCCGGCCGGTGTGGACTTCCAGCCATTTGGCAGCCGAGCCTGCCCGCGCGAATCCCTCGAAGTTGCCCCGGCTGTGCAGGCCGAGGCCGCCCCAGTTCGCCGCCGACAGCAGTGGCACCTGGATCTGCCCGAGGTCAGCGGTGCGCTCGGCGTGCCAGCTGTCATCCAGCGGGTGCGAGCGAAGGCCACCGAGGTAATCGGTGCGCAACTCCCATAGCTGCGCCTCCGGGAGCGTCTGCGGTCCGCTAGCCAGGCCGTCGCTGACCCAGGGGCTGCGAGCGCCCGCCGTGCCGAGGCCGTGCTGCATCGGCAGCACCTGGCGCGGATACCAGCGCTCGAAGAACCCGTTGCTGAAGATACCGCCGTGGCGCGACATGTCCCGGTAGTGGTCGCTGGCGCCCTCCCAGGGCAGGATGGCGGCCAGGTGCGGCGGCCGCAGCGCGGCCACCAGCCACTGGTTCATGGCGTAATAGGAGATGCCGCACAGTCCCACCCGCCCGTTGCTCCACGGCAGCCCGCCGGCCCATTCGATGGCCAGGTAGAAATCGCGGATCTCGCGCCGGGACAGCAGGTCGAGCATGCCTGGCGACCGGCCAGCCCCGCGCGAGTCGACCCGGATCACGGCGTAGCCCAGCGGGATCCACCGCTCCGGGTCCACCGTCTCCCAGTTCATCTGCGCGCAGCTGGACCCGTCAGCGATCTCGGGATGGCCGGCCAGCAGCCGCTCCCACCGGCTTGCGAACCAGTCGGACTGGAACGGCAGGCTCTTCCCGTACGGTCCGAGCGACATGATCACCGGGAACGGGCCCGCACCCGGCGGCCGGAACACGTCCGCGCGCAGTATGAGGCCGTCATCCATGGGGACAGCCAGGTCCCGCTGAACGACCATGGGCAGCGCGGATCCGCCGGCGGTTCCGCAGGTGGCTCGGGCTGTGCCGACCCGGCCCGCGGCGTTGCTTGTCGTCATGCCGGGCTCCTTGTCGCCGGTGCCTGCTCCCGGCGGCTCCGGCCGGGAGTGTGACAAATGTTTGCACGAGCCAGTACAGCAAATCAGGCCCGTGCGAACGCCCGTCTCTCGCCGCGGCGGTCCTTAAGCCGGCCCTCGCGCGCCAGCCGCGGGCCCGGCGCTGTCAGGCCTGCACGGTGAAGCGTTGACACCCTGATACCCGGACCGTAGCATGACTGCAATCGTTTGTGTTACATCCATTTCATACAGCGATTACGGCATTCGCGAGTCCAGCGGCAACGGCGCCGCCTGGGGCGAACAATGTGCTGGCGGCCCTGGCAGGCCGGTTATGCCAGCGCCCGCCAGCGAGAGGAAACGGCTCCTGCGCGGCAGATGACCTGTGTCGGCCAGTGAGCCGAAAAGGCGGTCGGCCGACCCGGCCGGCGCCCGAATCAGGAGGTTGATTGTTTGCCATGAAACTCGATAGAAGGCATGTCCCGGGACGCAGAAGCCGCAGGGCCGGCTGGTGGACCGCGGGAGCGGCAGTGCTAGCGCTAGCGGCCGCGGCATGCGGGTCGTCCCCGAGTTCCTCCGGGACCTCCCACGGGCCGATCACGATCGGCGTTTCGGTCTCGCTGTCCGGTGACTTCTCCGGCGACGGCCTGGCGACTAAGCAGGGTTATGAGACCTGGGCGGCTTACCAGAACGCGCACGGCGGCATCCTTGGCCGGAAGATCCAGATCGACTTCCTGTCGGACGGGTCGAGCCCGACGCAGGTTGTCACCAACTACCAGAAACTCATCACCGTCAACCACGTGAACTTCGTGATGGGCCCTTACTCCACGCTGCTCACCAAGCCCTCGTCGGTCATCGCGAACCGGTACGGCTACGTGATGATCGAGGGCATCGGCGGCGGGCCGTCGGTGTTCCAGCAGGGCCTGCACAACGTCTTCGACGTCAGTGCCTCGGCGAAGTATCAGTTGATCACGTTCGCCAAGTGGCTGGTGGCCACGCACAAGCCGGAGGACGTCGCGTACGCCTCGATGACCGACCCGTTCCTGCAGCCGATGCTGGACGGCGCGCGCGCTTACCTGAGCGCGCACGGCTTCACCAGCGTCGTCTACAAGCTGTACCCGCTGGAGACCACGGACTACACGCCGATCGCGTCCGCGATCGCGGCATCGAAGGCTCCGGTCGTGGTGCTCGGAACCATGCCGCCCGACGGCTACGCGTTCATCCAGGACTTCATCCAGGACAAGTACAACCCGAAGGTCCTGATCGAGGCGTCCGGGCCGGACCAGGGCACGGCGTTCGTCAAGGCGGTGGGCGCCAATAACACCGGCGGCATCATGGTGCCGAACACCTGGTACCCCGGCTCGACCTTCTACCAGAACTCCGCCATGGTGGCGCTCTACCTGAAGATGTTCGGCGGTACCGCTAACGACATCAGCGCCGACGTGGCTGAAGCCTTCTCCGCCGGCCAGGTGCTCACTCAGGCGGTCGATCACCTCAAGAGCACCAGCAACTCCGCCCTGGAGCACTACCTGCACTCCAATGTCACCTTCCAGACCGTTCAGGGCCCGGTCAAGTTCCTGCCCGACGGCGAGAACGAGGCGGCTACTCCCTTCGTGTTCCAGTGGCAGAAGGGCACGCTGGTGGACGTGCTGCCGGCTGGCGCAGGCCACCCGGTACCGATCCTCGCCGTGAAGCCGGTCTGGGGCGCGGGCGGCTGACGGCCTAGTCCGCGGAAGGTGAGCGAAGCCGGCGTGGCGATTTAGAACCTAGGGAGCGTTTCTGATGCTGGTTCTCCAGGCCATCATTGATGGAATCCTGGTCGGAGGGTTTTACGCGCTGATGGCTGGTGGCCTCACGCTCGTGTTCGGCGTGATGGAGATAGTCAACTTCGCGCAGGGGATCATGGTCGTCCTTGGTGCGTACCTGAGCTATGCGCTCTTCTCGCACCTGAGCATCGACCCCTTCCTCAGCCTGGTGATCACCATGCCGGGGATGTTCCTGATCGGCGTCGCCGTGTACTGGTCGATGATCAAGCCGATCAAGCAAGACCGCGTGATCATGTCGCTCCTGGTGATGTTCGCCGTGGGCACGATCGCGGAAGGCATCCTCGACCTGGTCTTCACCAGCAACCTGGTCCAGATCAGCACTCCCTATGTCAACAACTCGTTCACTATCGGCTCGCTCATCTTCCCGGACATTTACGTCTACGCATTCCTGATGAGCGTGGTGCTGCTGGCCGGCGTCTACTACCTGCTCTACCGGACCAGGTTCGGCCGCAGCCTGCGAGCATCCATGCAGAACCCGACGGCGGCGCGACTGGTCGGCATCAACACCGACTGGGTGTCCGCGTACACCCTCGGCATCGGAGTGGCAATGGCTGCGGCGGGGGGGATGGTGTTCGGTCTCACCAACTCCTTCGACGCGGCCAGTTCCTACGACCTCATCTCCCGACTGCTGGCGATCGTCATCTTCGGCGGCTTCGGCAGCCTTAGCGGCGCGCTGATCGCATCCGTGCTGATGCTGGTCATCCAGGACGTGGTCGCGGTGGTCTGGTCGCCTACCTGGGGCCAGACGACCTTCTACGTGATCCTCATCCTGATCCTGCTGGTGCGGCCGCAAGGCCTGCTCGGCCGGAAGGCGGTGCGTGCGCAGTGACCGCGATCGACGTGACACCGAAGGGCGCAGCCGCTCCCGAGCACATCCCCTACGAGCCGCCCAGGCAGATCCGGTGGACCAGCACCGGCCTGCTGCTGGCCTTCCTGGCCGTGTTCCCGCTGCTCTTCCCGAACCCGGCCGTGACGTCCATCGCGGTGATCACGATGATCTTCCTGGTCGCCGCGATCGGGTGGAACATCTTCTCCGGGTACTCCGGGTACATCTCGATCGGGCATGCCGCCTACTACGGCATCGGTCAGTACACGGTGGCGCTGCTGGCCCTGCACGCGAAGGTCCCGGCAGGCTGGGATACCTTCGGCCTGCTGCCGGTGGCGGGCCTGGTGAGTGCGGTGGCGGCGGTACCTATCGGCTTTGTGGTGCTGCGGGTGCGCAGGCACACCTTCATCATCCTGACCGTTGCGGTCATGTTCATCCTGCAGCTACTGGCGTTCAACCTGGTGTCCTGGACGAACGGATCGGGCGGCCTGGAGATGTCGTTCCCGACGTGGCAGGGGAGCTACTTCAACGAGCCCTTCTATTACGTCGGCCTGGTCGCTGCCATCGTGGCGTGCGCAGCGTCCTGGTGGGTCCGCAGGTCCAAGTACGGCCTCGGCTTGCTGTCGATCCGCGACGACGAGGACCGCGCCAGAGGGCTCGGCATCAACGCCACCCGGACCAAGCTGATCGCCTACGCCATATCAGCGTTCTTCGTCGGCGTCGCCGGCGGGCTCTACGCGCCGTTCATCGGCTCGGTCTACCCGCAGTTCGGTTTCGATCCGACCTTCGACCTCGCCATCGCGGTGCTGGTCTTCGTCGGTGGTATCGGCACGCTGTCCGGCCCGGTGATCGGGGCGCTGCTGCTGATACCGCTGCAGCAGTACTTCTACCTCCAGTTCGGCAACGCGAATCTGTACCTGATCGCCTACGGTGTCCTGTTCATTCTGATCCTGCGGCTGCTGCCTGCTGGGATCGCGCCGAGCGTGACCCAGCTGTGGCGGCGCGCGCTGATTGCGCGGCGGCGGGCGGCGGCCCGTTCGCCAGCGGTCCCGGCATTGGCAGGGCAGTCACCGGCCGGGCAGTCACCGGCAGGGCAGTCGCCGGCAGCGCAGTCGCCGGCAGGCGGGCTGCCCGGAGCACCGCCGGCGACCGCGGCGGTGCCCCATGCGGGCGGAGACGAGGTAGCACGGTGAGCATCCTCCAGGTGTCTGACGTCAGGAAGTCATACGGCGGCATCCAGGCGCTGGCCGGCTGCACGATGACCTTCGAGGAAGGCGCGATCAACGGCCTGATCGGGCCGAACGGTTCGGGCAAGACCACGTTGTTCAACGTCATCAGCGGATATGAGACCGCGGACGCCGGGCGGGTCACACTGCGCGGGAAGGACATCACTAATGCCAGGGCAGACCAGGTATTCGCGCTGGGGCTCGGGCGGACCTTCCAGATCACCCGCATCTTCCCGCGGCTGACGGTCCTGGAGAACCTGCACGTCGCCACCCAGCGGCGCGGCTTCGTCGGGCAGCTACGGTCCTGGAAGTCGGGCGCGGAGCGCAGCCGCGCGATGGAGGTGCTGGATTTCGTCGGGCTGACCCCGCTGGCGGAGGAGCCGGCCGGCGGGTTGTCCTACGGCCAGCAGAAGCTGCTGGAGTTCGCGTTCATCACGGTCGCCAAGCCCTCGGTCATGCTGCTGGACGAGCCGGCCGGCGGAGTGAACCCGACGCTGCTGCGAGGTCTGGCAGACCGCATCCGGTCGCTGAACAACGAGGGCATCACGTTCGTGATCGTGGAGCACGACATGGAGTTCGTCATGGGCCTGTGTGACCGGGTGCTAGTCATGCATCAGGGCTGTGCCCTGACCGCTGGTGCTCCGGCGGAAGTGCGGGCCAACCCTGACGTCCTCGAGGCTTACCTGGGCAGCGACATGAGAGAGGCAGGCTGACATGCTGACCATCTCCGGCCTGTTCGCCGGCTACGGCAGCGGTGACGTCCTGCGCGGAGTGAACCTCACCGTGCAGGACGGTTCCATCACCTGCGTGGTCGGCCCCAACGGTGCCGGGAAGTCGACGCTGCTCAAGGTCGTCAGCGGGCTGCTCCGGCCGCGGGTCGGCAGCGTTACCTTCCGTGGCGCCGAGATCGGCGGTGCCACGCCGCGCAAGATCCTGGAGTGCGGCATCGTCCAGGTCATGCAGTCCAGGAACCTGTTTCCCGAGCTGACCGTCCGGGAGAACGTCGAACTCGGCGGCTTCCTGCTGCGCGACGCGAGCGCGGTGCGCGCGCGCATCGCGACGGTGACCGAGCAGTTCCCGATCGTGGGCGAGCGGGCGGGCGAGCGAGCCGGGCAACTGTCCGGCGGGCAGCAGCGGATGGTGGAGTTCGCCCGCGCGCTGATGCTCGACCCTGCCCTGGTGGTACTGGACGAGCCTTCGATGGGCCTCGAGCCGCGGGCTGCCGCCATGATGTACGACAGCATCAGGCAGATGCGCGACAACGGCCGGACGATCCTGCTGGTGGAGCAGAACGTGCGCGTCGGGCTCGGCCTGGCTGATCATGGCGTCGTGATGGAGACCGGCCGGGTACGGCTGGAGGGCACCGGCGCGGAGATCCTGGCGAACCCGCAGATGCGGGCGCTGTACCTGGGCGGCACCATCGAGGAAGGCGAAGTCCCGGCGGGGGACCGGGGCCGGTGAGCACGGGGCCGGTGAGCACGGGGCCGGTGAGCACGGGGCCGGTGAGCACGGGGCCGGTGAGCACGGCGGCGGCACCGGCGCACGACCTGCCCGGCCGCATCGAGGATGTCATCGCGGCCTGACCTACTGGCCGCGGTGCGGCCCCGGATGAAAGTGCCAGAGATGGACTTCGAGCTCACCAGCCGTCAGCGGGACCTGGTGGACAGGACCAGGGACTACGCGGTGCGCGTGGTACGGCCGGCCGTGGCGCGCCTGGAGCAGCTGGCAAGCGCGGAAGAGTTTCCCTTCGACCTGATGCGTGAAGGCACGGCCCTGGGCCTTAAGGCCCTGCCGCTCCCGCCCGAGCTTGGCGGGATAGGAGCGGACATGGTGACCCAATGCCTGGTAGCCGAGGAACTCGCGGCGGGCGATGTGTCAGTCGCCTACTTCTTCCGGCACTACTGGCGCTTTGCCCGCCTGGTGCCGCGCCTGCCGGCCCCGATCCGCGACCTCGTTGTCCGGGGGATTGCCGAGGACGAGCGCTTCGTGCCGGCCAGCGCCGGCACTGAGCCAGCGGCCGGCTCGGACAACGCGCTGCCCTATGACGCGCCCGGCCACGGCGCCATGCTGCGCGCGCGGCCGGACGGCGGTGACTGGGTGCTGGACGGGCACAAGGCCATGATCACCAATGGCCCCATCGCGTCGTTGTACTTCGTCCTCGCCCGGACCGACCCGGCCGCTGGAATCCGGCGCGGCGCGACCATGTTCGCCGTCCCCGCCGCGACGCCAGGGGTAGCGACCGGGCCGCTGTACGCAAAGCTGGGCCAGCGGGGGTCGCCGCAGTCGGATGTGTGGTTCACCGGCTGCCGCGTCGGCGGGGATCATGCGATGACCGCCATCGGTGACGGGTATGCCGCCGCGGAGCGGGGACTGATCGCTGCCAACATCACCAACGGTGCGATGTGCCTGGGCATCGCCAGGTCCGCCTACGAGGCGGCGCTGGACTGGTCACTGGACCGGGTGCAGGGCGGCGTGCCCATTCACCGTCACCAGCTTGTCGCGCACGACCTCGGCCGGATGCGTATCTTGCTCGACGCCGCTCGCAGCTTCCTGCTCCGGGCGGCGTGGGAGTACTCGCACGCACCGTCTTTCGACCCCGAGCTGTCCTGGGGAGTGCGGGTGTACACGGCCGAAGTGGCCATCGAGGTCACCCAGAAGGCACTGTTCCTGTTCGGCGGCCGCGGGATCATGGCAGGCTGCCCGGCCGAGAAGCTGGCCCGCGACGCACTCACGATGACACACGGGAACGGCACCAGTGCCCTGATGACACTGCGGGTTGGCGAGCATCAGGCGGAGCAGCGGCTGGCCGGCCGGCAGGCTGCCGGTCAGGCCGCGTTGGCAGCAGGAAGCTGAAGGAGGCCCATGGACGACCGGCTGGAGTCGATGTACCGCCGCTTTACCTGGCGGATCCTGTCTAACTACGTCTCGCCCTGGGAGTTCGAGCAGCTCCGCGAGCAGATCACCGACTACGAGCAGTGGTGCGCAGCGTGGTGCCGCCAAGCGGAAGGCCACGTCGAGCGCGGCGATGAGGCACTGGCGGCCGGGCGCCGCCGTACCGCTGGCGACGCCTATCTGCGAGCCGGCCTGTTCTACCACTGGGCCAGCTTCATGTTCGCGCACGACCAGGACCAGTTCCGCGCTGCGCTGGCCGGCATGGCCAGGGCCTGGGAGAAGGCGGCGCCGCACCTGGATCCGCCGATGGAGATCCTCACCGTCCCGTTCGAGCACCTGACGCTGAATGGCTACCTGCGAATCCCGGCCGTCCCGGACCGGCCGCCGGTCGTGCTGTTGCTTCCCGGTGCCGACTCGACCAAGGAGGAGCTGTACAACCTCGGCGATCACATCGTCGCCAGGGGCATGGCCGTCGCGGCGTTCGACGGGCCGGGCCAGGGCAGCGTGAGCTTGCAGGGCAAGCTGCGGCCGGACTACGAGCGGGCGGTTCAGGCCATTATCGACGTACTGGCGGGCCGGCCGGACCTGGACACCGGGCGCCTTGCGGTGGGCGGCATCTCCTACGGCGGGCTCTTCGCGATCCGCGCCGCGGCCATCGACGACCGGGTGAGCGCCGTGGTGTCGATCTCGAGCTGGTACACGCCGGCCGGACGGTTCGAGACCATGGAACCGCTGTCGAAGGTGGGCCAGTACCAGTACCTCGGGCCGGATCCGGCGGCGGTCATGGAATCGATCACGCTGGCCGGCGCGGCGGGCCAGGCAACCGTGCCGCTGCTGCAGGTATACGGCGGTCTCGACGCCGCGTCGCCGCCAGCGCAGGCCGAGAGGGTCGCCGCGGAGTACGGCGGCCCGGTGACCACGCTGATCTTCGACGACGGAGTGCACATCCTGAACAATGTCTGGTACAAGGCCAGGCCGGCGGTCGCGGACTGGCTGGCGGAAACGCTCTGACTGGAGGCACCAGTGGATTACGCACCAGCAGAGGCCAAGGCTGCGGCGCGCGAGCGCTTCAGCGGACTGTGGGCTGCCACGACGACGCCGTTCGACCGCGACGGCCAGCTGGACACTGCGGCGCTCGGCGCGGACATGGAACGGCTGACCGGCGACCTCGGCGTCGACGGGGTGTTCTGCGCCGGGGTGATGAGCGAGTTCTGGGCGCTGAGCGGTGCGGAGCGCCGCCAGCTCGTGGCTGCCGCCGTCGCCGCTGCGCGCGGCAAGTGCCAGGTCATCGCGCACAGCGGCCATCACAGCGTGACCGAGGCGATAGAGCTGACCAGGCACGCGGAGGCGGCGGGTGCCGACTTCGCCGTGGTCATCAACCCGTACTACCCGAGTGCGGACGACGACGGGCTTTATGACTGGTTCGCCTGGCTGTGCCGCAACGTCAGTATCGGCATCTGGCTGTTCGACACCCGATATGCCGGGGCCAGTCTGTCGCTGCAACTGATCGATCGGCTCGCTGATATCAAGAATGTGTGCGGCATCAAGGTTGGCCGCGACCACGCCCGTTACCTCGAGGTGCTGCGGCGGGTCGGGGACCGGATCCTGGTATGCGAGCCGAACGAGGGCACCTGGCTGGAGAACATCGTCGAGCACGGTCAGCGGGTGTTCATGTCCTCGGCAGCGCCGTATCTCTACCAGGTACCCGGCTGGCGGCCGATGCGCACGTACACCGAGCTGGCGCTGGCCGGGGACGTGGCGCGAGCGGCGGAGGTGTCGGCGACCCTGGAGCCGGTGCGCGCGGTCGCGGCCCGATGGCTGCACGGCGACGCGGCACCCGGGCGCGGCAACCCCGTCCCTTACATCAAGGCCTGGGCCGGCCTGCTCGGGATGTCCGGCGGTCCGGTCCGGCCGCCGCTCACCCAGGTGCCGCCCGCGGAGCTCACCGAGATGGCAGCCGACCTCCAGGCCGCCGGACTGCCCGTCTTGGCGCCCGCCGGGTCCTGATACCGGCGACCCCGTTAACAGGTAAATTCTTTAGCCCGAAACGGTGCATTATCTTTCGGCTTAGCATGCTTACCGCCATCGCGCCGCGGCGTGGCCGAGCAGTCGGGCGGCGTTACCGCCGAGCACCGCGGCCTCGGCGGCAGCGGGCAGGCCGAGCGAGCGCACCTCGCCGACGGGGTCGTCGCTGCCCATGTCGAAGGGCCGGTCCGAGCCCAGCAGCACGTGCTCGGGGCCGGCGTCCTCGATCAGCCGCCGGAGCAGCGCCTGGTCGTGGGTCACCGTGTCGTGATAGAGCAGCGCGAGTGAGGCATCGGGCGCCTCGCGCAGCCGGGTGCGGGCAGCCGGCACTTGTGCGTAGGCGCGCCGCAACCGCCCGCGGACAGCCCACAGTGCTCCGCCGGCGTGGGCCAGCACGATCTTCAGCGCCGGATACCGCTCCAGCACGCCGGCCATGACCAGGTGCGCAGCGCCGATCGCGGTTTCCACCGGGTTGGCCACGCTGTTCCACAGGTAATAGTCGCCGAACACCGGCAGCGCGAGGCCGCGGGTCGCTGGGTGGACGAAAATCAGCGCCCCGGTCTCCTCGGCCGCCGCCCAGAACGGCTCGAAGGCGTCATCACCCAGATAGCGGCCGGCGATCTCGGGCGTGAGCTCGACTCCGGCGAGCCCGTCGGCCATCACCGTGCGCAGATCGTCTGCCGCGCTCACCGGATCCTGGAGCGCGACCGCGCCGAGAGCGCTGAACTGGCCGGGGTCTGCCGCGACGATGCCAGCCAGCGCGTCGTTCTGCAGCCGGCAGATCTGCCGGGCTTCCGGCAATGGCAGCTCGAATGGCAGCAGCCTGACCCAGGGCGACAGCAGCAAGTGGCCGACGCCCTGCGCGGCTGCCTCCTGCGCCATCCGGCTGGTGTCGGTGAACTCCCTGATCACCGATGTCAGCTCCCGGCCATCGTGAAAGATCACCGAGCGCCCGGCCGCCAGCGTGACCTGTGGTCGCCAGCTCCCGGTCCGCCCCTCGCCGGCCGTCGCGGCCGGAACCACTATGTGCGCATGTGCATCGACGATCACGTAGTTCCCCTGTCTGTTGCCCGGCGTGCCGCCTGCGCTGCCGGTGCCCTGCCGGTGCCCTGCCGCCGGTTGCGCTCAGCTGCCGGCGCTCAGCTGCCGGCGCTCAGCTGCCGGCGCTCAGCTGCCGGCGCTCAGCTAGCCGCAGCCGGTCGGGTCAGCGTGGCGTGCGGCGGCGCGCTCAGCACTTCAGCCGGGTCGTGGCCGAGATCGTGCAGCAGCACGATCGCGGCATTGCGGCCCGGCGCGCCAGTAATAGAGCCACCCGGATGAGTGGACCCGCCCGTCTGGTACAGACCGGGAATCGGCATGCGGTGCGACGCCCAGCCCGGTACCGGCCGCATCGGGCCGCTGCCCGCGAGCCCCCGGTCGCCGCCGTGGAAGGCGCCGTGCACCATATGCCGGTTGAGCCGCTCGTAGTCAGCCGGCGACTTCACGAGCTGACCCAGGATGACGTCGTCGGTGAACGTCGGCGCCGCGGCGCGCACCCGGGCAATCTGCCGCCGGGCGTGCTCAGCCTTGACGGTCTCCCAGTCGCCCATGCCGTCCGGCAGTTCGTAGATCTGCTGGCTGAGGATCTTCACGGTGTGCTGGCCGGCCGGCGCGCGGGCCGGATCGACGAGCGTCGGCGTGGCCACCAGCAGCCACGGCACGTCGGAGACGAACCGCCCGGCCCGCAGGTCCTGGCCGAGCCGCACGACGTCTTCCGGCCAGCCGACGGTTCCGGCCGACACGGCCGTCACCGGGCCGTCCGGGGTCTCGAACCGCGGCGGAGCGCTGGTCGCCAGGTACACGCCGAACCCTGGCACGCCGACGTCGTAGGTATCGATCCCGTAGTGGAACTCCTCTGGCCACGCGTCGGCGGGCGCCATGTCGCGCAGGTGGGTGACGTGGATGGTGGACAGCACCGCGGTGCCGGCCAGGTACTGCTCGCCGTCGGCGGTCTCGACCCCGACGCATCGCCCGCCGTCCAGCACCAGCCGGGTGACCTCCTTGTCGCACAGCACGGTGCCGCCGTGGCTCTCCAGGTAGCCGGTCAGCGCGGCGGTCAGCTGTCCGGATCCGCCGGCCAGGATGGACCAGCTGCGCTGCTGCCGACCGAAGATGAGGGAGTACGCCAGCAGACCCGAACCGGGAACGTCCACGGCCTGGTTGGTCTGGAAGGCCATCCAGAGCATGAACGCCTGAACGTGCCGGCTGCTGAACTCGCGGGAGATGATGTCCCATGCGGACAGCACGCGTCGGCGCTGCCACACCCGCCCGCGCGGGTGCTCGGCCAGCCGCGCGTCCAGCGACGGCCCGAAGCCGATCGGGGTGAACTGCGAGCCGCTGAAGATGCCCTTCACCTCGTCGTACTCGGCCAGCATGCGCAGGTAACTGGTCGCGTCGGCGGGGGAGAAGCGGGCGATCTCCGCGGCGGTACGGTCCCGGTCGAGCCACATGGTGAAGTGCTCGCCGTCGGGGAACGCGACGTGCGCGACCGGGTCGGGGTCGATGTAGCGCAGCCCGTAGTCGGCGATCAGCCCGAGCTCGTCGCCGGTGAGCAGCGGGTTGACCCGGATCAGCGTGTGCCCGGTCGCGCAGGTGTCGATCAGGAATCCGGGCAGCAGGAGTTCCTCGGTCGCGGCGCCACCGCCGGGTATGTGACGCGCATCCAGCACCAGGCACCGGTAACCGGCCTTGGCGAGGTAGCAGGCAGCGATCAGGCTGTTGTGCCCGGCCCCGGCAACGACGACGTCCGCGCTGGTGTCCATGCTGTCTCCGGTCCTGCGGTTCTGGCTATAATGCAAACCATTGCAGGGATTCCTGCCCCATGCAAGGGAACGGGCATTGCGCCCCCAGCGGCTGCGCCGGGCTCGCGCTTGACGGCCAGCGGGACTGGGTGCGCCGTACTGCTGCAGCGTGAGGAGGAGCCTGGTGCGCGCAATCGTCGTTCCCGCGTTCGGCGGTCCGGACGTGCTGACGGTCAGGGACGTGCCGGAGCCTCAGCCGGGACCCGGAGAGGTGTCGGTGTCCGTCCGGTACGCCGGCGTCAACTACACCGACGTTCGCAATCGCAGGGGACACGGGCTTGGCGAGCCGCCGTTCATCCCGGGCGTCGAGGTGTCGGGAACGGTCCGGGCCGTGGGGGAGGGCGTTACCGCGCTGCGGCCGGGGCAGCCGGTGGCGGCGTTCACGCGCGGGCACGGTTACGCCGAGGTAGCGGTCGCCTCTCAGGAGTTCACCCTTCCGGTGACCGAGGATCTCGCTGGCCGTCCGGAGTCGGCCGCCATGCTGATCACGGTGCCGCTGGTGCTGCTGCTGCTGCGCCGGGTGGCCCGGGTGACGCCCGCGGAGACGGTGCTGCTGCACAGCGCGGCTGGCGGCGTCGGCACGGTGGCCGGCCAGCTTGCCCGGCTAACGGGCCTGCGTCCGTTGCTCGGCACCGTCGGCGATCCCGGCAAGGCCGAATT
>JAJYUU010000127.1 GCA_021792405.1 Actinomycetes bacterium
GGCGTCCCGTCCGTGGACGTGAAAGCGGGCGGCAAGGCGCTCAAGGGCTGCCGGGCCGCTGACGTGGCCGCCGCCAGGACCGCGCCATGACCCGCGATGGTCGCGGCGCCGCGACCGGCGCTGACCAGCGCGAGTACCGCGACGCCGCGACCGCGCGACCGGCCGGGCTGCCGCTGACCTGCACGGTCGCGCCTGCGGCCGTCTCCTGCCCCGGAACGGAGAGTCCCAGCACATGGCCTGGACCAGCACGACGCGCACTGGCGCTACCCGCGGCGGCAACGACCACCTGGCCGAGCAGTGCGAGGACGAGCTGTGCCCGCGGCTGCCCTGCCGCATGTTCCACGCCGGGCAGCGCAAGGGCTACGACCGCGGCTACTCCGATGGCTACCGCGACGGGTACAGCGCCGGGTACGCCAACGGCTGGGCCGCGGGTTTCGCGGCCGGGCTGGCAGCAGCCGGGGGCGGGTGAGCGGCCGTGAGCTTCCCGCTGTTCCTGCTCGCCGCTGCCGCGGTCGCGGTGTGGCTCGGGTCGCTGTACGCGCATCCGTTCGGCGCCTGCCCGCGCTGCCGCGGCCACGGCCACATCACCCGAGGCAAGCCGAAGGCCGGCCGTAAGCCGAAGCCGCCCAAGGTGACGAGCTGCCCGCGGTGCAAAGGCGCCGCCCGCCGGCAGCGGCCCGGCTCCCGCACCCTGCACCAGCTCGCCCGCCGCGTCAGCCGCGAACTGGCCCGCCAGCGCAAACAGCGGCAAGCCGCACCTTCCCGAGCGGAGGACTGAACCATGCCGACCTGGACCAACCCGAAACTCGTGCACGTCGAACCACGCGGCGGTCTCCCCGCCGCCGCCGTCATCGTCGTGGCCGTGACCGGCTACGCCGCCTGGCAGGTGGCCGACTGGCTCGCATCGGTCATCGTGGCAGTCGAGGCTGCCGCCGGAGTGGTCACGATCGGCGCCCTGGCCGGCCTGGTCGTCGTGCTCAGGCGCCAGCGCGGCCGGACGCACCTGGACGCCCCGCAATGGGTCACCGAGCGGCTCGGCGCCCCGCGCATCCCGTCACACCGGGCACTCCCCGCCCGCCCGGCTCCGGCCATCCCGGCAAGCCGCCATCCCCGGATCGATGCGCCCGCAGTCCACTACCACCTGCACCTGCACGCCGCGCAACCTGCCATCGAGGAGAACCAGCCATGATCACCAAACTGGCCGGCTGGGCGCTGATCGCGTTCGCTGCCTGGTACATGCTCACGGACCCGGCCGGCGCCGCCGGCGTGGTACTCGGCATCCTGCACGGGCTCCGCTCGGCCGCCAGCTCACTGTCAACGTTCGCCCGCCACCTGTAAGTACTACCCGTGATCACAGCCATTGTCATCATCGCCGCGCTCTACGTCGCGTTCCACATCGGTGCCGGACACACCCACCACAGGTACCGCCGCGCGCACGGACTCCAGCCGCGCCTGTACTGGTCACTCGGCCGCGGCCCCTACGGCACCGTGCGCCTGCCCGGCGGGTTCCGGGTAGGGCACCGGCTCTGACCACTCCTGTGCCGCAGGGGCAGCACTTGGCCTCCTGCGTCCTATCCGCAGCACACGATGACCTACAGCTAGCGCCACCGGAACGGCCTAGAGTCTCTATGTGCCTTCCTGCCTCTGGGTTGCGGAGCTGACCATCAGTCCACCTGTCCGCGTTAAGCTCCAGGACGACCAGCACCGGCTAGACCCCGATGAACTCCGCCGGTCGGTCGTCGCCGTGCCGGGACTGCGGTACAAGGAGCGGTCAGATCCGCCACGAGGGCGCCGATTCTATGTAGAAACCTTCATCGGGCCGGATCGAGTCCTTGCAGCATTGTATCCGGTTGATCATCCTATGGGCGATGTATATGCTTTAGGGAGTGCCTACCGTGAGCCGCGCGGACTGAATGCTGTGGGATGAGGAGGGAACTGCAACACGTTTACCAGTTCAGGAGATATTTGGGTCTGGATATGCGGCAGCGACGGAGTGCATGATGACAGGTATGACGCCAGAAGACGCAGGTAGTTTCTACGAGGACGACGAGGATCCCTCCGAGCTGTTTGCCTGGTTTGATGCTGGCCCGGATGGCGTGACGGCCGTGTCCGCGGCTGTACAGCAGCCGGCGGATGTCGCAATGGTGGCGCGCGTCGTAGACACTGGCCTCTATGGACGCTTGCGTCGGGAGTTGCTGCCAGAGGTGTCAGCGTCCGGGTCTAACACCCGCTACGCTCAGCAGGCGTGAAGCTGTGGCCGGTTCTCTCTGACACAGGCCGGGTCATACCTGGCTCATCGGCTGTAAACCTCCTCAACGCGGGGTGGACAGCCACTACCGCCGTACCGCTGCCGACAGGCGGCTGGTCGGTACCCGATCAAGCGCTCACAGTCTTCATCGAAGCTCCGTGGGATCAGCTCAACCGTCTACACACACTGGTTCTTGAGCTGGTAGACGACGGCGAGGAACCCGTCCACTTCCAACCAGGCCCCGATGCCGGTGGCCTTCCGGTCCGAATTCAGCATCAGTTCATCGTCACGCCTGTACCTGGAGCGCCAAACGGGACTCCTGGCCTTGCGACCCTGTTCATCAACCTGCCCGCGGGGTCGCTCTGGATCCCTTCGCCCAGACGCCGCTACATCTGGCGGATCTCTGTCGAGGGCGCTTCGGAAGAGATCGGGTTCTGGGTACAGACTCCGCCTCAAGGGCCTGTAATCGGTAGGCCACCAGGGACAGCGCCCTCCCGCTCCGACTAGTTGACGGGCCTTGCGGCCAAGGCTGTACTGGAGCCTTGGCCGTAAGTGCTGGGTATCGGCGAAGGTCGGCGGGTTCCGCATCGGCCACGACTTGCCGCCGCGCGTGCTCGCGCACCTGGCCGGAGACGCACGCCACCATCGGCGCCACTACCGCCAGCACGGCTCGCACCCGAACCTGTACTACACCTACGGGCGCGGCTGGTACGGCACGGTCAGGCTGCCCGGCGGCGGATTCCGGGTCGGCCACAAGCTCTGACGGCACATCAGGCGGCCCCGTCCCGGCGCTGGCCGGGCGGGGCCGCAGCACGTTGCCGGCCTGACGTAACCTCGCCCGATAATGCCCGGCATGATTGCGAACATGGATGGCGGCAACTGGCTCGCTCAGCCGCACGTCGCGCACGTACTGGTGACCGGTGCCCGCGCGTGGATCCGTAACAGGCTCGGCGGCCTGGGCTTCGAGCCCTTGCACATCTACTGCTACTTCAAGGGCTACCGGCCCGATGCGCAGCACTCCGGATGGCAGAAAGCCGGGCAGATGGTGTGCACGATCCGCCAGTACGTGACCGCGCAAGCGCCGCGCCGGCCCTAGCTGAGCCTGACGGCCGCTGAGACGTACACGTCGGCGCCGGACGCGACCGCAGTACCGGCGGTGACACTGCCGTCAGAGTTGAGTTCCAGGTAGCTCGCGGTGATGGTGCCGCCCGTATTGATCACGGCCGGGCAGCGCTGCGTGGTCGCTGGTATCCAGCCTGCGGGCAGGGTGAACACGGCCGCGCCGGCGGACTGGTCCGCGGTCGCGTGGAACGCGCCGGCGAGCTGGAGCGTGCCGTCCACGGCGATCCGGTAGGCGAAGTCCTGCACGGTGCCGCTGTCCGGGCCTGCGGCCCAGCCGGCGTCGTACGACGGGCCGTGCCATGTTTCGGTGACTGGCGTCCCGCCGTCCGTGATGGTCATGGCGTTCCATGTGCCGGTGATCCCGGCGCTGATGCCGCCGATGTAGCCGAAGCCGCCCTCGTACCCGTAGACCGCGATGCTCGCCTCGCCCGCCGCCCCGGACGCGAGCTGGAACGTGGTGGACAGGGTGCCGCCGCCCGATGCGGCGAGCGTGGCTACCGCGCCCGTAATGCCCTCGACGGTCGCGGTGGACATGTCCAGGGTGACGGCGCCGTCCTGGCCGCCGGCGGTCGTCAGGACGAGCTGGCCGGCGAGGAGCTGGGCGATCAGCCCGGAGCTGGCGGCGTAGGTGGCCAGGCCGCCGCTGGCGGGCAGGGTGTTGCCGTACGGGTCCGTGGTCACCCCGGCGGGGACTGCCCAGCTGATCGGCGGGTTCCCTGCCGAGGGCACGCCCGCGTACTCGTAGAACCGGCCGGTCGTGATCAGCGATCCCTGCGGGACCGTGGCGCCGGTCGCGTCGGTCAGCTCCGCGGCGGACATGGCGCCGAGCAGGGTGCCGTTCGCCGCCGGCTTGAGCGTGACCACGGCGGCGGTCCAGTCCGTAGCGGCCTGCGCGGTGCCCGCCCATTCCGCCGCGCCCTCGGCCGTGGTCACCTGGTAGCCGGCGGCGAACGGGTTAGCGGACACGTTCAGCTCGGTCCACGGACTGCCTGGCCCGGTGAACAAGTTGCTGGGCTGGGCGGGTGACAGCGCGCCGGCCGCGCCGATCCACAACTCCGATGCCTGCGTCGTGGCCGCGGTCGCGGCCGATGACCAGGCGGTGCCGGTCCCGGTCGCGCCGGCGGCCTGGTCGAGCAGCCCGGCCAGCGTCGCCGCCAGGCCCTGCACCTCCAGCACGAGCAGCGACATCAGGGAAGCGCCGGCCCCGCCCGTCGTGGTGACCTCAACCTCGGTGAGCCCGCCCGCGCACGCCGGGTCAGCCCACACCGACACGACCGCCGGGCTGCTCCCGGTGCCCTCGGAGTACAGGGAGCCGAAGTTCCCCGGCTGCCCGTTCGCGGTCACCGCGCTGATGGTCGCGTTGGTGGTCTCGTTCGCGGTCACGGCGACGACAACCAGGCAGTTACCCTGCCGGGTCACCTCCAGCGGCACCGCCGCGGTCGTGGCGCCGGCCAGGCCGGTTGACCAGGCGGACTGCACCACCTTGACCGGCAGCGGGACCGGCGCCGCGGTGTACAGAAGGATCTTGTCGTCACGGGCGACGATCGATGCGGGCAGGCCGAACACGGGCAACTCCTAGGTCGTGTCGTAGCGGGCGGCGAGCAGGCCGATGGCCTGCAAGAGCCGCTCGCCGCGGTCGGGCTGGTGGTCGAGAAGGCCGCTGGTGATCGTGGCGAGCAGGTCGATGACCTCGGCCGGGTCGGCGCCGTCGAGCAGGGCCGCCGTGCTGACCGGGATCCCGCCGCCGCGGGCGGTCAGCACGGCAACCGCCGCTCTCAGCGGCCCGGAGCGGTGGACCGCCGAGCTTTTGGGCCGGCTGCGGCCCCGTCGCCGCCGGAACCTTGCATGCCGGCCAGCACGTCCGCCACGTCAACTACCTGAAGCAGCTTCGACTGCGGGACGGCGCCGGCCACGTTCCCCGCCGCGTCGTGCACGATGATCAGCGGCTCATCCGGCCACTGAGGTCCGCTGTCCTCGCTGTCACCGCCCGCCTTCGCTGCCTTCACGACGACGCGGCCCGGATAGTCGCCGGGCAGTGAGCGCTGCGGGCTGCCAGTCCGGGGCTTGCCCAGCCCGGTCGTTCCGCCGCCGTCGACTGGCCCGTGAATGTCGTGGGCCTGGACCTCCGGCCGGCGGACGGGGTAGTCGACTGGATTAGCGGCGAGCAAATTGTCTATCTGGCGCATGATGGCGTCGCGCTGCTTCCCCGGTCCGAGCTGGTCGGCTTCCTGCTGTAGCTCGCGGTGCCGTGCCTGCACTTCCGCGGCTGGCAGCGCGGCGACGGTCGCCTTAGCCAGCCGGTCATAGGCCTGCTTGAGCACCGGGTCTTGCGCTGTCTGGGCGGCTACGGACAGCCTCGCCGCCTCCGAGCACCGGGCGGCTAGCTCGGCGTCACTGAGTCTGGCCCGGATGTCCGCGGGCACCGTCGCGGCGAGCAGCTGCGCCTCGCGCATCTGCGCCCTGGTGATGTCGTCGGCCATTGTCACGCGGCCTCCCGGTCGTTTCCGTTCCGGCGCTTGCTGAGCCACCCGGCGAAGTCCGCGGCGTCTACCAGCCACGCACCTTTGGGCACTGCCTGCACGGCATAGACCGCGCCTTTCCGGCAGAGCCGCCGCGCGTAGCTCTCTGAGCACCCCGCAGCCTGCGCGGCCTGGGCCACGCTCAGCGTTGATTCCGGCTGCTGCCACCATGCCGCGCCAGCCGCCGGCGGCGTGTTCCGCGCGCACGCCGGGGCGCCTGGCCTGCTGCCTGCTGGTGCCGTCACGGAACCCCGGCCTGCCCGGTTCACCGCGTCGGCGAACTCCAGCAGGCGCCGCGGCGGCGTCCGGCCACGGCTGACGTAGCCAAGGCGGATCGCCTCGACGAGCTGCCGGCCGAGCACGGCGCAGTCGTCGCCGCCCAGGACGACCACCGGTCCCGGGAAGGTCTCCATCAGCGCCCCGCGACCGCCCGCTGCCGCGCCAGGGCCGGCCGCCGCTGCATCCCCGGGCCCTGCCCGGCCATCGCCGCCACGTGCTCCTCAACGATCGCGTACGCGTCCCTGTCGCGCTCGCGTTCCGCGTCCGCCAGCGCCTCCGCCCGCTCCGGCCAGACCGCGCTGAGGATCCCGTGCACGCTGCGGTCGAGCCGCTGCGCCTCGCTGACCGCGCCGGCCAGCTCACCCGAATCAGCCCGCTCGTCGTAGATCTCCGCCGCCCGGGCCAGCGCCGCGGCGCGTTCCCGCTCGCAGTCAGCGGCGATCGCCTCACCCGCGGCCAGGTCCGCGTCCGCGGCCTTGACCGCCCCGTGATCCCGGCCGGTGATCGCGTCCGCCCTGCGTGCCTGCGCCTCGGCCCGCCGGTCCGCCAGCCCCGCCAGTTCCGCGGCCAGGCCCGCCGCCCGCTCGAGCAGTTCCTGCCGTTCGCCGGCCAGGTCCGCGACCCGGCCGGCCACCGCCAGGAACGCGGCCTGGTCCCGCGCCGCGAGGCGCAGCGACCGGGCCTGCCCGGCCGCGTGCCCGGCTTCCTGCCGGCGCCGCTCCAGCGCCGGCCAGCCTGCCAGTTCCCCGGCCTTGCGGGTCGCCTCAGCCATGATCCTGTCCGCCGTGGCGCGCGCGTCCGCCATGACCTGGTCAGCCTCAGCCTTGTCACGCTCGGCCGCTGCGGTGACCGAGTCCGCGATCGCCTGGAAGGCGTCAGCCGCGGCGGTGATCTCCTCAGCGCTCGCCTTGTCGGTCAGCGGCGCCGGCTCAGCCGGGCTCACCTGATCCTGCCCGGCCGCGTCACCGGCCGGGACACTCACCCCGGCTGCCGCGACAGCCGGCGCGCTCGCCCGGGCGGACCTGCCCCGGCTTCGTGTCAGCCCATGACTCATCCCTCCCTGGCGGTTCCGCAACCACCGCTCTCAGCCTATTTTCGCAGGCCAGTGCTAGTTCCGCGCGTGTTCCCGGCCAGTGCCGGCCATGTTTTTGAGATGATGGATCCGTGACCAATAGCGAGTGGACGCCGGAGTTCGACGGGCAGCGGCCCCCGTTCCAGCCGGGGCACACTCAGTCACTCGTCCATGGTGCCTACAGCGAGCGCAGCGTCGCCGGCCTCGCCGGGCAGATCGCGGCTGACCTGCTCGCGAGCCCGGACTGCCCCGCGCACCTGCACGAGCCGCTGTTCCGGTCCTCGGTCGCGGCGTGGAGCAGAGCCGAGGCGATGGTCTCGCTGCTGTGGGACTACGTGTCCGGCCAGGATGTGAAAGCGGCGATCACCGAAGTCACCACCGGCATAGAGACCGAGGAAGCCGAGCGCAAAGGCAAGGTCACCCGCCGGTCCGCGGCGAAACGGGTGACCTCAGCGCTCGACCAGCTGCGCCGCTACGAAACCCATGCCGCGAACCTGCGCGCCAGGCTCGGCCTCGATCCCGCGTCGGCTGCCCGCATAGGCCGGGATTTGGCCGCGCGCCGCTACATGGACGCCGGCGCTACCCCGCTCGACACCGCCGTGGCAGCCATCGCCCGGCAGCGCGCCATCGAGGCCGGCAGCACCACGGACGGAGAGGACGATGACGACGGCAGCTGACAGCGCGCAGAAGGCGCTGGACGCGCTCAGCCTCATGGTGCTCGAGGACGGCCACCGCTGGCACGAAACCGCCGCCGCCTACCAGTGGGCGAACGCGCGGGCGATCCTGAGCATGGACGGCCCGGTGCGACAGCACTGGATCGAGCTTCCCCGCGGCGCCCGCAAGACCACCGACCTCGCCGGCCTGCTCCTGGCGATCCTGTACGCGCAGGCCCCGGCGATGGCCAGGCTGTACGTCGGCGCGTCCGACGAGGAACAGGCCGCCGAGCTGATCGACGCCGCGCACGGGCTGATCGAGCGCACACCCGAGCTGCAGGGCCAGTTCAGGCCCGGCGAACTGGAGATCACCAGCACCCGCACCGGCGCGACCGTTACCGCCCTCGCGGCGGATGCGTCCGCGATGGGCAAACGGGCATGGATGATCGTCCTCGACGAGGTGGCGAACTGGCCGGAAACCCGCAAGGCACGCCGGTTCTGGGGCGTCCTCACCTCCGGCAACCGGAAACTCGCCGACTGCCGCACCGTCGTCATCACCAACAGCGGCGACCCCGCGCACTGGGCGTGGAAGCGCCGCGAAGTCGCCCGCCAGTCCAGCCACTGGCGGTTCACTTCCCTGCCCGGGCCGCTGCCCTGGCTCACCGCGACCGACCTGGAAATCCTGCGGGAGAACGCCGAGACCTACTCCGAGTACGAGCGGCTGCACCTGAACCGCTGGGTCACCGCAGAAGACAGGCTCGCCACGCCCGAGGACCTGGCTGCCTGCTGCGTGCTGCCCGGCCCGCTGCCACCGCAGCCCGGCGTCCGCTACGTCGTCTCCGCCGACCTGGGCTCCACCAACGACCGCGCCGTCGTCGACGTCCTGCACGCCGAGACCACGCCAGGCGGCCGCCACGTCGTCCTCGACCGCACCGTCCGCTGGCAGGGCTCCAAGACCAGCCCGGTGCCGCTCAGCGACGTCCGTGACACCATCGCCGCCCTCGCCCGCGACTACGGCCACGCTGAGGTCGTCATCGACCCGTGGCAGGCGCACCTGATCGCCGAGGAACTGCGCGCCCGCGGCATCCGCGTCACCGCGTTCAACTTCAACGCCACCAGCGTCGGCAGGCTCGCGCTCGCCCTGCACCAGGGCATCCGCAACCACCGGCTCAGCCTGCCCGCCGACCAGGACCTCATCGACGAGCTCACCGCCGTGCGGCTGCGCAAGAACGCCCTCGGCGTGTACCGGCTCGACCACGACTCCGGCGGCCACGACGACCAGGCCATCGCCCTCGCCCTCGGCGTCGTCACCCTCACCGGCCAGGACGGCGGCGCCGAAGCGTGGATCGAATGGGCCACGCGGAAAGCCGAAGCCGCGCTGAACCCGCCGCAGCCAGAACCCGTCACCGCAGCGAAGCCGCAGCCAGGACAGTCGCCGGACGGCACGCCGGCAACCAGGCCTGATCCCGTGCCGGCGACGCCCAAGCAGGCCCGGGATGAGATGTTCCGCCAGTCGTCGCTGGGCATCGCCGAGCGGCAGATGATGAACCGCGGGGTCCGCTAGAACAGGACCGCCAGGACGCGCAGCCCGGCCGCCCTGGGCGACGTTGTCCGGCTGAGCTGTCAGGCCCGCTGACTCGGCGCTGCATCGCGAAGCGGGAGCCCTTGAGTGACCCTGAGGCGACCTACCGGCATTGCGCCTGGTAGTCGGCATTCCATACCGCCCCGAGTCCCATTAGCTCGATCACGTCATTGCGGCTGCGATTGAAACTGGCGGCGTAGCGGCGGATCCCCGCGGGGAAGCCCGCCGGGACGGTCAGCACCTCGGACAGGTAGCCGCCGCCAGCCAGTTCGCCAGCCGTCACCTCGCCCATGACGTCCCGGGCGAGGCTCGGCGCGTCCTGGCCGTCCACCGTCATAGTCCGTGTCCTCGCGCCACTGAAGCCGACCTGCGCGGTGATGCCCTGGCCGCACCAGGCCGGGTGCCCGCTTCCGCATGCGGTCGGGAGCGTCAGCAGCCCGGCGAGGGTCAGTGCGGCGAGAAGCTTGCGCATCGGCACTCCTGATTGGCGTCCTGCGCATGTGACGCCTGGCGGTTCGGCCTGGTTATCCTGACACCCGTTCTGGCTCGCCGCCTGTGCGCGGGTCGCTGGTAGATGCGGCTGGTCAGGCAGCGAGCACGGCCGCCACGATGAGCACAGCGAGCCCGGCCAGGACGATGAGGCAGCCAGAGCAGCCCGCGGACGGCCCCAGGCAGCCCACGCGGGCGTACGGATGCGGTCCGCGGTAACGACGGTGCCTGCGGCGCGGCATCAGGCTCGCCTCCTGCGCGCCGGGTCGGTCTGCTCCTGGTGACGCTGCAGCGCCTCAGCGCTGACCCTGGCGTACCTGGCCAGTGACCGGACCGAGGTATGCCCGGAGCGGGCCATCAGCATGGGCGTGGACGTGCCGTCCTCGGCGGCGTGGGTGAGAGCGGAGTGCCGCAGCTGGTGCAGCGTGTGACCGCCGCTGGCGGCCTTGAAGATGTCCTCGGCCTGCCGGTAGCCCAGGCGGGCGCGGCCGCGGCTGTCCAGGTCGGATGGCGGCAGCTCGACGCGGGCACGCCGCTCGGTGAGGAACAGCGGGCCGTCCGTGCGGCCTTTCAGGTAGCGGGGCAGCAGCCGGGCCGTGGCGGTTTGCCAGACGATGACGTCCATCGCTCCGCCCTTGCGGCGGATCCGGGCCCGCCGGTTCGCCATGTCCAGGTCGGTCACGTCCAGGCCGAGCACCTCGCTTGCTCTCGCCGCGGTCTCGTACAGCATCCGCCACAGCAGCCGGTCCCGCAGCGAGTGCCTGTCGTCGGCCAGCAGCGCCTCGACCTGATCCCTGGACAGCGCCCGGTCGCGGTCCGGCCTTGCCTTGCGGGTGCCGATGCCGGACATGAGCACCGCGGCCGAGGGGATCCAGCCGTGGTCCTCGCAGTAGCCGAGCAGCGACCGCAGGGCGCCGCGCCGTGCTGTCCAGGTCGCCGGGCTGGCGTTTCCCCACTGGCCGGCGAACCAGCCCGCCAGCGCCGATGGCGTCAGGTCGCTCAGTGCCGTGCCGGCGCCAAGCGCGGCCGCCATGAGCCGGTAGGCGGTGCCGTAGGCCCGGCGCGTGGCCTCAGTCTCAGGGTGAGCCAGCGTGCCCAGGTAGGCGCGCGCCGCAGCATCGAGAGTGACGTCCGGGCTGACAGGCAGCCGGTGAACGGTAGCTGTCATCGCATCCTGCCTTTATCGCGGATAATGCGTAGCAGTCGGGCACTGGCAGCCGGTGTTGCGCTGCTGCTCGGTGCCCGCCATGCAGGCAGTCTATCACAGATAATGTGTCCTTATCTGCGATAGCGAACCGGGATTCAGGCCGCGCGGCACTGACTGCACCGGTCAGCGTGCCAGGTGATGTTTGCTCCGTGACGGCAATGCCCGCAGCAGGCGAACCGGCGCGGCTTGACAGCAGCGACCGGCTTCGCCTCGCTCTCGGCCGGCGGCTTGCCTCGCGTGGCCACGGCAGCCGGCATCGCCGCCGCAGGGATGCCAAGCGCGGCACTGATCACCGAAGCCAGCCACGCAGACCGCGACAGCCCGCCCCGCGCCAAGTCGATCGCAGCCGCCGTCGGCTCCGACACCTTCACCGCCAGCGTCACCCGGCGGCCGTCCTCAGTGCGCGTCCTGGCCACGAATAAAGGTTTACCTGAATCGATGAGGTTTACCGGAATCCGGCGCTGAGCGCGGCCACAGCCTCGCGCGCGCGGCAATCCCGCAAACCACGGCAGGCAAGATCACGCAGACAGGAATTGCCCTTCCGGTTCTGCTTCCGGCTCTGCTGCGAGGGCTTGCTGCCGCCGTGGATGATGCCCAGGTCTCGCGCGCGCGGGGTTTGAGCAGACAACGGCCAGCGCAGGCACGAAGGCGGGATCGGGGGGCTTCCTGTCGGTGAGTTCCGGGCGGGTTGCGCAGGTGCGTGTCATTGATGCGCTGGTAGCTCGGGCGCGCCATAGTTGGCGGCATGTCCGGGCTGGGTGGTCTTGAGAGCGCGCTGATCGGTGCGGGCGGGCTGGTGGCTGGCGCCTTCCTCGGTATTGCCGGGAACGAGCGGCTTGAGCGGCAGAGGGAGCGGCGGGAGGCGAAGCGGCGGAGTGATGCGGCGGTCGCAGAGCTGCTGGCTGCGGCGGTGGATCTGCTGAGCGGCGTTCAGGTGATCCAGGCGGCTTATGAGGGCCGGTCGGGGTGGCGGTGGCGTATGCGGACTGCTGCGACGGTGTTCGCGGCTTTGTGCTCTGCGTTCGCAGGCGCGGGTGAGGTGTCACTGCGCGCGTTGCTGGACTGGCGGCATGCGGGGAGGCTGATAGACAGGTTGCTCGGTGAGGACCGGCGCCTGGATGAGGCGCAGCGGGTCACGGCGCTGGACATCGGAGGTGTCGTGGTGACCCGGACGGGACGTTTTTATGCGGCACTCGTGACGGTGACGGCCGGCGGGAGTGACCGCGGGTTGTCGGAGTCCGCCAGCAGGCTCGCCGAGGCCGTGGGCCAGCTGCTTGAGGTGATGGGCGGGAAGCAGCGGGCGTACCACCAGGCGCGTGCGCGTGCGGAGCGGGCGCTCTCGGAGTTCCGGCGGGCCGCTGAACGACGGAAGCGCTAATGCGCGGAGTGCCTGGCGAGCCACCCGTAGTGCACCTTGATGGCCAGCGGACATGGCCGGCTGCGGTGCGGGAGTTCGCTGAGCACTGGGCAGGTGAGCTGGGAGGCTCGTCTGAGTGCGCGGGCGACCTGCGGTTCCCTGAGCGGGCGCTGGCTGAGTTCACGGCGCTGATCCGCAGTTCGCCCGTCCGGGCGTATCACTGCACGCGGCTGCTGGATGAGGAGGCTGCCGATATTCGCAGCGGCGGGCTGCGGCCTCTGACCGTGGATCTCGTGGAAGCCCGGATCCGGGCCGCATGCGCAGGTGGCTGGCTGACACTGGACGAAGGTGAAGCGCTGTTGTCCGGGAACGCTGTGGATTGCGACCGAGGCCAACGGTTCGGGCAGGTGTGCGCGGTGGCTGGGCGGTCGCTGCTCGACGAGGATCCGGGGGCCGTCGAGATGCTGCTGAGCACCTGGGGCGGCGAGGTGATCTACCGGGCGCATGAGCGCACTGCGCTTGGCGCGCGGCTGCGGTCGATGGGCACGCCGGCGATCGTCGCCGTGAACCTCCGCCTGAGGGCGCATAGCCGCGCGCCGCGGTTCTGGCCGCCGCTAGCCTGCCTGTTCACCGGCCGGCTTCTTGGCCTGCCGGATACGTGGGGCGACGTGTTCTTCTACGGCCCTGTCGCAGCGGCGGACGTGGCGGCGATCTGGCAGCCCGGAGACCGTGAGTACGACCGGCATGCCAGGCTGCCGAAGCGCTGAGCTTCGGTGCCAGCACGCGCGTGGTCAGCGGGCGGCGTGCATCTCCTGCAGCATCTCGAAGCAGTAGGCGGCGAGCAGCGCCAGGCCGTTGCGCTCGACCCCGAACTTGCGCCTGGCGTCCACCGCGTTAGCCAGCGACGCGAACCGGTCCAGGACCTCAGCCTGATCGGCTGGCCGGTACTCGCTGAGGTTAATGTCGTCGCCGTATTGGCTCTTCAGCCAGGCGAAGAGGGAGCCGTCCTCAAGGTGCTCGCGCGTTTCGTCGATGTCGAGCACGCCGCCGCGGTCAAGCATGGCGACGAACTCGATGCCGAGCAGGGTGTACCTGAGAGTCATATCCATGCGTTCCATTCTTCCTGACTAGCCTCAGGGGCGTGGAAGAGAACGCTCAGAGGCTGGCCGCGCTGCTGAACGGCCGCGACGGCTGGCGGGTGGAGACCGACGATGACGGCGACCACTGGTGCTTCGGCGTCGACGGCGCCGCGCGGCTCGTCATCACCCCGGAGATGGACGGATTCCTCATGTACCGGGCCGACCAGGACACAAGCTGGGTCATCCCCCGCATCGGCCAGGTACGAGAGTGGCTCGACGCCAACAAGCAGGACCATGCCGGACTGACACCCCTCCAGCAGCAGCTGAAGCGCGCCCTCGGGCAGCCGGATTCCCCGGCTGGCGGCTCGCCGACCGCGGAAGGTTAGCCGCAGCGACGGCCTGGTGTCGTCCTGGCTTCGGCTCCGCCCGCTGACCCGTTCACCGGCAGCTACCCGTCCAGCTAGTGCTCGCCTCGTGCCCGGCACGAAGCGGCTCCAGCAGCATCGCGTCAGGTGGCGCGAGCAATGGCGTCGCGACCCGCAGGAACTCGCCGATGGCGGCGATGTTCTCGTCTGGCGTCCCGCCGCCCGCGCGGACGTCGTCGACCACCTTCAGCGGGCCCTCCAGCCGTGCTCTCGTGCGGGCGTCCACCTCGGTGCCGGGGTTGGAGACCAGCATGATCAGCGTGGTTGTCGCCTTCATTAGTTCCTGGTAGCGAGGGTCTTGCTCGGTCACGGACATCCCGCCTCCTCTCGGGCAGTTGTCAGTTGCCGGGCTCGTCGGGCTTCGGGCCCGTGCGGACCCACTTGTCGATCTCTGCAGCGGCCTCGTGGAAGCCGGTGTTCCGGCTGAACCGGCGCGTGAACCCGCGGTAGCTGTAATACAGGTTGCCGTTGCGGTCGGTGAACCTGACGACCGGTGCCGGGTCGGTGAGCTGGTTTGAAACCGCTGCCAGGCATCTGTAGCGGACCAGGCCGTTTTCCGTGACGAGCCGCTCAAACGGCCGGCCTATACCGATGGTGCCGGTGCGGTGCGCGATCCGCGCCTCGACCTGCTTGACCGGATAGGCCGCCATAGTGGTGACGATGATCCGGTGCGTGACGCCGTCGGCCGGGTCGTAGACCTGTTTGCCGGGCGTGCTCAGCGGGCCGCCAGGCAGGAACTCGACGATGACGTTCTGCCGGGCGTCGTCGTCTTCGCGCTGGCGCTGCTCTTCCCGCCGGCGCCGCTCCCATTTCTCGTCAGCTTCGCGGCGGAGCTGGTCTTCGCGTTCCCGGTCTTGACGGCGCAGATCGGCATCGTGGTCGCGGTCTTCCTTCCGCTTGCGGTCATCGCTCGCCCGGTCGGTGTGGGCCATGCGGACAGTGACGATGATCGTGGCGAAGGTCGCAGCAGCCAGAAGGAGCGTGCCGGCTGCGGTGAGCCACTCGGCCGGTCCGTCCGGCGCCCCGGCAGCTAACGTGATCATGGTCGGTAGCGTAACGGCTGACGTGCACGCGTTCTTGCTGCTTCGTCCGGTCGCAGTGCACTCGCCTCGCGCGCGCATAGCCGCTGTGACCGGTCAAGACCATGCGAGAGCGGCCGATCTGGGGCGTAGGCTCCAGCCTGTGTTGTTGGCATACGTCGACGAGTCCTACGACGATGACTGGTACACCATGGCCGCGCTGCTGCTGGACGGTCCGGCGGCGGTTGCGCTATCGGGCGAGCTGGACCGCGTGGCCAGGTCAGCGGCAGCCTCTTACGGACTGGCCGCTGACGTCGAGCTTCACGGGTATGAGATGTTCCACGGCGTGGCGGCGTGGAAAGGCGTGCCGCCGCGCGCACGGATCGGCGTGTTCGATGATGTGACCGAGGCGGTCGCCGCGCAGGACGTCCACGTCATCGCCCGTGCTATGGACATTGTCGGCCAGCGCGCCCGTTACGCCTATCTCGATGCGCCACATTCGGTTGTCCTGCAGCACCTGCTGGAGCGGATCGACGACTGCGTGACCGGATTGGGCGAGCACGCGCTTGTGATCGCCGACGAGGTCGACGGGCAGGCCCAGCACCGGGCAGACCTGTCGCGCTACCGGGAAGTCGGGACAAAGGGCTACAGGCAGCGGAAGCTGACCCGCATAGTGGACACTCTGCACTTCGCGCCAAGCAAAGCCAGCCGGCTCGTCCAGGCCGCCGACGTCATCGCGTTCTTGTACCGGCGAACGTTCACCTACCAAGAACCTGACGAGCGTGCGCGGAAAGCTAAGATCGCCATGTGGAACCGGCTTCAGCCCCGCGTAGAGCATCACTGGTGCTGGTACCCGCAATCACCGTGCGCACGTGAGCGGCTGTGGGCGCGCGATGTCCGGTAGACGCACAAAGGGCCCGCTCTAGGCGGGCCCTGAGGCTGGGCAGGAGGTCCGGAAACCGTCCCGCATCACTCACAATAGCAAGCGGGTGCCGGATGCACAACGTCTCGGTCTAGAACGGTGGCTCGTCGCTGAACCCGCCCTCGGCCTGCTCGGCCGCCCACGGGTCATCGGCAGGCGCTGCCTGTGCAGCGCTGCCGCTCGATCGGATCGTCCGGCTGACCTTCGCCGAGGCGTTCCGCAGCGAGGGCCCGACCTCGTCGGCCTCGACCTCGTAAACGGTGCGCTTGTCGCCTTCCCTGGTCTCGTAGGACCGTTGCTTGAGCCGGCCGCACACGATGACGCGCATGCCCTTGGTGAGCGACTCGGCCACGTTCTCCGCGGCCTGCCGCCACACGTTGCAGGACAGGAACAAGCCCTCGCCGTCCTTCCACTCACTGGTGGCCTTGTCGAAATACCGGGGCGTGGATGCGACGCGGAACGTCGCCACGGCCTGACCTGACGGGGTGTAGCGGAGTTCCGGATCGTTCACCAGGTTGCCGGTGATCGTGATGTTCGTGTCGCCTGCTGCCATCAGGGGTGCCTCCTTGGTCCGGGGTGGGGTCATGCGCGCACCGAGCCGAACATGGTGCGGATGCTAGAGCCGATCGACTGCCACGCCAGCAGCGCTTTCTCAAGCGCCTTAGCGGTGCGCTCGGCGTGACGGACTCGGCGAGCTCGGCGGCTTCCCGCGCCGGCATCGACGCGACATCGGCGGCGTAGCGGCGCTCATGGGCTGGCCCGTCAGCGCTCAGGTAGGCGCGCGCATATGTCAGGTCGGCGTCGCGGCGTCGCGCCCTCGCTTCCCGTTCGGCGGCGGTGACGACGCTGACGCCGCGGGCGATCCTGTTCGCGAGTTCCTCGATCTTCGCCTCGACCTCGACCGGGTTGTGAACGGGGATCTCTTCCGGGGTGGTCACGGCTCGTCCTCGGCCGCCGCGGCGACTGCCAGCGCTGCCCGCAACGGCAGCCCGTCAGACGCACACGGCAGCAGGCTCAGCAGCTGCCGGCTGACCTCGGCGGTCACCGTCACCGCATCGGGGACCTCGCGGCCCAGGATGCAGCCAGCCGCGGCGGCGTCGATCGCGGCGGCTACCAGCGGGCCGTACAGGTGCCATGTCAGCGCTGGGCGCCGGGTCGTCGTGGTCACCGTCGGCTCCGGCCGCTGGTGTCCTCCTGGTCGGCGTCGTAGCAGTCCGGGCACAGGCCGAACTGGATGAACGCGTTCGGGCCCGGTTCGGCTTGCATCGCGTACATCCGCGGCGAGTCGTCACCCGGATCGGGGACATACCTGCCGCAGTAGTCACAGGTGGCGTCCTGCCGGGTGCCCTTGGCCCGCTGCTCGGCCGCGACCCAGCAGGCCAGGCACATGATCCGGGCTGGCTCCCAGGCGA
>JAJYUU010000282.1 GCA_021792405.1 Actinomycetes bacterium
TTGCGTGCTTTACGCCTTCTCCGACGAGGGCCATCAGCTTTTCGTTCCCGGTCGCACGCCGTCGCTTTACGACGTTGCGCTCGACTCGTCGGGCGCGCTGGCAAGCCGGCTTCTCTGGGCGCTCCTTCCCTAAGCCGAGCCTCGCCCGCGGCACCGACGGGCTGCCGCGTGTTCCGCCCGCCACCCAGAACATGGACCGCCGCAGGCGAACAATCGCCAAACGGCTCCTGATGCGGAACAGTTGAGCCGCTGCAGCCCAGGTTGGCGCCGGCTTGCCGCAGGAGTTTACCACCAGGCGGAACTACGGCGGTGCGCCCGGCCCCGAGACCGCTTCCTTACCCCCTACCCCTCCCAGTGGCGGAGACTGGCGCTCCCCGCCAGGCGAAGGCCGGATGCTTTGCCTGACTGCGAGTGGACGGCTGGGTGAGACTGGTCGCGTCCCGTATACCACCTCGGGACGCTCCCAAGCATGCACCGCTGGGCGCTACGGCAGGCAGACCGTCTTGCCGCAATCCCCAAACGCGGCCACCAGCGGCGTCTTCACCGGCCGCGCCGCGCCAATGAATGTGCTGACGCTGCCGGTACCGCCACCGTTGCCGAAGTTCGCCACCCAGACGTTGCCGGAGCCGTCAATGGCGATGCCCAAGGGCGCAGCCAGCCCACCGCCGGTGTAGCCCGTCGACGGCGAGATGGCAAGGCCGGTGGAGGAATTGAACTCGCTGACGCTATTGCCGGACTCGCTGGCGAAGTTCGACACCCAGATGTTGCCTGAGCCGTCGATGGCAAGGGCGCGAGGCCCATTCAGGCCGCCGCCGGTGTAGCCGGTGGTCTTGGGCGAAAATGCGGAACCGGAGGAGGTGAACCCGCTGAGACTGTTGTTGCCGGCGTTAGCCACCCAGATGTTGCCTGAAGCGTCGATGGCGAGGGCCCAAGGAGAATTCAAGCCGCCGCCGCTAAAAGGAGAGCCGGAGAGCGCGTTCCCTGAGGAGTTGAACCCGCTGAGACTGCTGTTGGCGTTGTTAGCCACCCAGATGTTGCCTGAAGCGTCAATGGCAATGGCATTAGCTCCGCTCAGGCCACCGCCGGTGGAAGGGCCAAAGACTGGGCTCCCTGAGGAGTTGAACTCGCTGATGCCGCTAATGTAGCCAGCCACCCAGAAGGAACCGGTCGCGTTAAAGGCGATGGCCACGGGCTCATTCAGCCCGCCGCCGGCGAAGCCGGAGCCGTTAAAGCCTTTGCCCGGGACATATTCGCTGACGCTGTTATTGCCAAAGTTAGTCACCCAGACGTTGAGGGACGGGTCGATCGCGATACCGCTAGGCGAATTCAGGCCGCCGCCGGTGAACCCCGTTGACGGCGAGATGGGCTTGCCAGTGGGGCCTAGCTCGATGATGGCGTTGGCTTGGTCGGCCACCCAGGCGTTGCCTTGGCCGTCTATCGCCACGCTCCCGGGATCGCTCAGCCCGCCGCCGACGAAATTGAGCGCCAGCGTCCAGTCGGTGGGCGTCGAGCCCAGCGAGGGCTGAAAAGGCGGACTCGCCTCCTGGACGGCGAAAATCGTGCTGACGTTGCTCGCCGGATTGGTCGCCACTTGATGGGCCGCGAAAAGCGTGTCCGTCGGTGCCGGCGTTTCACTGCAGCTCGAGCCCGTCCAGGCTGCCCCGAGGGTCGCCCCGCAGAAAAGCTGCTGGCACTGGGCCGACGGCGGTCCCGCGCTCTCCACGCACGCCGCCAGGACATTCGCCAGCGTGTCAAGCTTCTCCAGCGCGCCGCAGTTGACCGGCGCTGACGCCCCCGAGCACTGCGCCGCCGTGGGCATGAAGCTTGCCGGGATGCCCGTGTCGCTGGAATTGGTGCCCAGGCTTATCGCCAGGTCGCCCGTTGCCAGGCTTATGGCGTTGAGGAGCCCCGTCGTGTTCGTCGCTGGGGCTCCGACGGTCTGCCCGGTCGCATCACTAAACTGCGCCAGAGCCCACGCGGCCGCAGCCGTGGTAAGCTCGTTGACCGTCACGAAGCTTGAGGAACTCAGACCGTTGCAGGGCCCGCTAAGCGCCAGCAGGCCGATCGCTGAGTTCGCTCCCTGGCCGGCGTTGCCGCCACGTGCAACGATGTAGGTCTGCGCCGTAGCGAACCCGGTAGGGCAGGTCAAAGGCAAGGCGATCGAGAAGCTGCCGTCGGCCAGGGTGGTCGCCGTAGCGATCGAACTCGAGCCGGCACCGTAGTTCGAAGAAGCACTGCCGTTTGTCCCGCCCATCGTGTACAAGGTCACCGTGGCACCCGAGATCGCCGTGGTCCCTCCCATCACGCTGCCGGTCAGGTTGGATGTCGTGGGGCTCGCCGTGGGGCTTGGCGTCGGCGAAGTCGTGGGGCTCGCCGTGGGGCTTGGCGTCGGCGAAGTCGTGGGGCTTGGCGTCGGCGAAGTCGTGGGGCTTGGCGTCGGCGAAGTCGTGGGGCTCGGCGTCGGCGAGGCCATGGGGCTTGGCGAACGGCGCCGCCCCATACCGGATGGCTGCCGCGGCGCCGGCAGCGGCCCGGGCACAGGCCCGCTCGCAGCCGGACCTCGGGGCGGCGGCGGCATCTGGCCGTTGGCACCTCCTGCCGGCTTAAGCGGGACGGCGCCTTCGTGTACGGTGCCCTGAGCCTGTGTACCGCCCGCGCCGCCCGCACCGCCCACCGGACTCCTGCATCCAGCGGCTGACAGCAGCAACGCCCCAGCCAATGCAACGCCAAATCGGGCCGCGCGGCCTTTGGCGGCAAGCCGTGAACTCGCCATGTGACTACTCCCCCGGCTCGGCGCTGCGCCGAGTCAAGCCTGCCCCCCCGCGACGGAGACACTACTAGACCATTGCTGTTATGTCAAGGAATAATTCAACAGATTACGTCCACTTTCGTTATAAACCCTCCGGGGTGCCAGAGTCGTGCGAAATCCGCCCAGTCAGCAACCCTGTCCAACTCGTCAAGGAAGCAGAGGCCGGTTTTTCGTAAGGGAGATGCCGAATGACAGGATGGAAGCCGCCCGGCCCGAGCTGCAACGCGGCATGAGGGGCGCGAAGACTGCCGCTTCACGATGAGCAGCGGACGGTCCACGTTGCGGGCGATCAGCGATTGCACGCCCCTTGACTTTTGGATGGCTTTTGATTAGCTGAAGCGGCTGGTTGCCGCCTGGTAGTGGTCGTGCAGCTTCCGGGGGAACGCCCGCCACAATTAAAGGCAGGGTGGCGGACAGCGGGAGCAATGGCGCCAATTTTGGCGAGCGGCCCGGCCGGGGCAGCGGGCGGGTATGTTTGTCTGCCGGCGGTACTCTCGCAGCGCTCGGCGGCTCTACGACCGATAGGATGCATGGGCGCGAGCGCAAGCGGCGCGGCTGTGCCGTGCTTGCCAGCCCGCCGTATCTGCTTGGTAGACAGCGCTGCGGCCGGCAGCGGCTGGTCTGAGGTCCGCGAGTGAGGGCCTACGCAGCG
>JAJYUU010000128.1 GCA_021792405.1 Actinomycetes bacterium
CCAGGTGCGGGCGCAGCACCGCGTACCTCCGCGCCGCTGACTCCGCGGCCTGCACCATCGTGCCCATACCACAGACGATACGGCCACCGAAGCTGAAAACCTACGTTATTTTGTCGCGAGCCCTTAGCCGCTGCTGCGCGCCGACATCGGTGATCGAGTCGCCGAGCGACACCTCGGCGTTGATCACCGTGCCGTCAGGCATCGCGATCTCGATGATCTCTGTATGTGACATGAATCCCGCCCATCAGTCTGTTCTCAGATTGCAGCCATATGCCGATCATGGCAACGGCCACGAACGGCCGACGCCCACGAACTCGCTGTCGCCGCGGCAGGCGCAACGGTGCAGCTCAGCCTGGGCAGGGCAGTCGTACCCGGCTATGCCAGAAAAGACTGTGCCCCAGATCGGTCCGGTCTGTCTTCGCCGCTGATGGTTGCGGCGCTATCCGGCGGCGCGGTGGGGCCGGTCGATGAGGCTTTCGGCCAGCTCGCTCAGCATCGCGCGCATCGTGCCTTGCATTAGCCGTGCCTCGATGCCGCGTGCCAGTGCCTCGGCCATCTCGTCGTGAAACAACAAGACGTAATGGTGCAGCTGCCGGAACGGCGCGTCTGAATGTTGCGGGTGGACCGAGTTGACCTTGATCGCGTCCTCGATCCACGCCGAGTTCAGCACCTCGTGCGCCTGGTATCCGGCCAGCCCCTTGCCGTGCAGCGGGTGGCCGTGCATCGCCTCGTCGTTCGGCCCGCCCAGCCGGATGTCGTGACAGCCCCACAGCTCGATCACCACGAACAGCGACGGGTTCTCGTCAGCCGGCGAGACCACCGTCACATAGGTGCCGTCCCAGTCCGGGTCGGGCTGGCTGGCAAAGCACACGATGAATGCCCGCGACCCGTTGCTGACCAGGTGCGGCAGCGGTGCGCCGGTGTCCCACCGCGGGCCGATGTCGATGACCTGCGCGTACTGCTCGCCGCGCGCTGCGGCCAGCTCCCGCTCTGCCTGGAGCTGCTCTTCGTGCGCGGTCCGCAGCGCTTGCAGGGTGTCCTTGCGCAGGTCGCGGCTCAGGTCGCGGACGCGCTGTCGGGCGGCGGCAAGGCGCTGTTCCAGATCTGAGTCCATCCAGGCATTGTGACCGTTCCTGTCAGCGGGAGCGATCCTGGCCGTCGGCCCGGGCTGCCGTGGCGTCCGGGATGATCACTGCATGCCGCTGATACCGATGGATCCCGCTGTCGCGTCCGGGCTCCGTGCGGCCCCGCTGACCTACCCGGAGGCCGGCGCCACGACCGGCGTCCTACCTGAGGGGTATCACCATGTGCGCCGCGGCGCGCTGATCGGCAAGGGAGCGCAGGCGTTTGCGGGTGCGGTGCAGGCGCTGATGGGCTGGCAGGTCCACGTCCGGGCAGGGCTGCGGGTGTCGCCGTCCGCGCCCGTCGCCGCAGCTGAGGTGGTGGTGCTGATGGGAATCGGGATCGGGCCGGTCCGGCTGGCCGCTCCGTGCCGGGTCGTGTACGTCGTGGACGGGCCCGGCCGCCGGGGGGTTCGCGTACGGCACTCTGCCCGGGCATCCCGAGCGCGGCGAGGAGGCCTTCATCGTCAGCATGACCGAGGATGGCACGGTGACGTTCGAGGTCACCGCGTTCTCCAGGCCCGCTACCTGGCTCGCGAGGGCGACCGGGCCACTCGGCCGCGCCGTCCAGTATCGCATCACGACCCGCTACCTGCAGGCGCTGGCAGAGCCGTAGAGAGGTGAGGCCCGTCAAACGGAGAGGGCAAAGCCGATTTCCAAGGTGTGAACGCCGACGCCCGGACTGGGCTGTTCACGCGGGCACGGAACGCCGGACGGCAGTGGACGCGCAATTGAATTGGAATGACATTCGGCGAGACGCAATGGGACGTGATCGTCAATTTGACGCGTCGCTGACCAGGGGCGATATGACTCGGAGGACGCAACAAGGACGGCGAATTCCGTTCCTCGGCGGCAGCCACGGAGAATCCGCAGGACAATGGCGAAAATAATCGAGTCATAATTCGCGCTGTAAAACCGTCGGCTCAGCCTACGTTGGTTCGAACCCAACACCTGCCACCCATGTGAAAGCCCAGGTCAGCGCTCGTGTGAGCACTGGGCCAGCGTTCTTTTCGGGGAGCGGTGCACAGACCGCTGCCGCCGGGGCTCCGAAGCGGGTCTGGGCAGGTCAGCCGCCTGCACGCCTCCGGAGCCGCCGGTCGTGTGCAGCACGGACCACCGGCACCGTCCTGCCTGGTGGCCGGAACGCCCAGGACCGGGCCGGTCCACGTACTGCACAGCCAGTGACGGATAGAGCATGCTGCGCAGAACGGCTGCCTCGCATATCGCCGACTCGGCGCGGCGAGTAGACGTGCCCAGCAGTTCTCGCGCGGCGAGCGGAACGTCCAGATCTGTCGCCAGGCGTGATCGAATGTCAGGCGGGGCAACCGCTGAACAGGGGACGAGGGTGTCGCAGAAGGCCAGCTTCTTTTAAGACGTGCTGAGTAACTCCCAAATCACTATGATCAACTTCATGAACCCGCAGGTCAGAGGCTGGTGTCGGTGGCACGTGAATACTGACCCCGGCGTGGCATCTGGTGAATCACGGGAGGGCTTGCGCGAGCCGGAGCCGCTTGTGGATCCCGTCGACGTCCAGCTGGCCTGCGGCAACGGCCATGGTCAGATCGAACGCTTCATCGTCGGAAAGGTCCAGCACGTAACCATTGATCCGCAAGAACACCGCCGTGGCTAGCAGGGCGAGCCGCTTGTTGCCGTCGACGAGTGCGTGGTTGCCAGCCAGCGAGTGCATAAGTGCAGCCGCTTTGGCCGCGAGCGTGGGATACGCCTCCTGACCGAAGAAGCTGGCCTGCGGGCGGTGACCGGCAGAATCGAGCAGGCCGAGATCCCGGACGGGGCCGGCGCCCAGCGCGTTCACCAGATCCAGCAGATCTTCCAGGCTGAGGTATTCGATGCCCGCAGCCGGATCACTCACACGTGGCCCAGCCTGTCCAGCACCTGGCCCCATCGGCCTAGCATCTCCGCAGTTGCCTCGCGCACCCGGTCAGTGTGCGCGAGTTCCCGGGCGCTACGGCGGATGGCTCGCAGTGCCGCTTCATGCAGCGAGACGTGCTCTGCCTCCGCCAGTGCCCTCAGCAGGGCGCTGTCTTCGTCGTCGAGCCGCAGATTCATCGCCATGACCGCATGGTACCAAAGTGGTACTACGCCCGATGCCAGCCGTTGCTTGGCCCTAACGCTCATAGGCACCGGGGGGGTGTCGGTCGTGCATCGCTGGCAGTGGGCACGCTGGGATGATCGCGTCCCCCAGACCAGTCGCCCCCCGGACGGAACCCCCCGGAATCTGGGCGCGCGGCTGTTTCCCAGGGTGTTCCCGCCGTGCCTGAGCATGAGGATAGGCCGCAGGTCACAGGGTTGAAGTGGCGGGTCTGCAAAACCGTCGGCTCAGCCTTCGATGGTTCGAATCCGTCACCTGCCACCCATGTGAAAGCCCAGGTCAGCGCTCGTGTGAGCGTCGGGTCTGCGTTCTTCCCGGGGAGCGGTGTGCAGACCGCTGCTGCGCCGGCTCCGGGACAGGTCCGCGCAGGTCAGCGGCCTGAATGCCGCTAGCGCACCCGGCTTCGTGACGCTTCCGTTCCCAATGCGTTCCCGCCAGTGCATGCCTGCGTTGTGCTCGCTGGGCACCAGCACGGAGCCGTGCACGCGGCGCGCGGGCGTGACTGCCGCCACCGGTGCGCGTCCCCGGGCGGAGCCCGGGGACGGGACGCTCATGGGCAGCTGGGCATTCGGTGACGGATCGAGTAAGCCGGTCAGGGCTGCCACCGCGTATGACGCCGACTATGCGTGCCTGGATGAGTGCCTCAGATGCCGTCGAGTTGTGCGAATGCGGCTCAGTGGCCATGGATCCGGTGCAGCGTCAGGTGCGGTCGCTCAGAACATCGGGTCCTGGGCCGTTTAGTGCTGCCCGGATCTGGTTGAGTCCCTCGATCCGCCAGTAGCGCCCGTTGGGGAGCTGGTCGTCTCGTTGCCAGCGCCACGTCGTGATCATCGCCCACATGAGGAGGCGGCACTGGCCGATACCCAGCGCCGAGTCTGTCGACCTACCAGCTTCAACGGCGCGCTGGACTTGTGATCGTTCCATCGCGCCATCCTCGCTCCTCCTCCTGATTCGAGAACCTAGGGCCCTCGGCCGCAGCGATACTCAGGACGGCCGCAGTCCGGGCTATACGCCGCAAGAGCAGACAGCCTGGAAGAGGAGCAGCTGCCCCGGCCCCTCCCCGAGCTAGATCGAGGCGGGTCAGCGTGCTGGCGGCAGGAGTCCGGCGGTTACGTACTGGCGGGCAGGAGTGGTCATGGTTGCTGGCCGAGTGTGGTTGGTGCGACCCGGCAGCCTGCGGCCTGGGCGCCGGTGTGCAGCCGCTGGTCCCAGACGGCGATGATGAGGTCGGGATCGCCGATGGCCAGGGCGCTGGCGAGGTGGACTGCGTCGGCTCCGCGCAGGGCGTGGGCGCGGGCGAGCTGGCCGGCGTGGCGCTCGGTCGCCGCGGTGAGCTCGACTGGCCGGGTCGCTGCCCAATAGCCTTCCCAGTCCCGTTCGGCGGCGTCCAGGTCGGCTTGGGTGATGTCGTGGTTGCGGGCGGACGCGGCGAGTGCTGCGCGGACTTCGGGGTAGGCGAGCCGGCTGGAGAGGGCGGCGTCGCAGCTGTCCCACAGCTGGGCAGCCAGGTCGCTTCCGGCTTCTTCGGCCAGCAGCTTGACGAACGCGCTGGCGTCGAAGTAGACGAGCGCCATGGCTGTCAGCGCCGCTGGTCGCTGACAGCCTGCGACAGCGGGCGCCGGGGACGCGGCCTGGGCCGGCCGGACGCGGCTGGGCGGCTCGCCGCCGCGGGCCGGCCGATGACCCCTTCGGCGGTCAGCCGCTCCAGGGTGGCCGTGCTGGTAAGACCGAGCAGCCTGGCCACGGGCACGCCCCGGTCGGTGATGACGACTTCGCTGCCGGCGCGGGCCCGGTCCAGCCACTGGCTGAGGTGTGCCCGCAGGTCGGTGACGGCTACTTCCATGACCTTGATTGTACGCTCTGGTTGGCATGTCTATGTACAGTTCGGCTCGCGCGGGTGCGGCCGGCCTGGGCTGGCTACGACACGGGTCGGCATCCTGGTCTGAATGCCTGGCCGGCAGGTTGAGCAGCCCTTGCTGGCCCGTAGGGTATTACGCTGAACTCCAGTTGGCGCCCGTTCCCAGCGCATTCCCGCAACGATCAGGAGCGGCAAGAAACGCGAGGTCAGGGCCTTCTCGTGGTGGGTCTGTAAAACCGTCGGCTCAGCCTACGTTGGTTCGAACCCAACACCTGCCACCACCTGCGAAAACGCCCCGCCAGCTGCGAATTCTCGCGCTGGTGGGGCGTTTCTTCTCTGTCCCAGCATGTGTAACCTTGGGTCGCTGTAGGGCGTTGTGTTGCGGGGTCCACGGACGCATTGCGGACGGGAATCGGGGCCAGGGAGCGGTGTGGGTAGCCGCTTGACGGGGGTTCCGGTGCCCGTTCCGGCGGTGCCCTGGCCTTGACGTTTGCCGCCGAGTCGAGCATGCATCCGCATGTGTCCGCCCGCCGGCCCGCGCGATTTCCCGGGTACGGGGCGGCCGGAAGGCGCGTGTGCTGATGGCTGGGCGGGCGGTCCGGGAGACCGTGACGCTTGCGGGACGGGCGGAGCGGGCGCGGCTGGCCCGCGCGTTCGTCGAGGGGTGCCAGGCAGAACCCGGCAGCGCGAGCCTGCAGAACAAGCCTCCCCGAATCCCGGTGTGAGCCCGTTGCGCTGCCAGATCTCAGCCGCCCGCGCCTCGATACGTGCTTCGGGGATGAATCTCACTGGTCTGCCGGGGGGATCTTCAGGTTCTTGGACAGGCGGCGCAGTTCCTCGTCGGTGATGCTGGGCAGGCGGCGGAGCATCCGCGCGAACTCCATATCACGCTGGGCGCGCTCCCGGAGTTCAGGGGGCACCTTGCCCGCCAGCGCCAGCAGCATCTCCTCGTCGGTCTGCAGGACGGTCGCAAGCCTGCGGACCGTGTCCTCGCCGGGGGGCTCGCCTCGGACCGGCACGTCTGCCGAGGATCAGCAGCATACGGCAGCGGAGGCGCTCGGGCTCGGCGCCCGGCTTGCCGACGTTGGGCAGCGCCCGGAAGAGGGCCATATCGTGCTCGCCGACCCTGAGGGCAACGAATTCTGGGTGATCGAGCCGGGCAACAAGTACCTGGCGGGCTGCGGGTTCATGGCCGAGATCACGTGCGCCGGTTTGCGTGAGGTCGGGTTCTTCTGGGGCGAAGCGCTGGAGTGGCCGCTGGTCTGGGACCAGGGTCTCCAGACGCGATCCAATCGCCGCAGGGTGGTCCGAAAGTTTCCTGGGACGGGGAGCGGATGCCCTGGGCATGGCAGAGCCGGCACCGCTTCGTACTCACTCCGCCCGGCGACGGTGATCAGCAAACGGAGGCCGGCCGCCTGGTCGCCCTCGGGGCCACGCGCCTCGATCTCAGCCAGACTGATGCCAGCGTCATGGTCATGGCCGATCCCGACGGCCGTGAGTTCCGCCTGCTGACCGCGCGATAGCCCGGCCGCTGCTGCCGATCCGAGCCGGCGAACTCGGCGTCCCATGTCGCGATCAGTCAGCGGCGGCAACTTCGTCGGCGTGTACGCAGGCGATATGACTACGAAGCTGGCTGTGAGCCTGCCCGACGAACTGGCTGAGCAGGCACGGCAGGCCGTGCGCGACGGCCGGGCAGCCTCTGTTTCTGCGTATATCGCCGATGCCATGGCGCAGTCGGCGCGGACCAGGTCGATCACCGGCCTGGTCGCGGACATGCGGGCCGAGGACGGGCCGCCGGGCGAGGAAGACTACGCGTGGGCTCGCCGGGCGCTGGGCGTCGAGTGAGCGGCGCGCTCACCTTCGATGCTGGCGCGCTGATCGCGATCGAGCGCCGCAGTAGGCGGATGCAGGCTTTGCGGGAGGAGATCGACCGGCGGGACTGGCAGGTCGCGGTACCTGCCGGTGCCGTTGCGCAGGCGTGGCGGGGCGGGCCGAGGCAGGCGCGGATCGCCGCGCTGCTCGCCGATCAGCGGACGGAGGTCGTGGCCCTGGATGACCCGGTCGCCCGCGCTGCCGGCTTGCTGTGCGGCCGGCCGGGCCACGCCGACGTTTCGATGTGTCGGTTGCCCTGTGCGCGCGGCAGCGGAATCTGCATGTCGTCACCTCCGACCCGGAGGATCTGCGGATCCCCTGGCCGGCGCCTCTCCGTCGGCACGGCCATATGGCGGACAGGGAACCGATTCACGCAACCTGGAATGGAGTCTTTGCAGGTCAGCGGCCATTCCGATGGGTGGGGATGGGCTCGCTGTAAAACAGTCGGCTCAGCCTATGTTGGTCCGAACCCAACACCTGCCACACCCTGCGAAGACGCCCCGGCTGGCTGCGAATTCTCGCGCTGGCGGGTGTTTTTCTCTGTCCCAGCATGTGTCATCTTGTCGCGCCGTAGACGTGATGTTGCGCTGTCCACGGACGGCCACGGACGGGCCGAGCTGGGCGGCGTGTTCCGACTGGACGCCCGCGGTGCGCTGATGGCCAGGGCGGCGGTTCGGGAAGGTGTGACGCTTGCTGGACTGCCGGGGCCCTACCGCGGCGTGACCGGCTGGAGGAGGCCTGCGATGAGCAGGTGGACTAGGCGGCGGGCGTCGTAGCCGGAGTCGCCATCGGCGCCGACGCAGAGGTTGCCGATGCCGTGCATCAGGGAGAGCGGGTCCATGCCGGGTCGGATCTCGCCGGCGGCCACGGCGGCATCAAGCAGTTGGGCGCAGACGGGGACGAGGCGGTCGAGGAAGTAGGCGTGCAGGGTCTGGAAACGAGCGCTGTCGGACTGCAGCGCGCCGGCCAGGCCGTGCTTGGTAGTCAGGAAGTCCACGAACATGTCGACCCATTTCGCTAGCGCGGCGTGCGGCGTTTCCTCGCTGGCCAGCAGGGCCGGGCCTGCCTCGGCGGTGGCATCGACCTGGTGCCGGTAGACGGCGATGACCAGCTCCGCCCGGGTCGGGAAGTGGCGGTAGATCGTACCCATCCCGACGCCGGCCGTGGCGGCGATGTCACGCACCGGGGCGTCCACGCCGGAGACGACGAATACCTTCGCCGCGGCGTCGAGCAGCGCTTGCTCGTTGCGCTGGGCGTCGGCCCGCTTCCGCGGTGCCCTCGGCCACGATCCGCTGTCACTGTCGGCCATGGAGTGGCAACCCCCGTCTCTCCGATTGCAATACGGAACAATGCTCCGTATTGTCAGTTGCGGAACAATGCTCCGCTTGTTCCAGGATGCCAGATCACGCGTGCCGGCGCCATGCCGGCTCATCTCTCTTGTCCAGGAGGAACATCTCATGCAGTACCGAACCTTGGGCCGCACCGGTGTCCAGGTCAGCTCGCTGGCGCTCGGGGCGATGAACTTCGGCGCCGTCGGGCAGACCACCCAGGACGAGGCCGCCGCCATCGTGGACGCGGCTCTCGAGGCGGGGATCAACCTTATCGACACCGCCGACTTCTACAGCGCGGGCGAGTCGGAGGAGATGGTCGGCCAGGCCATCGCCGGCCGGCGCGACGACATCGTGCTCGCCACCAAAGCGGGCCTGCCGATGGGCCAGGAACTCAATCACCAGGGCAGCTCGCGGCACTGGCTGTTCCGCGCGCTCGATGACAGCCTGCGCCGCCTCGGCACCGACCACGTCGACCTGTACCAGGTCCACCGCTGGGACCCGCGCACCAGCGACGAGGAGACCCTGTCGGCGCTGACCGACCTGCAGCGCGTCGGGAAGATCCGCTACTTCGGCTCCTCCACCTTCCCCGCCTACCGCATCGTGCAGGCCCAGTGGGCGGCCCAGGACAACCACCTAAACCGGTACGTCACCGAGCAGCCCGCCTACTCGATCCTGCAGCGAGGCGTGGAGTCCCACGTGCTGCCGGTCACCCAGGAGTACGGGATGGGCGTGCTGATCTGGGGCCCGCTGGCCTCTGGCTGGCTGACCGGGGCGATCCGGGCCGACCGGGAGATCACCACCAACCGCTCGAAGTTCCGGCCGCGGTACTTCGACACCGCCATCCCCGCCAACGCCGCCAAACTGGAGGCCGTCGAGCGGCTGGCGAAGGTCGCCGAGGAGGCCGGCCTGACGATGATCCAGCTGGCGCTCGGATTCATCACTGCGCACCCTGGCGTGACCAGCGCGATCATGGGCCCGCGCACGATGGGCCACCTGCACTCCCAGCTCGCCGCCGCGGACATCGTACTGCCCGCCGACGTGCTGGACGCGATCGACGAGATCGTCGCCCCCGGCGTCGACCTCGCCCCTGAGGAGAAGATGGATACACCGCCGTCCCTGCTCGACCCGACCCTGCGGCGCCGGTGATGGCGGCCACGACCGGACCCTGGTTCGGGATCAGCACGGCACCGCAACAGGTCAGCTACGACGACATCCTGCGGGTGTGGCGGGAGGCGGACGACATCGAGGAGATCGAGCACGCGTGGTTGTTCGACCACTTGATGCCGATCGCCGGGGATCCCAGGGGGCCGATCTTCGAGGGCTGGACGCTGCTGTCGGCGCTCGCCGCGCAGACGCGGCGGCTGCGCTTGGGGCTGCTAGTGACCAGCAACAGGTTCCGCCCGCCGTCGCACCTGGCGAAGATCGCCGCGACGGTCGACCACGTCTCCGCCGGACGCCTGGAGTTCGGCATCGGCGCGGGCTCGCGGCCAGGGCATCTGCTGGCCCGGCGCGAGTACACGGGCAACGGCCTGCCATATCATGACGCCGCCCGCGCGGTCGGCAGCCTAGACGAGGCGTGCACGATCATCCGGCGGCTGTGGACCGAGGACGAGCCGTTCGACTTCGACGGCACCTTCTACCAGCTGACCGGGGCGTACGGTAACCCCAAGCCGGTCCAGCGGCCCTGCCCGCCGATCCTCATCGGCGGGCAGACCGCCCCGACGCTGCGGGTGACCGCCGAGCACGCCGACATCTGGAACGTGCCCGGCGGCGACATCGATCACGCCATCAGCCGCAGCGCCGTGTTGGACCGGCTGTGCGGGGAGATCGGCCGCGACCCGGCGACGATCACCCGGTCGATCATCCTGCACGTCCCCTACGACCAGCCGGGCCGCACCCGGGACGCGATCGCCAGGGCCTACGATGGCGGCTTCCGGCACTTCATCCTGGCGCTGGGTTCCCCGTATCCGGATAAGGCCGCTCGCTGGGTGGCCGACCAGGTCATCGCCAGGTCGGCTTAGCCCTGGCTGGGCGGCGACCCGCGCCCAGCCGTTCCCGCGCTGCCCAGGGCTTCAGGCACGACGTCAGCAGCAAGCTGTCGTACTAGGCGGCTGAGTCGGCCGGCTGGGCCGGCTTACGGGGTGAGCCGTTCCAGCGCGGCCAGGTACGCCTCGCTGTAGGTGGGGAACTGGGCGACCTGGTCCAGCAGCATGTCGAGGGGGATGGCGGCGCGGATGGCCAGGGCGGCGGTGTGGATCCACTCGCTCGCCAGTGGCGCCACCGCCCACGCCCCGACCAGGATCCGGCGGTCCCGGTCCGCGATCAGCCCCAGGACCCCGCCCGGGTCGCGTTCGTACGTCCATGGCCGGGCGATCGCGTCGGCCAGGCCGATCTCGGCAGTCGCCACTCTGACGCCGGCGGCGCGGGCCTGGGCCGTGGTCATGCCGACGGCGGCGATCTCGGGGTCGCCGAACACCACCCGCGGGATCCCGTGGTAGGCGGCGACCCGCGGGCGGCCGAGGATGTTGTCGGCGACGACGCGGCCCTGGTACATCGCGACGTGGGTGAACAGCGCCACCCCGGTGACGTCGCCCAGCGCCCACAGACCCTCGCCCGCCCGGCAGTGCGCGTCGATGGGGATCGCGCCGCGCTCGTCCGGCGTGATGCCGGAGGCCTCCAGGCTGAGCCCTCCGGTACTGGGGCGCCGCCCGGCGGCGAGGATCACTACATCGGTCTCCACCCGGCTGTCGTCGTCCAGCGTCACCACCGTCTCGCCGGCGGCCCGTTCCGCCCGTACGGCGGCGCGCCCGGCGCGGATGCTCACGCCGTCGGCGGCCAGGGCCCGCGCGGCCAGCTCGCCGACGCGGGGTTCTTCCCGGTCGATGAGCCGGTCGGCGCGCTGGATGATGGTGACGGCCGCGCCCATCCGGGCGTAGAACGTGCCGAGCTCGACCCCGACCGCGCTGCCGCCGATCAACAGCACCCGGGCCGGGATGTCGCGCACCGTGGTGGCCTCCCGGTTCGTCCACACGGTGACCTGGTCCAGGCCCTCGACCGCCGGGCGCACCGGCGCCGATCCGGTGGCGATCACCACGTGGTCCGCCTGCAGCAGCCGCCCGGCGGCTTCAACCTGGCCGGGCCCGGCCAGCCGGGCCTGCCCTTTGATGACCGTCGCGCCGGCCTTCTCGTAGCCGCTGACCTGTGCGGTGTCGTCCAGGTGGCGGACCATGTAGTCCCTGTAGTCCCGCAGGCCCGCCCAGTCCAGCGTCGGGGTGGCCAGCCCGGCTGTCCGGGTGGCCTCCGCGCGCGCCTCCGGGGGGCGCAGAAGCGTCTTGGACGGGATGCACGCCCAGTAGCCGCACTCCCCGCCGATCAGCTCCTTCTCGATCACTGCGGCCCGCTTCCCGGCGGCCATCAGCCGCCCGGCGCAGGCCTCCCCGCCGGGCCCCATCCCGATTATGATCACGTCGAACCGCTCAGCCATAACGCACACCTCCTGTTGTCCTGGTTGCCGTCACGGGCAGCCTCCTTACCGCCGGCGCGCCGCTTCCCGGCCGTCGCCGACGTGTCCTTCCAGGCCAGGGTGAAACCCCGGCACCGGCCCATGGCCCGTGCCCCAAGGGCCTAGCTGGAGCGGTGACCGCCGGGCTCCCGCCTGGTAGGCCGTGATGGTTAGAGAGCAACGATTCCCTCGGCGCCGCTGCCGTTGGGGACGGTGACGCTGCCGATCGCGGTGAGGGTTCCGGCGGGGGTGACGGCGAACTCGTCGACGATGCCCGGGCCGGCCTGCACGTAGAGGAACCGGCCGCCGGGCGTGGCCGAGGCGTCGATGGTCGCCGGGTCGGTGGCGGCCTGGCCCAGCAGCGTCAGCTGGCCGTTGGCGCTGACGGAGTAGCCGCTTTCGGTGGCGCTCCCGGCGTTGGAGGCGAACAGGAAACTGCCGTCGGACACGACCCAGCAGGTGGCGGCTTGCCCTGTCGGGACCGCGTCGATCAGGGCGATGCTGCCGTCGGGGTTGAGGGCGTAGGTGGCCACGGCGTTGGTGCCGGTCTCGGCGACCACGAGTTGCCCTGCCGGGTCGAAGGTGACGCCGAACGGGAGCGTGCCCGGCTCGGAGTTGACTACCGGGCTCGCCGACAGGCTGCCGTCGAAGCCGACGCGGAAGACGTCGATGTCGTCGCCGCTGGCCTTGGTAGTCACGATCAGCTGCGAGCCGTCGGGAGAGAACGCGACCTGGCCCGGGGTGTGCGTGAACTGCGGCGTGGCCGTCGGGTCGAGGCCAAGCAGCCGGTCGGATCCTGGGATCGGGAATAGCCGGCCGAACGAGATCCGGTAACCCTGAACGGATCCGCCGTTCTCCGCGTTCAGGACGTAAACCAGGTCGCCGTGTATCGCCACGCTCACGGGGAAGGTGCCGCCCGCCCCGATGACCTGGTGCAGGCTGAGCCGGTCTCCGCGGATTCCGAACACTGACACGGTGCTGCTGCCCGCGTTCGCGGCCACTACCAGGCCGTCTCGCCGATCGTAGCCCAGTGAGCCCTGCGAGGACAGATGGTCGGCCGCCGATCCGGCTGTCTGCCCGCCGAGCCCACCGGTCGCGTACGCGCCAACTCGGCTCAGCGTGCCGTCACCGGCCCGGTCATACACGACCACCTGGTTGCCCGCCGTGTTGTCGGTCTGCACGAGGACGACACGGCCGGCGCCCCCGGAAAAGTCGTGAGGCGCGGCGGCGGCGTCAGCCGGCCCTGCGATCGCGAGAGCGGCAGCGCCGGCAAGTGCCGCCACGCCCAGCATCGCGGTTGCCCGTGCCCCGGGCATGCCGTGACGAGTCAGGATTTTCACGCGTTCTCCTTGTCTGGATGTTGATCAGGCCGCCGGCCGGGAGCTGATGATCATGCTGTCCGCTGCGCGGCCGCTTCCACCATCACGTCATCACCCTGCCCTTGGGCTGGGTGATCGGTCATCACCCAGCCGGGCCCGCTCACCCAGGTGATCTGCCGGAGAAAGACCGATCCGATCTGCGGACGGAGCTACGCGAGGCCATTTTTGCTGACTCGCTGACGAAGTGGTGGCCGCCTGCGACCGTGAACCCGCGCGAGCTAGCCCCGCGACGATGTAGGGGGCAGGCCGGAGCCGGAATCGGTTTGCGGTAGAGCTTGTAGAGGCCGCGACCGCTCCGCCGGGGGCAGCACTGTGGCCGGACCGCCTGAACGCCGGTGACCGGCATCGGAATCGTGGGCGCCATCCCGCCGGCCGGCAGCGTGGCAGCGCCCGCGAAACTCGGGACTGTCACTTAGGGGCGTGAGACTGCCGGATGGTTTTCGGCTGCCCGAGCAGTCCGAGCTCGCGAGCCCGGATCACGGCTTGCTGGCGGCTGCCCACGCGGAGCTTGGCGTAGATGTTGCGGGTGTGGGTCTTCACCGTGTTCAGCGATACGTACAGTTCGTTGCCGATCTCTCGCAGCGAGAGACGCGAGGACAGCAGCCGCAGCACGGCCAGCTCGCGCTCGGAGAGCTCATCGAAGCCGTCGGCGGGCGGGACGGACTGGGGATCCGCCGCGTCTTCGGCTCTGGCCCAGCCGCGCAGGAAGCCGGGATCGGGGCAGGCGGAGAGCTGGCGCCGTGCCCGGGCGCGCAGTTCCCGGGCCTCTGCTTCCTGGCCGGCGGCCAGGGCGATTCGTGACAGGGCCAGCAGCCCGTACGCGGTGTCCAGCCGCAGCCCGAACCGGCGGGCGATGCTGAGCCCGCGCTCGACCTCGGCCCTGGCCCCCTGGAGGTCGCCGCTGGCGCGAGCCAGGTCGCCGGCGGCGTAATCGACCATTACCGTGAACCAGTGCTCGGCGAGAGCCTGTCGGTTGGCCAGCGCGCGCGCCATGCTCACCCTGCGGCCGGCCTGCGCCAATTTCGCGCGCTGGGCGGAGATCACCGCCAGGTAGCCAAGCGCGTAGATCACCGCCCCGTGGTAGCCGGCCGGCTCGCCGGCCGACACGGTCTCCGCGAACGCGGCCTCCGCTTCCTCGGTCGCTCCGGCCCAGAACGCGGTCATGCCGAGGGCGTTGGTGACGTGCGGGCGCCATGGAGCCGCCGGATCGGGCTCGAGCTCCAAGGCGGTGGCCGCGCTCTGCGCCGTCGCGCCCACGTCGCCCAGCATGAGCCGCGCCGAGGTTGTGACCATCGCGGCGTTTGACTCGACCGAACTCGACCCGTCGGCCAGCGGCCCCGGCAGTGTCCCCCGCTCGGCCGCGCGGACCTCCGCCTCCACCTCGCCAGGGCGTCCCAGCACCAGGAGCATCCACGCGCGAGCCAGGCACATTCGCGGATCAATCGCCTTGTCCGGCAGGCCCCGGGTCCAGGCTTCGACTGTTGCGAGCTCTCCGCGATTGACGAAGTCGAGCCAGTTCGCTGCGATCAGCCCGGCGGCCTCGTGGTAATCGCCGGCGGCGATCGCGTGGGCGATCGCCTCGGCGACCAGTCCCTCCCGCAGGTGCCACTTGTACGCCCGGCGGTGCAGCGGCGCGACTTCGCCGGGCAGGGCCAGTGAGAGCTCGTGGGCCAGCAGATCACCGAAGAGATGGTGGTAGCGGTACCACTGGCGGCGCTCGTCGAGCGGAACCAGGAACAAGTTGGCGCGCTCCAGTTCCGCGAGCTGGCGCGCGGAGCCGCTGCGGTCCAGCAGCGCATCGCACAGGGGGCCGGTGAGGCGCGCCGCGATCGAGGTGCGCAGCAGGAAATCCTGGACAGCCGGGCTCTGACGGCCCAGGACCTCGGCCACCAGGTAATCCACGATCTGGCGATTATCGCCGGCGAAGGAGGCGATGTAGTCCTCCCGGTCCTCGCGGTCGCGCAGCGACAGGCCGACCAACTGCAGCCCGGCTGCCCATCCTTCCGTCCGCTCCCGCAGAACGCCTACCTGCTCGGGCGGCAGGCCCAACCCCAGCGACCCGTTGAGCAGCGCTGTCGTCTCCTCAGTGTTCAGCCGCAGGTCCGCCGCCCGTATCTCCAGCAGGTCAGCGCTCGCCCGCAGCCGCGCTAGCCGCAGCGGAGGATCGCTGCGCCCGGCCAGGGCCACCTGGACCGTCCTGGGAAGGTGGTCGATGAGGAACTCCATCGACTGATGCACGTCGGAGCTGGTGATCACGTGGTAGTCATCGAGCACCAGCACGATCGGGGCCGGCACGAAGGCGAGCGCGTTGACCAGCAGCGGCAGCGCCAGCTCCGTCACATCCCCGCCAGCCGACCGCAGCGCATCATCCACCCCCGCGCCCGCATCAGGCGCGACTGTGCGCACTGCCGCCAGCACATAGCTCCAGAAGCGAACCGGATCGTTGTCACGGCTATCCAGCGACACCCAGGCAAACGCGCGCTCCTCCGCGGGATCCGCCCGCCAGCTCGCCAGCACGGTCGTCTTGCCAGCGCCTGCCGGCGCCGAGATGAGGATCAGCCGCGCCCGGTAGCCATCTCGCAGCTTCGCGACCAGGCTCGGACGTGAAACCCGGTCGGCTGACAGCACCGGAACGTGCAGCTTCGTAGCGACGAGCGGCCCCCCGCCCGGCTCCGCTGTCTCGTTCCCATAGGACGTGGAGATGGCCTCCTCCGGCGCGCTGCGGCTCACGCCGCGGCGCAGCGCTGGTCAATCGTAGCCCCGTGCCTGCTCCGTGCACCTGGCCGGATGCCACCCGCTCCAATGCGGTCCGCGACGGCGGACGCTCCTCACCCGGGTGAGATCGGCCGCGTGGGTGGTGACCGCTCACCCTGCTTCGGGCCCAGAATTGGCAGTAACCGGCAAGGCACCAGGGGACGTGAACCCGGCCGGGTGCCGGATCGCGGTCCGTGAGCGCCTCACCGCGCCTTGCGCCCGCATCCGAGTGGTGCGCCTGCGGCCAGGCGTCAAGACCACTCATCGTAACCGTTCTCGGTCATTTCCGAGATTACGCCAACGCGTCAAAGAGGTCTGTCTCATGAGCACACTGCTGCACGTTTCCGCTAGTCCGAGGGGTACGTCGAGCGACAGCCGCGCCCTCGCGGGTGCGTTCCTGGACAGTCACCGTCGGGCAAAGCCCGATGTGATGGTCGAGGAGCTTGACCTGTTCGACGGCAAGCTCCCGACGTTCGGTCGTCTCGCGGCCCAAGCCAAGGTCGCCGTCTTCGGCGGTGGCCAGCCCAGCGCGGAGCAGCAGGGCGAGTGGGACGCTGCCCGCGCCGTCTTCGACCGCTTCGCGGCAGCGGACGCCTACCTGTTCTCGGTGCCCATGTGGAATGCCGGCGTGCCGTATGTCCTGAAGCAGTGGATCGACATCATCACCCAGCCCGGCTGGGTGTTCGGCTTCACCCCGGAGGCTGGTTACACCGGCCTGATCACGGGCAAGAAGGCCGCCGTGGTCTACGTCAGCGGCGTCTACCAGCCCGGCGCGTCCCTGGCGTACGGCGCTGACTTCCACTCCACGTTCTTCAACGACTGGCTGCGCTTCGCCGGCTTCACCGACGTCGCCGAGGTCCGCTGGCAGCCCGACCTGCTCACCGCCACCCGCGATGCCGACAAGACCGCCGCCCTTCAGCGCGCCGCCGACGCCGGCAGCCGCTTCTAA
>JAJYUU010000129.1 GCA_021792405.1 Actinomycetes bacterium
TAGGTGGGCAGGACGACCGTCAGAGCAGCCGAACGCCAAGGTTCTGGCAACTCGGCGGCGTTCCCGCTCAGGCTACGCTCCTGAAGTGCCATCCTCGCCTCTACCTCCGTGGTAACCGGGCGCAGAAGCACCAGCGCCGCCACCCAGAGTCCGGCAACGGTCGGTGGCAGGCTCCTACTGCCCGCGACACCTGCAGGCTACCAAGACTCCCCAGTCTAGATATGCACTGAACACCAGATTTTTACCGATTACGGGCAGCACCATGGATCCCCAGCCCAGTGCATGAGGAAACGCTAAGCCATCCTCGGTAGTTCCACCACACTCGGCGTCACTCGAAGTCGGTGAACTCGTCGTACTCGGCGAGCACCGACGCGGCCGGGCCATGGATCTCGACTCTGACCGGGACGGCAGGGCCGGGCGAGGCGAAGCTGCTAATTCCACATTCTGCTTGGCCCCGGCGTTACTTTACGTCACCATATGGACATGACAGCACCGAATCAGCAATCCCAGCTTTCGTCGATTCAGCACATCGTCCAGGTAATGCTTGAAAACCGCTCTTTCGACCACATGCTGGGTTTTTTGTACCCGAACAAGACGGGGCCGAACGGGCAACCGTTCGAGGGCCTGCTCGGGACCGAATCCAACAATGACGAGAACGGGAATCCAGTAACGGTTTACCAGATTGACGCCGGCAATCCGGGTGCCTACTTCATGCCGGGGGCCGATCCTGGCGAGGGTTACGCCAACACCAATTCACAGCTGTTCGGCAGCGGGCGGGCGCCGTCTCCGCCGGTCGCGACCAACGGCGGCTTCGTCTCCAACTTCGCCGCGGCGATCAGCTTCGACCAGCGGGACAACCGCAGCGTGCTCTCCGGCACCACGCCGTCCGACATCATGGGCGTCTTCCCGCCCGCGGCGCTGCCGGTGCTGTCCGGCCTGGCCGCCGGCTTCGCGGTGTGCGACCATTGGTACAGCTCGGTCCCGACCGAGACGTTCCCGAACCGGGCCTTCGCCTGCGCCGCGACGAGCCAGGGGCACATGAACGACAGCACGTCGTCGTACACGGTGCAGAGCATCTTCGGCCTGATGACCGCGCACAACCTGAGCTGGAAGATCTACGGCTACGATGCCGAGCCACTGACCAGGGGCAACTTCCCCGATACCGCGAACGCGCCGGACACGTGCTTCGGCCGGTTCACCGACTTCCAGGCGGACGCGGCCGGCGGCACGCTGGCCCAGTACAGCTTCCTGGAGCCGAGCTGGGGGTCCGCCGGCAACAGTCAGCACCCCAACTACGACGTGGCTCTCGGCGAGGTATTTCTCCAGCAGGTCTACCAGGCACTGCGGAGCGGACCTGGCTGGAACCAGACTTTGCTGATCATCACCTATGACGAGCACGGCGGGTTGTACGACCATGTGCCGCCGCCAAGCGGCGCCACACCGCCTGACTCGAGCATCGGCGAGTTCGGCTTCGATTTCACCAGGTTCGGCGTCCGGGTGCCGGCCGTCCTGGTCTCACCGCTGATCCCGGCTGGCACTATCTTCCGGGTGCCCGAGGGGGCAACGCCGATCGACCACACCTCGGTGCTGAAGACCGTCGAACTGCGCTTCGGGCTGCCCTCCCTCACCGCCCGTGACGCCGCCGCACCCGACCTCGGCGGCGTGCTCACGCTGACGACGCCGCGCACCGATGATCCGCTGGCCGCGGTGGTCGCGCCCGCCTCGACCGGCGCCAACCCGGCCGCGGCCGAGGTATCGCACCTGCAGCAACTGCAGGCCCAGATGACCGCAGACCTGCCCGTGCCCGCCGAGCAGCTGGTCAACCAGCCGCTGCTGGCCAGCCAGCGCACCCCGGCCGACTACGCGCACTACATCGAGGCGCGCACCAGCACGTGGAAGGCCGCCAGGGACACTGGCCAGGCGCCGCGCGCTTAGCCGAGCCGAAGGCACGTGCCGCTGCCGGACCTGCTCTACAGTGTGCTGACATGCCAGCACGCCCGCTGACCGAACTGGTGGCTCCGGACTGGGCCGAAGTCCTCCGGCCGGTCGAGCCCACGATTACCAGGCTTGGCGAGTTCCTGCGCGCCGAGATCGCGGCTGGCCGCGGCTACCTGCCAGCCGGCCCCAACATCCTGCGCGCCTTCAGGACGCCGCTCGCGAGCGTGCGCGTGCTGATCGTCGGCCAGGATCCCTATCCGACGCCCGGTAATCCGGTCGGGCTCAGCTTCTCGGTCGCCCCCGAGGTGCGCCCGCTGCCCGGAAGTCTTGTCAACATCTTCCGGGAATACACCGCTGATCTCGGCCACCCCCAACCCGCTACCGGTGACCTGTCGCCGTGGAGCGAGCGCGGCGTCATGTTGCTGAACAGGGTGCTCACCGTCGAGCCCCGCCGCCCCGGCTCTCATCGCGGCAAGGGCTGGGAACAGGTAACCGAGCAGGCCATCAGGTCGCTGGCCAGCCGCGGCGGTCCGCTGGTGGCGATCCTGTGGGGCAACGACGCCCGCAACCTGACACCATTGCTCGGCGGCGTTCCGGCTATCCAGTCCGCCCACCCGAGTCCGATGTCCGCGGACCGCGGCTTCTTCGGCTCACGGCCGTTCAGCAGGGCTGATCGGTTGCTGCAGGAGCAGGGCGCGGACCCGGTCGACTGGAAGCTGCCCTGAGCCTCGGCTGAAGCTGCCCTGAGCCGCTATCGGTAACCGGCTGCTGCCTCGAGGATTGCGGCGGTTGCCAGCAAGAGCGCCTCGCTGCCCGGCAGCCCGATCAGTTGCAAGCTGGCCGGCAGCTCCCGTACGCTCGGCACCGGGAGCGCGATGGCCGGAAAGCCAGCCAGGTTGACCGGGTTCGTCAATGCCGTGTAGGGCACGCCAACGGCGTCTGCCAGCAGCGGCGGAAAGACCGGCACCGTCGGCAGGACCAGCAGGTCTACCGCGGCCAGGGCTCGGGTCATCGCCGCGCGCCAGGCGGGCTGCGCGGCGCGAGCGGCTGCGAGTTCGTCAGGAGTGACGGCTGCACAGTGAGCGAGGCGGCCCCGGACCTCTGAGCCAAGCAGATCGCGGGTGAGCGGATCCGCCAGCAGCGCCCGGTTAGAGTCCGCCGCCTCGGCGTCAAGTATCACGCTGCAGGTGGTACGCGCGGCACGCCAGCCCGGCAGGTCGGCCTCGGCCACCTCGAGCCCGCTGCGAGTCAGCGCGGCATCGATAGCCGCCTCGATGGCCGGGTCAACGTCTACGCCGGCCGGCCTGATCCGCCCGAGGCAGCCGGCCGGCGCTACGTCAACTGCGAACCCCGGCTCCAGCAGCGTCATCCCGGCCGCGACACCGGCGACGTCGCGGGCCATCGGGCCGACGGTGTCCAGGCTTGGCGCGAGCGGCCACACCCCGTCCAGACTGACCCGGCCATGCGTCGTCTTCAGCCCGGTGACACCGCAGAACGCGGCCGGCACCCGGATAGAGCCGCCGGTATCCGAACCGTAGGCGATATCGGCCTCGCCATCGGCCACCGCGACCGCCGATCCGCTGGAGGAACCCCCTGGAACCCGGCGCGAGTCGAGCGGGTTGACCGGCGTGCCGAAGTACTCGTTCACGCCGGACGCGCCGAACGCGAGCTCATACAAGTTGGCCTTGCCGACGATCACCGCCCCGGCGGCCCTGGCGCCGGCCATGCAGCGCGCGTCGCGGTCGGCAGGCACGGCGGTCTTCTCCAGCGCGGCGCTGCCAGCGGTGGTGGGCAGGCCGGCCAGGTCGATGAGATCCTTCACGGCTAGCCGGATGCCGCTGCCCTGGTGCGGCAGCCGGGTAATGAACGTCGCCACCGGTGCAATCTACCGCCGCGGCAGCTCATTGCGCGGCAGGCAAGAGCGCGTTACGTAAGGTGAAGCATGTCCGGAAGTACTGGCGAGCAGAACGCGGGCGGCGGCTACGTCGTGCCCCGGCTGCCCGCCTCGGCGGGCGCGCTGATCTTCGACCGCCGCGGGCGGCTTCTCATCCTCAAGCCCACTTACAAGTCGGGGTGGACGATTCCCGGCGGGGTGATCGAGGCGGACGGCGAGACGCCGTGGCAAGCATGCCAGCGTGAGGTGCGCGAGGAGTGCGGGCTCGCCGTTGGCGGCGGGCGCCTGGTGTGCACGGACTTCCGGTCGCCGACGGCCAGCAGCCCAGGCGGCATCCGGTTCCTGTTCGACTGCGGCGCGCTGCCCGACTGCGACTTCGCCTCGCTCGTGCTGCAGCCGGACGAAATCGCCGAGTACCGGCTCCTTCCGGTGGCGGACGCGCTGCCGCTGCTCCGTGGCCCGATCAGGCGCAGAGTCAGGGCCGTGCGCAAGCGGGACGGCACGCCGCGCCAGCGCCCGATCGTCTACCTCGAGAACGGCCGGCCGCCGCCCCCGGTGAGAAAGCCCGGACCTACCGGTAGCGAACGTCGCCGCGGTCGATGACGACCGTGCCGTCTTCCTTGGCCGTCTGGAACTGGGCTGTGCCGTCGTCCCCGGCCCAGATCGACACCACGAGCGACTCGCCGGGCAGGACCGGGCTGCTGAACCGGCCTGACATGGACGCGAACCTGGCTGGATCAGACCCGCAGAGCTCGTGCAGCAGGACCCGGCCGGTGATCCCGTAGGTACACAGGCCGTGCAGGATCGGCCGGCTGAAACCGCCCCGGCCGGCGAATGCCGGGTCGGTGTGCAGCGGATTCCGGTCACCGGACAGCCGGTACAGCAGCGCCTGCTCCGGCCTGGTCTGCTGGGTCACCTTGTGGTCGGGCGCCCGGTCCGGCAGCTGCCACGGGACGCTGGTCCCCCGGTCACCGCCGAACCCGCCCTCGCCGCGGATGAAGGTGCCGCTCCGGGTCGTCACGACCGGTTCCCCGGTGGCCGGGTCGACGGCATGGTTCTCGGTCTGGATCAGCGCGCCGGAGCCCTTGTCGTAGATCCCGGTCACCGTTGCCGACGTCTGCAGGGTCCCGGCCACCGGCAACGGCTTGTGCAGTTCGATCGACTGCTCGGCATGCACCAGCATGGCGCGGTCGAAATCGCCGAGATCGCCGGCTGTCCTGGCCTGCGCGAGCAGCACGCCGTAGGTGGGCAGCACCTGCTGCGGCAGGCCGGCCGTGTTCTCGGTGGTGAACTGCAACTCCTGCAGCGGGTCGCCAAGACCCGCGCCCACGCCGATCGCGTACAGCAGCGCGTCCTTGGAGGTCCAGGACCGCTGCTGCGGCTCCCCCGGCACGCCAACAACGCTGTGATTGAGCGGCATCCTGACCTCCGTGCCTGCCAGGCCGGCCGACCGCGTTGACACGGTTGGTCCGGGGCGGATCCAATGGCTCAGTAGAACATGCTTCTAGTATTTGGCTCCAGCCCGAACCGCGGAGGATAGCTATGGGTCTGCTGGACGGCAAGGTTGCTATCGTCACCGGGGCCAGTCGCGGCATCGGCGCGGAAATCGCCAGGCGATTCGCCGCCGAGGGTGCCGCCGTGGCGGTCACGGCGAGGACGGCCGAACCCGGAACCTCGCAGTTCGCCGGCACCATCGCCGAGACGGTGCAGCAGATCGGGGCGGCCGGCGGCACGGCGATCGCGATTCCGGCCAACCTGGCCAGGCCAGCGGACCGGGAGCGAGTGGTGGCGCAGACGGCGGCGGAGCTAGGCCAGCCCGGCATCCTGGTCAACAACGCGGCGGTCACCTACTTCACCCGGGTCGAGGAGTTCACCGCCAAGCAGTACGCGCTGATGTTCTCGGTCCAGGTCGAGGCGCCGTTCCAGCTCGCCACCCTGGTGCTGCCGGGCATGCGAGAGCGCGGGGAAGGCTGGATCCTGAACATCTCCTCGATCGCCGCGCGGCACCCGGCCATCCCGCCCGGCCCGTTCGCCGGGCGCGGCGGCACCGTCTACGGGATGTGCAAAGCGGCCATCGAGCGGTTCTCCACCGGCCTTGCCGCCGAGGTCTACCCCGACAACATCGCCGTGAACGCGCTCTCGCCGACCAAGGTGGTGCCGACTCCCGGCACGGTCTTCCACCACCTCACCACCGAGGGCGCCGCGAACTCCGAGCCCCCGTCGGTCATGGCCGAGGCGGCGCTCATGCTGTGCCACCGGCCGCCGCAGAGCCTGACCGGCCGGGTCACCTATTCCCAGGAACTTCTCGCCGAACTTGCCGTTCCCATCCCGCGGGCCTGATGGCCGGGAACGGGCTGGTACGGGTCGACTGTCACCTGCACACCGCGGTTTCCGGGGACGCGGTCACCACTCTTGACGAACTCGCCGAGCGGGTGACACAGGAGCGGCTGGACGTCATCTGCATCACCGACCACAACGTGACATCGGCCGCGGTTGCAGCGACGGAGCGGGACATCGGCGCCCGCGTCATTGTCGGAGAGGAGATCCGGACCCGCGACGGCGATGTGATCGGACTGTTTCTCACCGAGCGGATCCCGTATGTGCTGCCGCTCGCCGAGGTGATCGGGCTGATCAGGGGACAGGGCGGACTGGTCTACCTGCCGCATCCGTTCGATCCGGGCCGGTCCAGCCTGGGCGAGGTGGCCGGGACACTGTGCGCGGACGGACTGGCCGACATCGTCGAGGTGTTCAACGCCAAGATCCAAGACCCGGCACTGAACCAGCGGGCCGCCGAGGTTGCTGCCCGTTACGGGCTGCCCGGCGGTGCGGGCTCGGACGCGCACGATCCCGACGGCATCGGCGCCGCCTACCTGGAGATGCCCGACTTCGACGGACCGCGCGAGTTCCTGGCGGCGCTCGCGCAGGCCGAGGTCACTGGCGAGCACCGCCCGCACGCGGTCCGCTACGCCCGCCGCCCGGCAGCGCCGGGATAGCTTCAACCGGCCTGCGGGTAACTACACCGATCATCGCGCTGACCATGCACTTTACAGCAGGTCAGGGTAGATAGTCAGGGACCCGCATGCGTGTCGTAGCCACTTGCGATCATGCCTGCTGGCTACTGTGCTGCGGTGACCGATCCGATCCGTGCCGATCCGGGTGGCCAAGCCGCTGAGCAACTGCCGGCCGGACCGCTCCGGCAGAACCTTTCTGGCAGGCGCGAGCGCTGTCTTCCGTCGGCGCACGTCATCGAGGAACTTGTCCGCGTTGTCCCTGACCTGAACACGATCGCTGAGGAATTGCGGATCAGGCTGACCGAGTAAGAGCCCGTTCCGAAGACGCTGCGTGGTCTGCCGGAGGCCGCTACAGATCCGCGAGGTGTTCCGCGATCGTGCCGAGCACAGCGGGATCGCCGTGATCGGCGAGCAGGCGGAGCGCGTGCCGGAGACGGAAAGCGGTCTCCAGCGGCCGCGAGTCGGTGTCCAGCACCCGCGCCCGCGCATAGGCGCGCCATCCCCGCGCCCAGAGCTCGCTGAAGTCGCGGCGGCGGCGGCGCCACAACCCGGTTCCCCATTCCCCGAGGTCGAAGTCCCAGAACGGGTGGTCAACCCGGGCCGTTTCCCAGTCGATGATGCCGGTCAGCTGGCCGTCGGCAGCGAGCAGCTGGTCTTCGTGGATGTCGCCGTGAACCAGCACCGACGCGAGCTGGGCGGCGCTGGCCAGCAGATCCGCCCATGCCGATGCGCGGGCCGGCCGGTCCAGGAGATCGGCGGCCTCGGCAGCTGCGCTGGCGCAGGTGGCCGGGTCCAGTGCCCGCCGCAGCCAGCGATGATAGGGGGCGTCGTGGTGACGCGGAGGCCGGGCCCCGGCCAGCAGCGGCGGCTGGAGTTCATGCCAGCCGGCGATAGCCCGGCCCAGCTGCTCGATGAAAGCCTCCGGTTCGGCCGGCGCCGCACCGGGCAGGCGGGTGACGGCCGCGAACGGAAACGGGTAGATCTCCGGGTCCTCCCACCGGCCGAGCAGGCGCGGCACCACGCTCAGCTGCGTCCTCGCCAGCGCCTGGTATGCGGCCAGCTCCCGTTCGAACCACTCCACGCCGCTCGCCGCACGCGGGAACAGGAACACCCGGTCAGAGTCGAGCAGGACCAGCTTGTTCCAGCCGGACACGTTCAGCACCAGCCGGCCGGTGTCCACGCCGGCGAGGGCGGCGAACCGGTCGGCCTGAGGCGGTACCAGCACGGCATTGACCGCTCGCCCCACCAGGTCCCCGCTCACGCCCACAAGTATGGCCGCGGCATCGTCACGGGCCATCCGGGCTTGCGGGTCCGAGGTTCAGGCGGTGGGCGAGGCCAGCGGCCTGTACCCGGCTCGAGACACCGAGCTTTCGCAAGATATTCGACACATGCACGCCCGCCGTACCGGGGCTGATCAGGAGCCGGCGTCCGATCTCGCGGTTTGTCAGGCCCTGGCTGACCAACCGGAGCACGCCGAGTTCGCGCTCGGTCAACCCGAAGGCGGCGGCGGCCCGGTCCGCCGCGTACTCCCCGCCGCCCGGCCGATCCTCAGGCGAAGGGTCGCGCAGCACACGTGCCGCCTGTAGCGCGCGGCTGACAAGCTCGTCCATCTCCATCTGCGTGCCCCGTTGGCAGGCACCGTGGAAGCCAGGTGCCCCGAGCCGCTCTCGTAGCATGCGGATGCAACGATCGTAGGCCGGGCGTTCGGCTGGCGGCAGCGGCGCACCGAGCGACTGGCGAAGTGCTAACGTTCCGCCGATCAGCGTGGCAGCCAGCACCGGGTCCCCTGGGCCGGATGGCAGCGCGGCCAGCTCCGCGATAGCCTCCACAACGCTGGCAATCCGCCAGCGGTCGCCAAGGCTGGCGTGCAGCTCGAGGCTCTCGGCCAGCATGTCACCTGCTGCGGCCGGGTCGTCATCGGCGGCGATCACCGCGAACTCGTTCAGCGCCCAGGCGATGCCTTCCTGGTAACCGATCCGCACTGAGATGTCGAGGCTGGCCTCAAGCAGCGCGGCGCCGCGTTCGGCGTCGCCTGTCATCCAGACCGCGACTCCCTGATTTATCAGGGCGGCTGCGGTCTCCTGCCGCAGCCCGGCGGCACGGAAGGTCCGAACGGCCTTGCCACACAGTTGCGCCGCACGCTCGCCGTCGCCGGACAGCCAGGCGGCGAAGCCGAGGTAGTCCTGCGATGCGGCGACGCCCGCCGCGTCCCCGCGGGCGGCCCAGATCGCCAGGCTGTCCGAGTGGAGCCTGGCGGCGTCGTCGTAACGCCCCTCCTCACGGGCGATAGAACCGAGCCGCTGTAGCGTCGTCGCGAGCCCGACCTCGTCCCCTTCCTCCTCATAGAGAGCGCGAGCCTTGGTGAGCCGCTCGGCTGCCACCACGTAGTCGCACTGCAAGAAGGCGAGCACTCCTGCACCAGTGAACACGGCAGCCATGTCCGCCGCGGCGACAGGCCGGCTGAGCACGGCTTCCGCGGCACGCTCCAGCCAGACGCGAGCCTCGTGGTAGTAACCGCGCCGGTACCAGAATGGCCACATCAGCGCCGCCATCCTGACGGCTGTGGTCATCTCGGCGCAGGCACAGGCGGCAAGCAAATTGTCGTGCTCGGCCTCCAGCACACCCAGCCACCGCTCCTGCTCACGCCCCTCTAGCCCGGCATGCGCCTGCTCGGCCAGGCTGAGGTAGTAGTTCGCGTGGCTTTCCCGCACCCGCGGTTCCTCGCCGCTCTCCCGCAGTTTCTGCTCGCCATACTGCCGGATGGTCTCGAGCATCCGGAATCTGTGCTCGGCGCCCGTACCGGCGACCATTACCAGCGACTTGCCGGCCAGAGCGGCTACGAGCCCGGCGACATCCTCCGCCTTGACCTGGCCGTCAGGCGTTACCGCCTCGGCGGCTGAAAGTGCGAACGAACCGCTGAAGCACGCCAGCCGCCGGAAGAGCGCCTGCTCCTGAGCGGTGAGCAACTGGTAGCTCCAGTCGAGAGTGGCCCGTAGCGTCTGATGCCGCTGCGGCGCTATCCGGCTCGGGTTGCGCAACATCCTGGCGTCGCCGCGCAACCGCCGGGCTATGTCGGTGACGCCAAGGACCGCGGCGTGCGCCGCTGCGAGTTCGATAGCCAGCGGCAGGCCGTCAAGCTGGCGGCACAACCCCGCCACTGCGGCGCGGCCACCTTGGTCAACTCTGAATTCATGGGCAATCGCGCAGGCACGCTCGAGGAACAACTCGACGGCCTCGGCTGCGTCCTCGCCGACCGGCGGCAGCCGCAGCCCGTCAACGCGGAATACCTGCTCACCGGGAACCCCGAGCACTTCGCGTGAGGTGGCCACGATGGCCACCTCCGGGCAGGAACTCAGCAGATGACCGATTACCTGAGCGCACCCGTCGGCGATCTGCTCGCAATTGTCGAACACGATCAGCGCGGCCAAGGACCTCATCCGGCGGATGACGGCAGCCAGCGCGTCCTGCCCGGGAGCCTGCGGGATCGCCAGAGCGGCCGCGACGGTTCCCGCTATGAGATCGCCACCGGTCACGCCAGCTAGGTCCACCCACCAGGCGCCGCCGCCGTATGCGTCACAGCAGGCGGTCGCCAGCGCCAGCGCCAGCCGGGTCTTGCCGCTGCCGCCAGTCCCGGTGAGGGTGAGCAGTCGTGCGGTCCCGAGCAGCGCGCGCAGGTCCCGCAACTCTTGATGCCGGCCAACCAGGCTGGTGAGCGCGACCGGCAAGTTGCCATTTTCCACCAGGCCTTCCGCTCCTTTGACACTGCACGTACCGGTCCCTAAACATTTCTATACGCGCCGGCGGCACCACGTAAACAATCGCTAAATCAGCGCGCCGGGAAATCTGGTCATTCTCCAGATGTGCCGAGAGCCCCGACTGGCGCACCATGACATGGCCGCCCGTCTCTGCGGTGGCAGCACTTCGCCGAAGACTCTCCGAGGAGGAGAAGCATGTCATCCCGACGACACGGCCCGCTGACCCGAGTCGCCATCGCCATGGCCGTGGCAGCCTGTGTGCTGGCCGTTCAGGCGATCGCGCCGCGCAGTATGGCGAGCGCACAACCCGTGGCTGGCCCGCCAGCCCACCATCCCACCCGGCTGGCCAGGCTGGGCCGGCCGAAGTCCAAGCCCGTTCCTTGGTCGCCACGGTCAGCCCGACCTGTGCTGCACATCCACAAGATGCCCGACATCGCCGCCTTGCGCCGCCGGGCGATCGCCCAGGCGGGGGCAACAGACAGGTACGCGAGCTACCGCGTCTCGCGGGCGTTCCTGACCTTTCTGATCAAAGGACTCGGCATAGATCTTGGCCCGCAAACGCTATTAACGGGCGTCAAGTCAGCCGGCCACCTGAAGGTAGGGCTGCCCGGACCTAACGGGCTGCGGCTCGGGCTGTCCGCGAGGCCGCACTTTACCAGCTCGATTCTGACCATCGACCCGGCGACGGGAGCGGCCACGCTCGCGGCTACCAAGCACGGTGCGAGCTTGACCGTCACGATCCCCGACGTCGCTGCCACTTCGATGGCTGGACTGACCGGGCAGCTGACGCTGCCAGTCCGGGTGCCGGGCCAGACAGCCACCCGGCCAGTCACGCTGTCCGGCCCGGTCAGCTATCACGCGGACGGCGCCGTAACGGCGTCGCTGGCGGGTCGCCTGACGAGCGCCGACATTCTCAAGCGCGGTGTCGCGAGACTTGGCGCCGGATCGACGGTGACCCTTACGCCGGGTAGCGGGCTGCGCATCACGGGCCCCGCCGAACTCGGCCCGGCCGGACGCCAGCTTGACGTGATCGTGTCCGGTGCGTTCGCTGGAACGCGCGACTGGACGCTGAGCGTGCGCTCGGTAGCCGCGGGCGCTCCGCTGCGCGGCCTCGAGCTCGCGCCAGACGCAAGTGGAACAATCACCAGCACCCAGGGCCGGATTGGCTATGACGTCCGGGCGCGCACCGCGCGGACCTGGGAGCCCGCCGCGGGGATCGAGATTTCCGGCACCGTGACGTTCGCCGACGGCACATTCCCGACCGGCGGGCTCATCCCCGCTCCCGGCATCACGAGTTCGACCGCGTGGACGGACGTCACCGGAGCGGTGCGCGTGGACGGCGTCGGCATGCGCGGGATAGCCGCGATTAACCTGGCTTCCGGCAAGGGAGTGCTGACCAGCGTCGGCAAGACCCCCGTCACGTTGCAGACCGCCGCTGGCAAGGTGATCACCGATGCTTCGGGCATGCGCGCCACGCTGGACGTGAGGCCATCCAACCGCCTGACGGCCAGCATCCCGGCCGGACTAGCCGCATGGCGGCCGCGCGATATCGGCGCGACGCGCGCCGGGGGAGCAGCCGCAGCCCGTGCCAGTCAGGCAAGCACCGCGACCACAAGCGGGTCGTACACCCTCTCGAGCGCCGTGTACGACTTCATCACCAATACCCTTCAGATTCCGCTGAGCTCGGCGACACTGAACGGCGCCGTGTCGGGTTCGACGCTGACGCTCACCGCCAGTGCGCCTACCGCGCTGCCGTCGTCGCTGCCGTCGTGGATCTCCAGCCCGTCGTATGTGAACACGCAGATCAGCATCGATGAAGCCACCAACACCCTCACGCTGACCGCGGCCAGCAGCGGGCAGACGGCCATCCTGACGGTGACGATCGCGAACGCATCGACTTCCAGCTTGAGCAACAGCACGGACGTATCCGGCAACCTCAAGCTGACCGGGGTCCCGTTCACCGGCGGCTCCACTGCCACGCTGGACTTCTCCCTCGGGTATACCGGGAGCGCGCTGTCCGCGAGCTTGAGCGGAACCCTCACGACCGCCGCGACGTTCGCGAATGGCGCTGTCACCATCAGCGCTGGTACGGAACTCACGCTGAGCTCCGGCTCGGGCCTGACAATTTCCGGCACGGCGGACTTCGCCGTCGGCACCAACTCAACATCGGTCCTCATCAATGGGACGCTGACCGACCTCAGCGACTGGTCCCTGAACGTCACGACCGACCCGAACGCTAGCTCCTGGACGCCGGCGACGGGGCTGTCGATCACCCCGGACTTCACCGGGTCGATCACCGACAGCTCAGGGACGGTCGGATTCGACGTGACCTCTAAGGCGCCGAGCGGGCAGAGCGTGGCCACCTGGACGTCGCCGGACGGCGCCAGCATGGTGACGGTCAACACGATCGAGGTGTCCAACCAGGCGCCGTCCAGCGCCGCCGACTGCTCGGCGGCGCAAGTGAAGGACGGCGACCTATGGGCCGGGATCACCGGGACCTTCGTGGACTCGACGGCCGGCCTGACCCTGGGCGCGACCGGCTGCTTCGATCTGACTGGCGGCAGCGCGACGGTCACGACCGCCGCGAAGGGTGACCTGACCAGCGAGTTCGGCAGTAGTCTCCCGTTCACGGTCACCGATGCCGCGCTCAAGGCGAGCGTCACGAGCAGCGGCACTTTCTCGCTGACCGGAACGGCCACGGTCACCATCACCCAGGGACTGTCACAGGACCCGTCATTCAACGTCGGGCTCTTGCTGAACAACAGCGGCATTGTGGCCGGAGCGACGATACCTGATCTGAGCAGCCTCGGCTTCAGCGGCAGTGGCGCGCTCTACGTTTCCAGTCAGGCAATCGGCAGCTTCGATCCGTCCACGATCGGACTGACCGGGCAGTCGTCGTTCGACCTGCCCGCCGGTCTGGCCGTCACGCTTGCTTACACTCTGCCCTCCGGGGTGGTCAGCCAGATTCAGCAGGCCATCCCGAGCTTCCCCGCCGGATCCGCCGTGCAGGCCATGGCTACCCTGTCGACAGCGGGTTTTACCGTTGACCTCGGTCTGAAGTTCGGCACCGCGGCGAGCGGGCTGACCGTCTATGACAACAACAACTCCGCGCTGTACCTGGATGGCATCACGCTGCAACTGCAGCTTGGCACCCAGGATCAGCTGAGCCTGTCCGGCACCGGGTACCTGCAGCTGCCCCCGGTGTCACCCGGCGGCGTCGTGTCCGACGTCACGGTCACGCTCAGCGCGTCGTTCAACTTCACCACAGACACCTTCGCCTTCTCGTTCGACGCCAGCAACTGGGACGGTGCGTTCGGCGTAGCCGGATTCGACATCGGAAACCTGAGCGGGACCCTCAGCGTGACCGGCGAACTGGTACCGGGGATCGACCTGTCCGGCACCGAGATCGTCCTGCCGTCGAGCTGGGCGACCGCCATCGGGATGGTGCCTGGCACCGTGATCTCGTTCAATGCCGATCTGCAGCTCACCAGCCCGCAGCTGCAGTTCACGCTGCAGAACCCGGCGGGACCGAATCAGCCCACGCTAGTGCCGCTATCCCTGGTCAGCGGAGTCGGGCAGAATGTTGCGGACTCGTTCGTCGTCGACGAGGCGTCGTTCTCGATCGCTCCAACTGGTGCATCGCTTGTCTTCAACGTCGATGTCGACAACGTCCAGGTCGACGTCAACGCATCGGTCCAGCTCGGATCGTCGCCGAGCCTGACTGCGGACGTCAGCGCGCCGGCCTTCACGATCGGCCCGGTTCAGGTGAGCAACACGATGTTTAACCTGAGCGTCAGCACCTCAGGGTATTCCCTCGGCATCACCGGCGGGATCGCCTACCAGGGCTACACGTTCCAGGCCGGGATTGGCATGGAGCTCGGCACGACGATGAACGGCGCGACTGTTAACCTCGCCGTCACCGGTGGCCTGCCGTCCTACTTCGCGGCCGGGCTTACCCTGTCGGGCGCGGTCAGCGGTGATGGCAGCGGCGCGAGCATCAATGCCTCAGGGACCGGCATGCTGAGCGCCGGCGGCAACACCCTCGGACCGGTCAACTTCAGCCTGTCCATCCCCGGCGGCCTGAGCTGGAGCGATGTCGCCAATTCGATCACCGAGCTCGCGTCGTTCTTCATCAATTCCGCGGCCATGTCGCCAGCAGAGGTCTTCCAGGCCATGCAGCAGTTCGGATACAGCTGGTACGACACGTTCAACGCGCTGTCAGACATCGGCTACTACAGCTCACAGGTGCTCAGCGCCGTAGTCGGATTTCTCGGGCTGAGCACGACCTACTTCAACATCTGGACCTACACGTCGTCGGGCGAGATCCTGACCCTCGACGTGAACGGCGGCTCGCAAGCACCGAACGCGAATGTCATTACCTGGTACTACAACGGCGGGTATAACCAGGAATGGGCGTTCCTCCAGAGCCCGTACTCCGGGTGGTATGAGATCGTCAACCGCGGTAGCGGTCAGTGCCTGACGGTGGAGGGGAACAACTCCACCGCTGGCAATCCGCTCATCCAGTACCCGTGCGCCGGGGCGTTCAACCAGCTCTGGTACATGGGAAGCATTGCACTCAACACCAACTACGTCATCTCCAGCGCGCTGGACGGTGAAGTTGCCGACGTGCAGAACGCCTACCCGTGGGCCGGCGGCTACCTCGACCAGTGGCCCTACAACGGCGGCTGGAACCAGCAGTTCTGGCTGACCAACGGCGAGAACTGAGTCGAGGCGTGCTGGGCCGCGATCATCGCGGCCCAGCACGCTGGTTGCGAAGCTCTTGTCCGCGGCGCTCGCGCACGCATGCCTTCTGCCGGTGCCGGTTCCCCCTTATCCCCGTCCTTCTCCGCGCACTACAAGCCGATGCGGGCTGCCAGGTGCTCGCGGTGGTAGCTGGCGTCGCCAAGGAACAACTCGCTCGCCTTGGCCCGCTTGAAGTACAGGTGCGCGTCGTGCTCCCAGGTGAAGCCGATTCCGCCGTGGATCTGGATATTCTCCGCGGCGACGTGGAAGTAGACGTCGGACGCGTATGCCTTGACCAGCGCGGCCACTACCGGCACCTCGGCCGAGTCCGCGGCGACCGCGGCCGCCGCGTACTGCACCGCCGAGCGCAGTGACTCGACCTCGACGAGCAAGTCCGCGCAACGGTGCTTGATCGCCTGGAAGCTGCCGATCGGCCTGCCGAACTGGTGCCGCACCTTCGCGTACCCGACCGCCATGTCCAGCGCGCGCTGCGCCCCGCCGAGTTGCTCGGCAGCCTGGGCGATCGCGGCGACGTCGAGGGTGCGATCCAGGACCGCCGCGCCATCGCCTGGCGTGCCGATCAGCGTGGCGGGAACGGCGGCGAAGTCGAGCCGGGCCAGCTTCCTGGTCTGGTCCAGCGTGGGCAGCGCCACCCGCGTCAGCCCGGACGCGTCGGCCGGCACCGCGAACAAGCTCAGTTCGCCATCGCCGGTGCGCGCGACCACCAGGACGAGGTGGGCCGTGTGGCCGTCGAGTACGAAGCTCTTGCGCCCGTCCAGCCGCCAGCCATCGCCATCGCTGGTGCCCGCCAGCCGGACTGCGCCCGGTTCCCAGGAGCCGTCATCCTCGGTGAACGCGAGCGTCGCGATGGTCTCACCGGTCGCGATGCCGGGCAGGTACTTCTTCCTGGCGCCGGAGTCGGGGCTAGCCAGTAGCGCCGTCGCGGCCAGCACCGCACTGGCCAGGTACGGGCCGCCGTACAGGGCGGCGCCGAGTTCCTCCAGCACGATCGCCTGCTCGGCGAAGCTGAAGCCAGCGCCGCCATACTCCTCCGGGATCGCGATCCCCTGCAGGCCGAGTTGCTCGCCGGCCTGGCGCCACACATCGGCGTCCAGGCCGTCGGTGGTTTCCATCAGCTCGCGCACGGCCGCGATCGGCATCCGGTCGGCCAGGAACCGGCGGACCGAGGCACGCAGTTCGTCCTGCTCCGCAGTGACTCCGAGAATCATCTATCCGGCTCCGTTCACTCATCCTGACAATGCTGGCTCACCGGGCCCCGTGGCCCGTGTTTCTGACCTGGGCTCGGCGACGACAAGCACGTCTAGCGCTGCTACCTGATCGCCGCACACCCACAGCGGATTCACTTCCACTGCCTGCATGCCGGACAGCGACACCGCCAGCTCCCCGATGGCGGCGATCACAGTAGACAGTGCGTCGAGGTCGGCGGGCGGGCCGCCCCTGGCGCCCCGCAGGACCGGCA
>JAJYUU010000283.1 GCA_021792405.1 Actinomycetes bacterium
CGACGACCTGCCGGCCGTCATACGCTGTCTCCATTGTGGGCCTCCCTTGCCTGGTGGAGACGGATGCTTGGCAACTTCCAGCATCCGCCAGGAGCAAAGGCCCGCTCCTTCATCGCATCACATTTGGGCCTGGGCTGCGGGAACGGGTGCTGTTGATAGTGGCGTCCACGGGCTGGGCGGGCCGTGTCCACAGTGTTATGTGCTGGTCTGCCGGTTTCGCTGGCGGGCTGGCGCTGGTTCGCGCTGCCAGCGGGGGTCGGCGTCGAAGGCGGCGGCGCCGAGTTCCTCGAGCTGGCCGAGCAGGTCGCGCAGCCGCCGGTCGTTGTCGATCCAGGCCTGGTAGTCCTCGCGCTGGGCGGGGCTGAGCCACCGGCAGACGGTGCGGGCGGCGATTTTCCTGGTCCATTGCCAGTACGGGCCGTGCAGCCTGGGCGGGTCGGCGTGGCAGGCGCAGTTGTCGCGGCCGCAGCGGGTGCGGCGGGTGGTGATGGAGCCGGGCAGGACCATGCCGGTGGCGGCGATGGCGGCTAGCTCGCGCGCGATCTGGCGGGCGACGGCCTGGTGGCTGGCGGCGACACGCACGCTCTCAGGGTGGCACGGGTTCGTGCGCTGAGTCATGTCTTACTGTATAGCTACAGTATGACAACGGTGACCGGAGATGACGCCGGCTACCCGCAGCGGTGGCGGCCGTCGCGGTCGGTACCGCCGGCCGCGGCCGGCTTCGCCCGGCGGGTCGTGGCCGGATGCGGGCCGCTGCCGACCGAGGACCGGGCCAAGAACCTGCTCTGGGCGGCGTCCAGGCTGGCAGCCTGGGCGATCCCGCTCGGCCTGGACCCGGTTCCGGGCGTGCTGTTGCACCCGTCGTCGATCGAGCGGTTCACCACCTGCGCGCCGGGCCTGTCGGGGGCCGCGCGGCGAACGCTGCGCACCAACCTGCGGTTCATCGCCCGCCGCGTGGTGCCGCACCTGGACCCGGCGGACGCGCCGCTGCCCCGCGAGCGGGCCAAGGCCCCCTACCTGGCCACCGAGACCAGCGGCTACCTCGCGCTTGCGGATGCGCAGCCGACACTGGCCCGGCGCTCGCGGGCCGCCAGCCTGGTATGCCTGGGTGCCGGGGCCGGGCTGATCCGCGCCGACTTGCGCTGCGTGCGCGGCACCGACGTGATCGCCCGTTCCGGCGGCGTCATCGTGACCGTCCGTGGCGGCCGCGCGCCGCGGGCGGTACCGGTGCTGGCCTCCTACCACGACCGGCTGCTGGCAGCCGCCGCGTTCGCCGGCGAGTGCTTCCTGACCGGCGGCACCGAGCCTGAGCGGGGCAACATCACCAACCCGCTGACCCGCTCGCTGGCCGGCGGCGGCGGCCTGCCGCCGCTGGACACCTCCCGGCTGCGGGCCACCTGGCTAGCCGAGTGCGCGCAGCTGATCGGCCTGCCGGAGTTCCTGCACGCCGCCGGGATCTCCTGCTGCCAGCGGCTCGGCGACATCACCGCCGGCCTGGACCCCGGCACCGAGGAACACGCCGTCGCGCTGCTCGGCGGCCAGGCCCGGTGACGCCGTGGCGGGCAGCAGCGCTCCGCTGGCCCGCCTGGAGCAGATCACCGACACCGCCGGCGTCGCGCCCCTCATCGAGCTCGCCCTGCCGGCCGGGGTGCGGGAACGCCAGCTGCACGTCCGCACGCTGCTGATCGGCATGCAGCTGGCCCTGGCCGGCGGCCGACCCGCCTACCTGACCGAGGTCCACGCCGCGCTGACCGCCCTGCCCGAAGACGACCAGCACCGCCTGGGCGTCATCACCGAGTGGAAGACCGGGCCGCACCTTCTTACCTACCGGCAGGTGGAGCACACCCACCGGCGCGTCACCGCCGCGCTGGCCAAAGACCAGCCCGACGGCGCCCCGCCGGCGCTGCTGCAGCAGGTGTGCGACCAGCTGGCCGAGGCGTCGATCCCGGCGGCGTATAAGAAGGCCAGCAGCTCGCTGGCAGGCGACTGGACCGACGTGCCGGCGTGGGCGCGGGCAGTCCCCCACGAGCAGGCCGGCGCCCGCGCCGACCCCGAGGCCGGCTGGGGGCACCGCAACGTCGGCCGCGCCATCGAGGAAGGAGAAATGTTCTTCGGCTACTACCTGTCCGCGCTCATCATGGTCGCCGGCGAGCACGGCCTGCCAGTACCGGAGCTGGCCCGCCGGATCACCGCCGGCAACCCCGGCCGGGACCCGGCCGCCGCCCTGGCCGGCGTCCTGGCCGACCTGGCCGCCTCCGGGATCGCGCTGGGCGATGTGATCACCGACTCCGGCTACTCCCACCGCGTCCCGGCCACCTGGGCCAGCCCGCTGCGCGCCGTCGGCGCCGAGCTGGTCCACGACCTGCACCCCTGCGACCGCGGCCCGCAGGGAACCCACCAGGGCTCGATCATCGCCAACGGAAATCTCTACTGCCCGCAAACGCCCGGGCCTCTGCTAGAACTGGTGCCGCTGCCGCCCGGCGCCAGCGCTGCCGAGGTCGCCGCGCACGACCAGCAGACCGCCGAGCTGGCCCGGTACAAACTCGGCCTGCACACCGGCGAGGACGCCGACGGCTACCGCCGGCACGCCTGCCCCGCAGCCGCCGGGAAGATCCGCTGCCCGCTGCGGCCGGAGTCCATGACGCTCAGCAGGGACCGGCCCGAGATCCTGACCCCGCCCGGCCACCCTCAGCCCTGCTGCACCCAGCACACCATCACCGTCCCGCCCACGGTCGCGGAGAAAACCCGCCAGAAACACGACTACCCCTCCGCGCAATGGCGGCAGTCCTACAAGCGGCGCACCGCTGCCGAGCGGTACAACGCCTCCATCAAGGACCGCGCGACCGGAAGCACCGACTGCTGGATCCGCCTGCCGGGCCTCACCCCGCTGCTGCTATGGCTGACCTGCCTCACCGTCGTGCGCAACCAGCGCACCGTGCAAGCCTTCCAAGCCCGCCACGAACGCCAGGCCCGCGCAGCCGGCCAGCCCCCCGCCCGCCGCCGCGAACTAGCCGGCGCAGCCGGCGTCCCGCCCTGACCAGCCAGCCGGGACCAGCATCGCGGCAGCAGCCGACACCACCAGCACCGCCAGCCTGGGCTCCCGCACGCTCAAAAACCGCGAGCAAGGCCCGCAGCCCAGGGCAGACAGCCCTCCAGCCAGCCCGGCGACCGGCACACGAGCCCGCAGCCGTGGCGCAAGGCCGGCAACTCCAGACCAGTCGATCAGTCCGGCAGGGCCGCGCGACTGTCAGACCCAAATGTGAACATGGACGCTGGTGAAGTGTGATGCGATGAAGGAGCGGGCCTTTGCTCCTGGCGGATGCTGGAAGTTGCCAAGCATCCGTCTCCACCAGGCAAGGGAGGCCCACAATGG
>JAJYUU010000284.1 GCA_021792405.1 Actinomycetes bacterium
TGAGAATCACGCCACTCCCGGTAGCTGACGGCATGACTCAGCGCGCGGGCCGCGCTTTCGGGGTAGCTGTAGGCCGGCCGCCGCCGTGCGGCCGCCGCCGCAGGCCCGCCGCCCGCCGCGCCACCGGTGGCCATCAGGCTCACCCCCTCCGGCTGGTCCAGCAGCACCGCCACCATCGGCTTGTCCACCTGCGCCGTCGCGATCGCGGCACGGAGGTCCGCGATCGCGGTCGGCACGCCAAGCGCCAGCACCGCGTCGACCGATTCGTCCGCGCCCACCGCCTCCAGGCAGGCCCGGAAACGGGTGACGCTGACGGTGGCAGTCGTGTCGACCGGCCCGGATACCGTGGCACCAGCCGGGAGCAAGCCGGCCAGGCGCCGCTGAGTGCGCGGGCCGAGCACGGCGACCGTCAGCCCGCTGTCACCGCAGGCATCGGCCGCGAGCACGCCGGCACCGCCCGCGTTGGAGACGACCGCGATGCGCCGGCCGGCCGGGAGCGGCTGGCTAGCCAGCAGCGCGGCCGCATCCACCAGCTCGCCCAGGCTATGCGTTGCGATGATGCCGGCCTGCCCGAACAGGGCCTCCTGGGTGACCAGCGGGGTAGCGGACGCGGCCGTGTGCGACGCGGCCGCCCGCTGGCCGGCCGCCGACCGGCCGCCGATGACCGTGAGCACCGGCATCTGCCGGCCGACCCGGCGGGCTGTCCGGGCGAACCCGCGCGGGCTGCCGAAGGACTCGACGTACAGCACCGCTAGCTTCGTCCGCTCGTCCTGCTCCCACCAGGTCAGCATGTCGTTGCTGGAAACGTCGTACTTGTCGCCCACCGACGCGAACGAGGAGATGCCGATCCCGAGCCTGCCGAGGTGCTCGAGAAAGGCGATGCCGACACCGCCGGACTGCACCACAAGGCCGGCCGTCCCGGCCGGCGGCATCGCGGTAGCGAATGTCGCGTTCAGCTGCGCGGCGGTCGATACGATGCCAAAGCAGTTCGGCCCGACCAGTCGCATCCCGTACCTGCGGCAGATAGCGAGCAGATCCGCGCCGCCGCCGCCCAGGCTCGCGGTAATCACGACCAGTGCGTGCACACCGCGCTGGCCGCACTGGGCGGCCACTGCTGGGACCGCACCCGGCGGCACCGCGATCACGGCAACGTCCACGCCGGCTGGCAGGTCGGCGGCCGAGGCAAGGCAGGCGAGGCCTTCCATGGACCGGCCGCGCGGGTTCACCGGGTAGACCGGCCCGGCAAATCCGGCCGCGACAATGTTGTGCAGGATCTCCCTGCCGACCGAGCCGCGGCGGCGGCTTGTGCCGATGACCGCCACCGACGCCGGCTGCAGCAGGTGCCGCAGGCTGGCCACGTCCGCAGTGCTTGCCCGGCCAGCCACCGCGTCCAGGTAGTGGTCTAGCCGTCCGCCGTCGTGGCCTGGCAACGGCATGGTCAGCTCGATCACGCCGTTGGCAAACTGCCGCTCCACCGGGAGCCCGGCATCGGCGAACACCCGCTGCATGGCCATGTTCTCGGGCAGCGTCTCCGCGGCGAACGCGGTCAGCCGCCGTTGCCGCGCCAGCGAAACCAGGTGCTCGAGCAGGAGCGTTGCCACGCCGCGCCCGTGCATCTCATCCGACACCGCGAAGGCGATCTCGGCGACACCCGGCCGCTGTGTCGGTTCATAGCTGGCGACGCCGATGAGCTTGCCGTCCAGCCGGGCGAGCAGCGCCGCATGGTCGGGTCCCTCCGGCCGGCTCAGCCGCTGTGCCTCGCGCTCTGGTGCCTGCGGGCTGAAGCTGAAGAACCGGAAATAGGCGTTGTCCGGGGACATCTGCTCGTGCATCTGCTTGATGTCGTCGGCGTCCTCCGGCCGGGCCGGACGGATCTCGACCGTGCTGCCGTCAGCCAGCAGCGCGTAACTCGCGGGCTCCGCAGGGGTGATCGACATGCTGCCAGGCTCGTCTTGCCCGATCGCGTCCATGGTTGGCAGCCTTCCGCGGAGAGTAGTCCAGCCCAGCATTGCAGCCGGCCGCCTGCCTGGCCACCTGCCTAACGGGATACCCGGCCGGGACCTTCGGCCGAGGTTTCGCTGCGTCAAGCGACGCATCATGGCAACCGACCGGGGTCACAGGCCCGTCCGCCGGCATGTGACAGGCTGGCCATGGCGCGGCGGAAGGAGCCATGAGGTGAGCTGCACCCTGCACGTCTCCTGGGACGATCGGCTGACGGACTACGATTTCGGCCCGGAGCACCCGCTAGGCCCGATCAGGGTGAAGCTCACCATGGAGCTCGCCAGGGCGTTCGGGGTGCTCAGCCAGGACGAGGTCACGGTGCTGCCGGCGATCCCGGCCACCGACGATGAGCTGCAACTCGTGCACGATCCCGGGTACATCTCGGTGGTCAAGGCAGCGGGCGCGATGGCCGCCGACGCCGGCGCGACGCCGGTTGACGCCGCAACCCTGCTCCGGCACGGGCTCGGCACCGACGATGATCCGGTATTCGGCCACATGCACGAGGCATCCGCTCTGGTGGCGGGCGCGACACTCGCCGCAGCGCAGGCGACCTGGTCGGGTGCCGCGCAGCATGGCGCCAGTATCGCTGGCGGCCTGCACCACGCCATGCGCGGCAACGCGAGCGGATTCTGCATCTACAACGACCCGGCCATCGCGATCGCGTGGCTGCTCCGCCACGGTGCCGAGCGGGTTGCCTACGTCGACATCGATGTCCACCACGGCGACGGCGTTCAGGCGGCGTTCTGGAACGACCCGAGGGTGCTGACGATCAGCATCCACCAGCACCCGGCCACGCTGTTCCCCGGCACCGGCCGGCCAGCGGAGACCGGCGGCGCGGGCGCGGAGGGCTCCGCCGTCAACGTCGCGCTGCCGGCTGGCACCAGGGACGCGGGCTGGCTTCGCGCCCTGCATGCTGTCGTGCCGCCGCTGCTGCGCCAGTTCCGGCCGCAGATCCTGGTCAGCCAGCACGGTTGTGACACGCACTGGAGCGACCCGCTCGCCAACCTGGATGTCACCGTCGACGCTCAGCGTGCCGCGCACATGGCGCTGCACCGGCTCGCGCATGAGGTGGCGAACGGCAGATGGCTGCTGACCGGCGGCGGCGGCTATCAGCTTGTCCAGGTAGTACCCAGAACCTGGACTCACCTGTTGGCAGAGGCCTGCGGCCACCCCATCAAGCCCGGCTCGCCGACTCCGGCCGAGTGGCGCGAGTACGTCGGCTGGGTGGCCGCCGAGCCGGCTCCCGAGCTGATGACCGACGGCGCCGACGGCGCCTACCCGGAGTTCGAGGCCGGCTACGACCCGGCTGACCCGGTCGACCAGGCCATCATCGCGACCAGGGAGGCGGTCTTCC
>JAJYUU010000130.1 GCA_021792405.1 Actinomycetes bacterium
TGCCGACCCACAGCTCCAGCCGTCCGGCGTGCTCGTGGGTGACCGGCTCGGGCCACACCGCGCCCAGCGGCCGGCGCAGCCCCGAAGCGAGCTGCTCCCGCCGCTCGATCACCATCTCCGCGGTCACTCCGAACGGCAGATCGACTTCGGCGCGCCAGCCCGGCCCGTCCTCGCGGACCGGTGCGGGGAACACCAGCGGCCGGTCCTCCCGCAGCCACTTGTCGATCCCCGCGATGCCCAGGCTGCCGAGCGCGCGGGTGATCACGTCCTGTGTGGGCGGCTGGACCGCGGCCGGCAGCACCGCCGGGGCCACGATCGGCTTGCCCGCCGGCCGCCCGGCGCGGGCCAGCCACGGCAGCGCGATCAGCCCGGCGGCGATCCACGCCCACCACGGCGCCAGGTGCGCGGCGATCAGCACCAGGACCAGGGCCACGGCAGCGGCGCAGCCGGTCATGATGCCGCGGGCGGTGCGGGTTTCCCGGCCCTGCCGGTGGATGCGCAGGTGATCGGTCAGCAGCCCGTCAGCGGCGGCCTGATGCTCGAGCTTGTACAGGTCGACAGCGTGCCACCACTGGATGACCCGGCCGGACACGCGGAAGATCCCGACAACCGCCCAGGCCAGCATCAGGACCAGGTAGCGGGGGGAGCGGACGCCGTGGTAGGCGGCGCGGTGGCCGTGCTCGGCGGCCTGGTGGCGCAGGTGCCGGCGCACCCCGCGGGCAAGCCCGGCCAGCCCGTCGCCGTCGAACAGGTGACCGGGGATGACCGGCTTGCGGGCGGGCCGGCCATCAGACAAGTCGACGTACGCGGGCCGGGTGCTCTCGCCGAGGCGTGCCTCAGTTCCGGCGTCCGCGGCCGGCAGCGCCTTCTGATCTGTCATGCTGCTGTCTCCAATCTGAGAGGGTTGGTGACCGGCGCCGGGATGCGGATCAGCAAACCGGGGCCGGGGAGCGGACCGCTCCCGGCGCCGGGGCCTTTCTAGGTCGTGAGTGCCTGCCTGGCGATGTGCTGGCGCAGCACCTTGGCCCGCTCGTTGCCGACGTGCAGCCGGCTGCGGATCTGGTACAGGCTCGGCACCTGCCCGGCGGCTATCTCGGCGGCGAACTCTTCCTCGGCGTCCCGGGCTGTCGCGGGCTTGCCGGACCGGTTCGCCGCGGGCTTGCCAGACCGGTTCGCTGCCTTCGGCCGGACCGGTCCGCTCGCGTCACCGGGAACCGGTCCGGGCAGCGCCTGCCGTACCGGTTCGCTCAGCGCGGCCGGACCGGTCTGATCGTCGCCCGGCAGACCGGTTCGCGGACCGGTACGGCCATCGGTCTGAGCCAGCGCGCCGGACAGGTGAGCGGCCCGGTCGGCGGACAGGTCCGCGGGCTCGGGCTCGACAGCGCGCAGCAGGTGCGTCAGCGCGGCGCCGAACCCGAGAGTGCACACCGGCATGCACGCCACGCCGACCACGATGGGCCAGGGTGCGCGGGTAGCGTGCGCGGCGGCCAGGACGTGGTAGGCGACCTGGCCGAGCATGCCCAGCAGCAGCGACCCGACCGCTGACCGGCGGGCGAACTTGCGGGCCGTGCTCGCGCCGGTCAGGCTCAGCCACGCGCCGAGCGCATACGCACCGTAGGCCTCGACGCCGACCGGCAGCGTGATCGCGGTGTTCAGCCGGAACGCGGAGGCGATGCCGGGCAGCGGGTGCACGATCCCGAACCCGCACATGCCGCCGAGCCCGACCCAGCCCGACCAGATCGACACCGCGGCCGGCGCGGCGATCAGGAACAGCGGCCAGCGCCGTACGCCGGTCACCGGGGACCTCCAGAGGGCAGCGCCCGGCGCTGGCGGGGCCGGTCAGCCGGCTGCTCATACGCCGGGCGCACCTCTACGTACACGCGGACCATGCGGGAAGCGCCGCGGTCGGGGTAGGGCTCGGACACGGCGAGTACCTCGCAGATCGCGGGCAGCCTGCCGGCCAGGTCGCGGCACTCGTCCTCGCTGCCATGCAAGCGGATCTTCACGACGCCGCCTCCAGTTCCTCGTCCGGCCGGCCGTGGACCGCCTCGGCGCGGCGCAGGGCCAGCACCGCCCACGGATACCGGCGAGCCCGGTACTCATACGCCACGATCGGCAGCCCGTTGCGGGCCGCGCCGCGGTTCTCCGGCGCGGTCGATGCGTACGGGTCGCGTCCGCGGCGGCCAGCGAGGTTCGCCGCGGACCGGCAGGCTTCGCATGGCTTCTCGCCGCGCCGGTAATGCGTCCGGGCGCCGGACGGCGTGCCATGGGTGATCGGCTGCGGCGCGGTCACTGCTTGCCTCCGCTGATCAGGTGCAGGCGCGGCCGGGGCGGGTGCGGCACGCCCGCCTCGTCCAGCGCGTCGAGCAGCATCCGCTCGTGCGCGGCCACGCGCTGCTCGAGCGCGGTCAGCCGTGGCGGTGATGGCAGGTCAGCGGCGAGCATCGTCAGCGCCTCGGGGACCGGCAGCCCGGTCTGGGTGAACGCCCGGCGGGCGCCGATGAGGATGGCGTCGAGTTTCTCCTCGAGCCGGTCGAACCGGGCGGTCAGCTCGGCCAGGTACGCGGCGTCGTCCGTGCTCATGCCATCCACCGCCACGTCCGACCGCTAGTGATGTCAGCGATCGTGCTCGGCGATACGCCGAACTCGGCTGCCAGCTCCCGCTGGGTCACGCCGCCGAACCCGCCGGCCCAGATGTCGCGGATCTCGCGGACCTGAGCGTCGGTCAGCTTCCGCAGCGGAGGCGGCAGGGCCGTACCGGACACGAGCTGGCCGACGAGCGCGGCTTCCCAGCTTCCCGGCCGGCCTTCGGTGAGCGCGTCGCTGGAGCCGAGCTGCCCGGCGACGCGGGCGAGCACCTGAGCCAGCCAGCCGGCGAAGTCCTGCTCGGTCCTGGCCGCGCGGAGCAGCGCCTCTACCGCCCGGTCGGTGTTGACGGCGCTCACGCGGTCACCGCCCGGAGCAGCTCGATCAGGCCGGCCAGGTGCAACTCGGCCAGGCCGAGCAGGTACGCCGGGCGCAGGCCGTCAGCGGTGAGCATCTCGTGGTCGAGCGACAGCAGGAACAGCTCGGCCTGGTCGAGGCGCAGCGCCCCGGCGCGGCTCAGGATGGGCCGGTCAGGCGCCGCGGCGGGCTGAGACTGCGGACGCGTGCCAGCGGCGTGCCTGCCGCCGACAGCGGCCAGGTGACGGGTGCGCGGCGATGTCTGTGTAATCGTTGGGTGGGTCATCGAGTCCTCCTTGGCAGGACGAGGTGATCAAGGCCCGGTTCGCGTGCAGGCACACGCGACCGGGCCGCTTGGGTGATGCGGGCATGCGCCCGAAGGCAGGCACGCCGGAACTCGCGGACTCCCCTGGGACTCCCTGGCATGCAGAAAGCGGGGCCGCTATAGGGTGAACGGAGAGTTTGCGCTGCTCAGCGCTAGGGCAATGTGGAGCCGGTGACCAGGATCGAACTGGTGACCTGCCGTTTACAAGACGGCCGCTCTGCCAACTGAGCTACACCGGCGGGACTTGCTGATGGTAGCCGAAATTACGAGCCGACCGTCCGCGCACGCCGACGAGCGCGGCAGCAACGGAGCGGGACCGTCATGTCGGCAACGTAAGCCTGCCAGGGTTCTGGCTATCAAGTGATCGCGCGGCCCTGGCAAGATCGGGCAGCGAGCGGACGATCTGCAGTGCCTCAGCGCTGTCCCGGTTCTCGATCTTGGCACTGACTCGCCGGCCGGCCACGTCTACGTGCACGGTCGCAAGGCCGAGCCTGCGCTGGAGCGGACCCTGCACCCAGCGGACGCTCTGCACCTTTGCGAGCGGAACCCAGGTGGTCTTCCGGCAGACCCGGCCGCGGGCAGCCACGATATACCGGTCGTCTGTGCTCCAGCTCAGGAAGTGGTAACTAAGCGGGGCCTTCCACCGGGCCCGCACCGGCGCCGGCTTTGCCGGCCGCGGCGGACTCGCCATTAGTTCCCCGAGCAGCAGATCGGCCTCGGTGCGCGTCCCGACCGGGATGAGAGCACGCAACTGCTGGCCCTCGGACCGGTTCTCCGCGCGCTGCCTGGCGCCAGCGACGTCGATCTCCAGCCGGCACCAGCCGAATGCCCGCCAGACCAGCGGCTCAGCCAGTCGGACCGCCTGGATCCGGCCTGGCCGGATGGTTTCGGCTGTGGTCTCGATGAGTCCAGATCGCAGCCGGATTCCGTCCCGGCCGGCGACGACCGTCGTGCCGTACTCGCCGTTGAACTGGCGCCACAGCTTGGCCCCGACGCCAGCGACAACAGGCAGGAACGGCGCAATTGCCCCGACTGGCCCGATGAACTGCGCGGATAGCCAGGCTCCGGCCACGACGAAAAGCGCGATGGCTCCTGCGCTGGTCAGCAGGATGGCGATCGGGAGCCGGGAAGTGCGCACCCGGAACAGCATGCGCGCTGGCTGACCCGCGAGATCCGGCAAGATTTGCCGGCTGATTGGCATTGCCGCCGCGGGCGCGGAAGGACCGCTTGCCGGGCCGATGGTGAGCGTAAGCAACTGGCGGCGTAGCTGCTCGGCGTCGGCGAGCCGAAGGCAGGCCAGGCGGCCGCCCCGGGCCGAGTCTCCGCCCGCTACCCGGAGCTGCAGCTCGGCTAGCCCGAGCAGCCTGGCCAGCCCGCTCTGCACCACGTCGACGGCCTGGACCTGTGCCAACGGGAACCGCCGGGAGTCCCGCCGGAACAGGCCGGTGTCGACGTGCAGCACGCCGTCGGCAATCTGCCAGCGAGTCACGAGCCAGCTGACGAAACCGCCCGCCAGCGCAATCGCGACCACCACGAGGTCGCCCACCAGGTCGCCCACCTGCCGCTGGTTGAGCACGGCGACGCCGATCAGCACCGCGAGCAGGCTCATTACCCGGCGGCCCGCCCGGACGAGCGGCGAGAGCGGATGCAACCGGTGCCAGCCAGCGTTATGCCGCGACGGCGGTGGCTCCGCCGGGACCACGGGAGTCGTCCGGGCAGGCAGCGGGCCGTCGGGCCTCCCGGTCGCGACTGGCTCGGTCACAGCCCCGCTGCCTGCGCTTCGCCTAGCGCCGCTAGCTGATCGCGTAGCGCAGCGGCAACGGCGGCCTCCAGACCGGGGATGCGTGCATCACTGGCCGCGGCCGCGGTGTGCATGCGCAGCGTTGCCAGGCCGAGGGACCGTTCGAGCGGACCAGCGGTGACGTCGATGAACTGCATTCGGCCGTAGGGAATGACTGATAGCCGCCGGATCAGCACTCCGCGGCGGACCATCAAGTCGTCGTTTCGCTCCGCATACCCCCATGACGCGACCCGGCGGGCCAGGATCCGTTCCGCGACCAGCCCGGCCAGCACGAGAGCGACCCCAATCACGATGCCCGCCGCAGCCGAGGCGAACTGTCCGGCCAGCCCGCCGATGATGGCGGCCGGAACGGTCACGGCAGCAACCTCGATGCGCCGCGCCCTGAGCAGCAGCGGAGACGGGCGAAGCCAGCGGACCTCCGGCTCGCCGGGTCCCGGCCCGGCGAGCGGGCTGCCGACAGCACCACCCGGATCGGTCATCGAATCATCCAGTTCATCCGCGGACACCCGCTACCCACAGGTTACTGGTCAATCCGGGTATCACCGGCAGATGCGATCATTACCAGATGCCACTTTTCGCGTTCGAGGGCCGGGAACCTACCGTCAGCCGTACTGCCTGGATAGCGCCAACGGCTACGCTCGTCGGCGATGTCCGGGTCGAGGACGAAGCATCCGTCTGGTACGGCGCTGTGCTGCGCGCGGACTTCGGGCCGATCATCGTGCGGCGCGGCGCGAACATCCAGGATGGCTCGGTACTGCACGGCGGCGAGGACCCGGTAACCGAGATTGGCGAGGGGGTAACCGTCGGCCATCTGTGTGTCGTTCACGGCGCGGTCATCGGAGCCGAGGCACTGATCGGCAATGGCGCGACCGTCCTGGACGGCGCTGTCATCGGCCGCCGTGCGCTGGTCGCCGCCGGATCTGTCGTCCCGCCCGGCATGACCGTGCCGGACGGGATGCTCGCAGTCGGCACTCCGGCAAGAGTCGCGCGGGCGGTCAGCGGCGGCGCCAGGGAGTGGGTAGACACGAACCCGGAGACCTATCGCGCACTCGCCCGCCGTCACTCGGCAGGCATCCGGCCAGTGCACGATCGCGCGTGACCCCGCTGGACTGGGGGACGACCCCCCAACCCACACGCCGACGCCCGGTCACCGTGCGGCAGCGAATCCGGGGCGCTAGCGCCAGCTCTTGGCTACCTCGCGGAGCTGATCATGAATACCGTCCATGACTGGCCGGGCGCCACCGGGCAGCCAGGCCTTGCGCAGCTTCGCGACCGAGGTGTAGTTCGTGTCGACCACGTTCGCCAGCGGCGCTTCGACGGCCTGGCTGACGAACTGGTAGGCATCCAGCATTGACAGCCCGGTGTGGCCGGCCACCCAGCCAACCAGGTCGGCCTGCGCGACCCTGAAGGCATCCTCGAGCGGCCGGGCGGATCCGGCAGACATGATGTGGGTGTCTGACTCCAGCCGCGGCCATGGCGTCGCCAGGCCCTTCAGCAACTCGACCACGACGACCGAGTTCATCGCACACTCGACGGCCACGCCGCAGGTCTCGCCCTCCCCTTGGCGCGCATGCCCGTCCCCGATCGACAGCAGCGCGCCGGGGACGTTGACACCCAGGTAGCACGTGACGCCAGCACGCATCTCCGGGGTGTCCAGGTTGCCGCCAAACGCATCCGGTACCAGTGCAGAGCGGACCTCCATGTTCGCCGGCGCGACACCCACCGTGCCATGCATCGGCTCCATCGGCAGGTCGGCGGTCAGCTCACTGTCCCTGGCACTGAACCTGCATAGCCGCGCCGACCGGTCAAGCTCCCAGATCCATACCAGCTCAGGCAGCGGGTCCTGCAAGGTGGCAGTCAGATGCGTCGACGTCAGCGCGCCGAATAGCGGGACTGTGGTCGACGCCGCCCAGTCACGGGCAGGTTCGACCGAGACGAAATGGACCGCGACCGTGTCGCCGGGCTCCGCGCCTTCGACATAGAACGGCCCGGTCTGGGGATTCAGGTACGGGCCCTCGCATACCCGCGATACCAGATCCTCCGGGCCGCGCACCCGGCCCGCGAAGCAGTCCTCGGTCCACAATTCGAGGATCGTGCCCGGCCGGATCCGGGCGACCGGTGGTACCCCGCCGAAGGTCCAGGCGAACTCACCGGCAGACGGCCGGTATGACAGAACCTGCGGATCTCCCATGACCGGCCACTTTATCCGTGTTCCGGCTGCTCTGCCGACATCGCGGCCGGAACCGGGTCAGTTCCCGAACGGGATGTTGCTGCCGCTCAGTCGCCCGACGACGCCGGCGGCGGTGACCTTGACATTGTCGATGACGAGCCCGAGCGGCAGCTTGGGTATCTGCAGGGTGATGTCCTGGATCGACCCGAGCAGCGACGACGGCAGGCCACTGCTGCCCACCAGTTGGACGTTCAGCCGGTTGCCACTCAGCGGGGTCACCTGCCAGGTGGCTGATCCGGACATGACCAGCAGGTTCACCGTTGCCTTGACCTCGTTCTGGCCGGCCGCCGTGAGGTCCAGCCCCGCTCCGTTCAGCAGCGCTCCGAGCGGGCCGATTTCCTGCGTGAGCGTGTTGCCGAGCGAGGAGAAGCTGATCAGCGCTGTGCCGGAAAGCGAACCAATCGTGCCGCTGGAGAAGGCATAGGAGTTCAGCCTGACATCGCGCGCCGTGGCCTCGATGCTGCTGATCGTGACCGGCCCGTCGGTCTGATCGACAGCGGTGAAGTTGACCTGCTGGAAGTTCCTGCTCGCGGCCTGGGTCAGGAACGGGAAGCCAGCGATCGTCACGCTCGGCTTGTGCTGCAGCCCCTTAGCCTCGATCTTGGCCGCGATCACGTTCTCGGCCGCTACCCTGGCGGCGAAGTCGAGCCCGACCAGGATCACGATGATGATCAGGAACCCGACGATGTACCGCCGTGCGCGGCGGCGGCCGGATCTAGGCCCGGCCATGCTGCGCGTCGCCGAGCGTGGCCGGGGTTATCGCCGCACTCCCCACCAGCCCGATGCTACGGCACTACCAGTGGTGATAGGGCCGCACGCCGGCCACCCAGCCAGCGGCCAGATGGCCCTAGGTCATGCCTCACTCCGATCTCAGGGCATTTGTTACCGTGCCTTATCGGTCGTTCAGGCAGGAATCTGCCGGTCCCGGCCAAACCACTACGGGCGGGCTTGTTTGCCGCCGACTGACCGGGCGCTCGGCCGCCTGCCGCAAGGTGTGCGACCCCAAGGCGAGGGTATCTACCGCAGGACGTTCATAGCGGCTGCCGCTTCGCGGCGGCGATCGCGGGAACGGAGGTAGCAGTGAGCGTTGTCGAAAAGGTAAAAGATAGGGCGACCGAGGTCTACGAGCAGGCCAGGGCCCGGTACGCCGACAGCAGCGCCAAGCATCGGGCCGGGCACCAAGCGGGTCACATGAGCAGCCGGATCCGGGACCTGTCCGGCAAAGCCACCTCCAGCCCGCTGGCAGCCAAACTCCGCGACGCATCCGGCAAAGCCACCTCCAGCCCGCTGGCAGCCAAACTCCGCGACGCATCCGGCAAAGCCAGCGCTGCGGTCAAGGACGCCCGAGCCCGCCGGCACTCCCACCAGTGACGACGCTGGCCACCCGGCCGGCCGCGAGTCCCGCTGTGCCTGGTAAGCGGGATGACATGCACATCGGCGGCTTGCTCGACGATCTGGCGGCACAGCTGGGCCTGCGGATCAGGCCGAGCAAGAACGGCGCGGATCTAGTCCAGCACGATGGCAAAGTCGCGGAGACCTGGCGCCAGGACTTTCCTTACGACGAACGCCTGTCCCGGAAGAAGTACGACAGGGAGAAGAGCCGCCTGCAGATCGAGCTCCTCAAGCTGCAACGGCACATCAAGACGGTGGGCGGTCGCCTGGTCATCGTGTTCGAAGGCCGGGACGCCGCGGGCAAGGGCGGCACGATCAGGCGCTTCACCGAGAATCTGAATCCGCGCGGCGCGCGGGTAGTGGCCCTGGAGAAGCCAACCGATCGCGAGCAGACCGAGTGGTACCTGCAGCGTTACATCACGCACTTGCCCGGCGCCGGGGAGATCGTGCTGTTCGACCGGTCCTGGTACAACCGGGCCGGTGTCGAGCGGGTCATGGGATTCTGCGACCCGGAAGAGAGCCTGGATTTCCTCCGCGAGGCCCCCGAGTTCGAGCGGATGCTTGCCAGGGACGGCATCACGCTGATCAAGTTCTGGTTCTCGGTGACCAGGGCCGAGCAGCTCAGGCGTTTCGTGAACCGTCAGCTTGACCCGGTCAAGCGATGGAAGCTCAGCCCGATCGACCTTGCCTCGCTGGACAGGTGGGACGACTACACCGAGGCCAGGGAAGCGATGTTCTTCTTCACCGACCTGGCCGACGCTCCCTGGACCGTGGTCAAGAGCAACGACAAGAAACGGGCGCGGCTCGAGGCGATGCGGTACGTACTGCGGCAGGTTGACTACGAGGGCAGGAACGAGGCCGTCGTCGGTCAGCCGGACCCGCTGATCGTCGGTTCGCCGCCGCTGCTGCGCGAGACCGGCGAGCAGCCGGTCAGGCAGGCCAGCTGAGCACGGCAGGCTGACCAGTCACCGCGTCACCAGGAACTACCTGATCATCGACGCACGCCGCCGGGATACCGCGTACAGGGCGACGCTCGCGGCGATTCCCGCGTTCAGCGACTCGGCCGGCCCGCTGATCGGGATCCGGGCCAGCACGTCGCACCGTTCCGCTACCAGCCGTGACAGGCCCTTGCCCTCCGAGCCGACCACCAGCACCAGCGGCGAGTCGGCCAGTTCCAGCTCGCCGACGTCGGCGGGGCCGCCGGCGGCCAGGCCGGCTACGAACAATCCCGCATCCTGGTAGCTGGCCAGCGCCCTGGCGAGATTGGCGGTCTGTGCCACCGCAACGCTGGCCAGGGTTCCGGCGGACGCCTTCCACGCGCCCGCGGTCACGCCCGCGGAGCGCCGCGCGGGTACCAGGATTCCGTGCCCGCCGAATGCCGCGACCGACCTCGCCACCGCGCCGAGGTTGCGCGGGTCGGTTACGCCGTCAAGCGCGACGATCAGCGGCGGCGCCCCAGCCTGCCGGGCCGCCTCGATGAGCTCGGCAGGATCGGCGTAGCTGTAGCGCTTGATCCGCAGCGCGATTCCCTGATGGATGGCGCCGCCGGTGATCCGGTCCAGCTCAGCCCGACCAGCCTCCACCACGGGAACGCCCGCTTCGGCGGCCAGCATGACAGCCTGGCCGATCCGCTCGTCGGCATCCAGCCGGGGGCCGACGTGCAGCGCGGTTGCCGGGACGCGCGCGCGCAGGGCCTCCAGCACCGCATTCCGCCCGGCCACCAGCTCGGCTGCCGCGGTCCCGGCGCCACGGGACCGCGATGCGCGGCCGCTGGCGGAATCGCCGCGCCCGGCACCATTTCTGGTCGTGTCGGTGCGCGCCGGGCCGTCAGACCAAGCAGTCCGGGCGCCACCAGCGGTCTTGCCCTGGCCCGGGCTCGTCCCCTGCGCGCCGGCCCGCTTCGCCGGCCCGGCGGCCCGGCGCGCAGCAGGGTGACCGGTCCGCATCTCGGCGGGCGGCGTCGGCCCCTTGCCCTCGAGTTTCCGCTTGCCGTACCCGCCGGTCCCCGGCCGCGGCTTGCCAGTCTTTGACCGGCCGCCACCGCCTGCTGCCCTGCCTCCTGCTGCACGGCCGCCCGCTGCCGGGCCTCGCGCTGACTGGCCCGTCACCGGCGCAGTTCCCAGCGTGGCCCCCGCGGGGTGTCCTCAACCAGCACGCCGGCCGCCAGCAGCTGATCGCGGATCTCGTCGGCCGCGGCGAAGTCCTTCCGGGCCCTGGCCGCTTCCCGCTGCCCAAGGGCAACCCCGATCAGGGCATCGACGACACTACGCAGGTCGCCGCCGGACTGACTGCCAGCCCACGGTGCCGCGAGCGGATCGAGGCCGAGCACCGAGAGCATGGCCCTGGTCTCGCCGAGGCGCTTGGCGGTACCGCTCGAATCGCCGGCCGACAAGGCCGCGTTCCCGTCCCGAACGCAGTCGTGCACGATCGCCAGGGCCTGCGGAACGCCCAGGTCGTCGTCCATCGCCGCGCTGAACGCGGCGGGCAGCGATGAACTGCCGGCCGGGCCGGCCTCCCCGCCGGTCAACTCCGCTGCCCTGGTCACGAAACCCTCGATTCGGCGGTAGGCGGTGGCGGCTTCGGCGAGCGCGGCCGGCGTGTAGTCAATCGGCGACCGGTAATGCGCCTGGCCCAGGTAGTAGCGCAGCTCGACCGGCCGGACCGTAGTGATCATCTCGTCGATCAGCAGCGAGTTGCCGAGTGATTTGCTCATCTTCTCGCCGCCGATGCGGACCAGGCCGTTGTGCAGCCAGTATCGCGCGAAGCCGTCTCCGGCGGCATGAGACTGGGCTTGCTCGTTCTCATGATGCGGGAAGAGCAGGTCGAGTCCGCCACCATGGATGTCGAATGTGGCTCCGAGGTACTTCGTCGACATTGCCGAGCACTCCAGGTGCCAGCCCGGGCGGCCGGGGCCCCACGGAGTCGGCCAGGTCGGCTCGCCCGGCTTGGCGCCCTTCCAGAGCGCGAAGTCACGCGGGTCGCGCTTGGCGCTCGCATTGTCGGTGTCGCCGGCTGGCCGCATGCGCTCGAGCCGCTGACCCGACAGGGAGCCGTAGCTCGGCAGCGTGCGGACATCGAAGTAGACGTCGCCGCCAGATGCGTAGGCATGGCCGCGGTCAATCAGCCGCTGCATCAGCGTGATCATCTCGGGAACGTGGCCGGTCGCTCGCGGCTCGACATCCGGGGGCAGGCAGCCCAGGGCGTCATAGGCCCTGGTGAACGCCCGCTGATTCCGGTCGGCTACCGCCCACCACGGCACTTCCTCCTGCATGGCGGCCCGCAAGATCTTGTCATCGATGTCGGTGACATTGCGGCAGTAGACGACCTGATAATGAGAGGCCCGCAGCCAGCGGACCAGGATGTCGAAGTCAACACCGGACCTGATATGCCCGATATGCGGTGGCGCCTGCACGGTCGCGCCACACAGGTACAGCGAGACCCTTCCCGGATGAAGCGGGACGAACTCGCGTACCGCGCGTGCGGCGGTGTCGTAGAGGCGTAGCGTCACTCCCCAAGGTTACGGGATGCGCGCACACCGGTGCTGCCCGTGCCCGCTCCGGGCCCCGGTCCCGCTGGCCGGCGCGGTTCACTCCGGCGACCCGGCGCCAGCATTGCGCGGACGCATCGCCGACAGCGTCCCGTACGGTTGAGGTCATGAGCAGGCCAGTCGAGCGGCTACGGCGGGGTCGCCTCGGTACCCGGCTTTCCGGCATGTCGCGCCGGCGTCGTGCGCTCAGCATCGCCGTTACGGCTGCCCTCGTCGCTGCCGCCGCAGTGGGCATTGCGGTCGGCGCGGCCCATAGTGGCGGCTCTGGCCAGTCCGGCGGCGCGCTCCGGGCGCCGGCACAGAACCGGCCGGGCACGGTTCTGCTGGTCCCCGGCTACGGCGGCAGCACTGGCTCGCTGGACTGGCTGGCCAGCCAGATCCGGGCAACGGGCCGGACAGCGCTCGTCGTGCACCTGCCCGGCGCGGGCACGGGCAGCCTGGTCACCGACGCCGCGCTGCTCAACTCCGCGGTCACCAGCGCGATCGCGAACGGGGCGCCGTCGGTGGACATCATCGGTTACTCGGCGGGCGGCGTCGTCGCCCTGATCTGGGCCAGGCGGGATGACGGCTACGAGCGGGCCCGGCGGATCATCACGCTTGGCTCGCCGTTTCACGGCACGTCGCTAGCCGCCGCAGCGCAGGCATTCGTGCCGGGCGCCTGCCCGATCGCCTGCCAGCAGCTCATCCCCGGCAGCTCGCTGCTCACAAGCCTGGACGTGAGCAACCCGGCAGGGCTGCCGCGCTGGCTGTCCCTGTGGACAACTGATGATCAGGTCGTCAATCCGCCTGACTCAGCCCGGCTGCCGGGCGCCATCGACGTGCCGGTCCAGTCGGTGTGCCCGTCGGCCAGCATCAGCCACTCGCAGCTGCCGACCAACCCCGACGTCGCCGCGATCGTGCTGCAGGCGCTGAGCGCTGCGCCGCTGCGGCCGCCGACCTCGGCAGACTGTCACTGAGTCAGGACAGCTCGCCGCAGGCGGTTCAGCTAGTGACGTCCTTGCTGGCGAAGTTCGCCCACGCGGCGCCGAGGAAGACCACGACATAGACGGCCTGGATCGCGAAGCCGCGGTCGATGTCGCGCCACAGGATCGGCTGCCGGAAGAAGTCGATCCAGGACAGCCAGTACCTGGTCGGCAGGTAAGGGCTGATGGATGCGGCCGAATTGAGCGCGACCAGAACCCCGCTCGCGATCAGCGCTGCGAGCGCACCAAGCGCCGCGCCAAGCGCGGAGTCGGTCAGCGTGGACAGGAACAGCGCGATGGCGCCGACGCCCAGCATCGAGACGGCGATGAACGCGACCGCCCCGGCCGTCCGCAGCAGCACGTCCGCGGGCGTCATGCCGGTGCCGGAAAGGGAGTTCGCGATAACGCCCGAGGTCGAGAGGCTGCCGGAACTGAGCGCGGCCGGCGGCTTGTCGCCGAACAGCAGGATCCCGGTCACATACGACGTGACAGCGACGGCAACGACCGCGACGAGCACGTAGGCGATGAGGGCGACGAGCTTGGCGACCAGGAGCCGGGTGCGGCCCACCGGCCTGGCCAGCAGGTAGCGCAGCATTCCCGAACTGGCTTCGCCCGCGATCGCGTCCCCGGCGACGACGGCAACGGAGATCGGCAGGAAGACCGGCAGGACGATCGCCAGCGCGGCGGCCGGGAAGAGCGACCCGCTGGACAGCACCGCGGACAGTAGCGCCGGACCCTGGCCGGGCGGCGGCGCCACGTGCGTGACCGCGACGAAGATCGCCACCACGATCGGCAGCAGGCACAGCAGCGCGATCGCCACCCAGCTTCGGGGCCTGCGGGCCAGCTTCAGGAGTTCGACGCGGATCACTGGCTGCTCCCCCCGGCGTCAGCGTCCGATGCCGCCCGGTGGCCGTCGGCGACCAGGGCCTGGCTGCCGGGTGCTCCGGCAGACCGGGCCGCTGGCCGGCCGAACCGGTCCGAGCCGGACCCGGTCACCGACAGCACGAGGTCCTCGAGCGAGCGCCGTTCCGGCCCGATCTCGGTGACCCGCATGCCGGCATCGACCAGTTGCGCGTTGACCTGCGCCACGTCGGCATCGGCGACGATCAGCCGGTCATCGTCGCGATAGACGACTCTGCCGCCGAGCAGTGCGGCAGCCTGTCCGGCATCGGGGCTGCGGACAAGCACCCGGCCCGTCGGCCCGCGCAGCGCCGCCAGGTCGTCCTGCAGCACCAGCCTGCCGCGGTCTACGACGCCGATCCTGGTGCACAGTTGCTCAACCTCGGACAGCTGATGGCTGGACAGGAAGATGGTGGTTCCTGCCGCGTTCAGCTCTACGAGCAGGCTGCGGATCTCCCGGATGCCCTGCGGATCGAGCCCGTTCGTCGGCTCGTCCAGCACCAGCAGCCGGGGCGAGCGCAGCAGGGCGGCGGCCAGCCCGAGGCGCTGGCGCATGCCGAGCGAGTACTTCCTGACAGCCCGGTCGTCGACGCCGCCGAGCCCTACCCGCTCGAGTGCTTCGGCGACTCGCCGCCGGCGGCCCGAGCGGCCGCCGCGCGGCCGCGGGCCGGCGGCATCGATCAGCATCAGGTTGGCTCGGCCGGACAGGTGCCCGTACGCCGACGGTGCCTCTATCAGGGCGCCGATGCGCGGCAGCACCGCGGACACCTGCCGCGGCACCGGCACGCCCAGCACCTCGATGGCGCCGCCGGTCGGATAGACCAGGCCAAGCAGCATGCGCACGACCGTCGTCTTGCCTGACCCGTTCGGGCCGAGGAAGCCATACCGGTCGCCCTCGCTCACCTGCAGGTCCACCTGATCGACCGCGAGTACCTGGCCGAAGCGCTTGGTTAGGCCGGTGGTAACGATCACTGCGATTCCAGCAATTGGGTGGCTGCGTACTCCAGGCGGCTCACGGTCACCGCACCGGTCAGCAGGTACACCTGCCCGGCCGGTGAGCGGGCCAGCAGGATGGCGATGAGCGGCGTCTGCACCACGACCGCGGTGCCAGCACCGAGCGTCACCGTCAGGCCCGCCGAGCTTGCCGCCGAGAGAGCCGCATTCCCGGCCCTGGTCGGCAGCGGCACTACCGCAAACCGGGAGAAACCACCACCGTACGCGGCCACGTCCGACAGGCCAGACGGGTTGGCGACGCGGTCGATCGTCCCGAGCTGGGCCGGCAGCGGGGGGCCGTACCCGTTCAGGACTCCCTCCGCGTCCGGCAGCGTCGTCGTGGCGAAATCGATGCCCGGACCAGGTTGCGGCGTGAGCGTCGCCGTTGCCGGAGCGGTCTCGCTGAGGTTGAGGAAACGGCTCATCAGCAGCGGCGCGGCGGCGCCCGCGCCGAATACCTCCACCTGTACCGGCAATCCGGTCCGGGGATCGGCCCAGATCTCGACCTGGCTGATCGTGGACGCGGAGTCGACCGGTACCAGCCGCAGGCCGGCAGCATCGATCCCCGCGATGCGCTGGGATGGGAGCCGGGAGAACCTCGCAGCGCGGCTGGCGAAGCCGACCAGCCTGCGGGCCAGGTCGGGCGGGAGCAGGTCAGGGGCTTGCGGCAGGCGCACCGGCTGCGCGCCCACGACCCTGGTGAGCTCGTTGTTCGTATAGTTCCACTGATAGGTGCCGCGGCTGGTCTGGTAGATGTCGTTCTCGCCGGCCGCAGTGAGCTGGTCGGCGCGCCACTGGCCCGGCGAGCGGTACCAGACGTACTGGTCCGTGCTGCCGTCGAGCAGCGAGATCACGTTGCCGAGGTCCGGCAGGCTGGGCAAGCCCAGGTCGACGTAGGACTGGGCATAGCCCTGATACGAGACCGTCGCTGACGCTGCGATGCGCGCGCGCAACTGCGCCGCGGACAGCGCGGACCCGGGCACCGGAAGGGCAGCGACCACTGCGGGCAGGCTGCACAAGATCCCTACCCCGGCCGCCACGACCGCCCAGCGACGGACTGCCCGGCGCGTCAGGACGCGCATCCAGGACTGCGGAGGTGGGCTGCCACCAATCCAGATTACGTCCGCCTGCTGGCAGAGCTTCCGCGGCCTGGACTCAGAATGCGGGCCCGCGGTCGGCCTGGCCGGCTTGCTGGCGGCCGGCCCGGCCGCGTGCGGCATCGGCCCAGCTCCAGGCGTACTCGGAATCCTCCGCCCGGGCGGCCGGCTCCGCGAGCAGCAG
>JAJYUU010000285.1 GCA_021792405.1 Actinomycetes bacterium
ACAGGACCGCGCCGCACCCGTAGGGCTGCAGGCCGTGCTTGTGCGGGTCGACGACAACCGAGTCGCAGTCGGCGATGGCCCGCCACGGCCGCGGGTCGAGCCCGGCAGTCCCTTCGTAACCGGCCGTGCCGTCCTGCCCGGCGAGCAGCGTGAAGAAGCCGCCATAGGCGGCGTCGACATGCACTCGGACGCCGTGCCGCCGGGCGACTGCCAGCACCTCGTGGACCGGGTCGATCGCGCCGAGACCCGTCGTGCCCGCGGTCGCCACCACCGTGCCGATGCGCCCGCCGGCCAGCAGCGTATCCAGTTCACCGACGTCGATGCGGCCGGCCTCGTCGGTGCCGACGGCCACGCCCTCGATGCCGAGGACGCCGCACATGCGGCTGTGCGTGTAATGCGCCTCGGCGCTGTAGGCGACGCCGAGATCCGGATGCGACTGCCTGGCGACGTACAGCGCCTCAAGGTTGGCGATCGTGCCGCTGGTGGTGAGGTGCCCGAGGTGCTCGCGCACGCCGAACATCTGGGCGAGCTGGCTGACGACCTCTTTCTCCATCGCCGCAGTCGCCGGCCCGCCGTCGAGAGCGTGGTTGTTCGGGTTAATCAGCATGGTGGCCAGGTAGCCGACGACCGCAGCCGGGTGCGGCGGCTTCAGCATCTGCCCGGCGTAGGCCGGGTGAAAGAACGGGTAATTGTCCGTCAGGCGGCTGGCTAGCTCGGCGAACGCGAGACCGAACTGCTCGTCGCTGACCTGCAGCGACTCATGCCCGGCGTGGTCGCCGAAGCCGGCCTGCCAGTCCCGGACGGCCCGGGCCGCCTCGCCCAGCCAGCGCTCCAGGTCCACGTCCGTCCCTCCGCTCGCCGCCGGCCGCGCCGCGGCCGCCATCGATGATCGCACGAAACGACGTTCACGGCGGCCGGCCGCCGCGCTGGGCTCACCTCGTCAGGAGCCGGCCGCCGAAGCGATCAGGGCACGATCAGCACGGTGCGTGACTCGGTGTAGAACGAGCGCGCGGCCAGCCCCTGCTCACGTGGACCGTAGCTGGATTCCTTCGAGCCACCGAACGGGGCCTGGAAGTCCACGCCGGAGGTCGGCGCGTTCACCCGGATCATGCCGGCCTCGAGGTTGCGGGTGAGCCGCAGGGCACCGCCGAGATCACTGGTGAACACCGCGGCGACCAGGCCGTACCGGACCGCGTTGGCGATGGCGATGGCCTCGTCAGCGGTCCCGGCCCGGATCAGGGCGGCAACGGGCGCGAAGACCTCCTCGGTCGCGAGCGGCCCGGCAGGCTGATCCAGCTCAACCAGGGTGGGAGACAGGTAATAGCCAGGGGCGTCGAGTGCCGTGCCGCCGGTGAGCACCCGGCCGCCTGAGCTGGCTACCGCGGCCAGCGCCGACTCTCGCGAGCCCGGGTCGATGACCGGGCCGACGAGCGTCTTGCCGTCGGCGGGGTCGAGTACCTGCAGTGCCTCGACGGCGGCCGCCAGGCGGTCGCGGAAGCGCGGGTAGATCGAGTCCTCGACGATCACCCGGCTGGTCGCCGTGCATTTCTGCCCCGCGAAGCCCATCGCGGCGTAGGCGATCGCGGTCGCGGCGCGATCCAGGTCGGCGTCGGCCAGCACGACGGACGGGTTCTGGCCGCCCATCTCGGCCTGTACCCGGCAGCCGCGCTCGGCCGCACGCCGGCTGATCTGCCGGCCGACCGCGGACGAGCCGGTGAAGGAGACAGCCGCGACGTCCGGGTGGTCGATCAGCGCGGTCCCCGCCGCCGCGCCGCCGAGAACCACCTGGAAAACGTCGGGCGGCAGGACCGCGCCGAGAATGTCGGCTAGGGCAAGCGCGGTCGCGGCTGCGGCGCTGGCCGGCTTCAGGATCGTGGCGTTGCCGTAGGCGAGGCTCGGCGCGGCCTTCCACAGCGGGATGGCGACGGGGAAGTTCCACGGTGTGATCAGCGCCGCGACTCCGACGGGCACGTGCCGGGCCATCAGCAGCTGGTCGGCCGCGGCCGCCGGGATGGTCTCGCCGTCGGGCAGCAACGCGGCCTGCGCGTAGTAGCGGAGGACAGCGACGCCGCGGGCGACCTCGCCGCGCGCCTCGGACAGCGGCTTGCCGACCTCGCGCACCACCAGGCCGGTGATCTCCGCTGACCGCTGCTCGAGAGCGGCTGCGGCGTCCGACAGCGCCTTGGCGCGGACGGCCGCCGGCGCCTCCCGCCAGCCCGCGGCCGCAGTCGCGGCGCGGCTGGCCGCGGCCGCCGCCTCGGTCGGCCCTGCGGCCTGCCATTCGCCGAGGACGTCGGCCGGGTCGTGCGGATTCACGCTGGTGAAGGTCATCGGTGGTGCCTCTCCCGTCGGTACGTGGCTATCTGCTCGGATGTGCTCGATAATCGCGGCCGGTCAGCCGCTGCCGATCTGCAGCAGCACCTTGCCGCGCGGACCGTCGCCGCTACGCAGGCACGCGAGCGCCTGCTCGTACGCCGCGAGCGGGAACCGGTGGGTGACGACAAATCCCGGCCTGATCAGCCCGGCGTTCAGCAGCCGGACCACATCTCGCCAGGCTGCGGCGGTGTAACTGAAGCTGCCCAGGATCGACAGATCGTTGTTGACGACGTCGTCAACTCCGAGTGCGACGGTCTGGCCGTGTGGCGGCAGGCCGAGCAGCAGCACGGTGCCGCCGCGCCGGGCGGCGGTCAGCGCGACTGCGGCAGCCTGGATCGAGCCGGCTGCCTCCACGACAAGGTCGTATCCCGCGCCGGCGGCCTCCGGCGAGAGCTCGAACCGGGAAGCGCCGGCCCTGGCGGCCAGCTCAGCCTGCGCCGGGCGCTGGCCGAGCAGCACGACCTCGGCTGGTGACCACAGCCGGAGCAGATAGACGGCCAGTAGCGCGATCGTCCCGTCGCCGATCACCAGCACCCGGTCGGCCGGGCCGGCCGCCGCCCTGGTCAGGCCGCGGTAGACGACCGACGCGGGCTCGGTGAGCACCGCATCTTCCGCGGTGACGTCGGCAGCCAGCGGGTGGATGAGCGCGGCCGGGACCGCGACCAGGCTCGCGGCGGCGCCGTCGCGGGTGAAGCCGAACTCGTCATAGGTCTCGCACAGGTTCGTCTCCCCGCGCGCGCACCGGGAGCAGTGACCGCACGCGACGATGCCCTCGGCAACCACCCGCGTCCCGGCCAGGGGAGAGTCGCCGGTAACGATGCCCGTCCACTCGTGGCCCAGCGCGAGCGGATACCGGATGAACGCGGGATCGACCTGACCGTCGATGATCTCGAGATCTGTGCCGCACAGCCCGACCAGGTCGGGCCGCACGAGC
>JAJYUU010000131.1 GCA_021792405.1 Actinomycetes bacterium
CGGCGCCGGCATTCCCGAACCTGATCACCCACGTGGCCACCACCGGCGCCACCGTGACCGATAACCAGATGACCGAGCCGGTCCATGACGTGCTCGCGGCCAGGAACCTGGCCCCCGACCGGCACTATGTGGACCCAAACCACGAGGTCACCGGCGGGTCCAGCGTGCGCTCAGCAGTGTCGCTCCACTTGACCGAAACGGTGTGCTTGCAGACCTCGCGCTCCGGGCGCCAGACATACCCCGGCTCGACGACGGCGCCGATCCCGACGACCTGATTCGTGCCTCGGTTGGCGATCACCGTGTCGCCTGGCTCGAGCTCGCGGAACGTCCAGACCTCATTCGCCTTCACGGTCAGCTTGGACTTGTTCCCGCGGTACTCGGCCGAGAACTGATCGTCGAATGCCTTACGGAACTCGTCCTGGCCAGCGAATCGCGACAGGTCGCCTAGCTCGTCCCAGCCGATGCAGATGTAGCCGTTCTGCCGGCATTCCTCCCAATAGGCAGCGCGCTCACCGGGAGCGACCTTGACCACTACACGAGCCTTGCGGGGATCGGCCCAGTGGTAGAGGAACATCTCCATCTCATGGGGCAGCCAGCCGTCGAACTCTGGTCGCTCGCGGAGCAATTGCAGCAGTGCCCGATTGGCTTCCACGGCGCCGCGCTGCGCAGCGGGCCCGCCGAGCGCAGCGATGAAGTGGGCCAGATGGGCTGAGGAATAGATCGGAAGCATCTCGTCCGGGAAATAGACGTAGAGGGCCTTGGTGCGCAGCGCCGCCGCCGACCGAATGGGCCGCAGGCTGTCGACGGCGTCGAAATCGCCAGCGCGAGCGAACTGGAAGGCTTCGACGAATGCGCCGCGTACCGCATCCCACGCTGCCTCGACGCTCGGGTAGCTGTCGTCGTAATACCAGTCGCCGGATCTCGCGCGGTAGATCGCATGCTTCCGCGACGAGCCGCCCCGGATAGAGCCCAGGGCCCGGGACTCGAACTCCATCACGTAGCAGAAGTTGTCATGATCGTCACCACCGAGCGCGTAGCGCTCTAGCGGAAGGGCGGGCCATTGATCGATCGGGAACCGCGCGACAATCGACCTGCGCAGTGCCTCCGCTTGCTGTGCGGCAAGCCGCGCAGCGTCGCGGTCGAACGTCTCGAGTGCTTCCTCCAGATCGCCGACGGTCTCAGTCTCGGTGGCGGGAGAGAAAGGGTCCGGCACGTCGAGGCCCGCCTCATCCCGGAGCAGAGCCGTGACACCCGCCGAAAACGTGCGACTGAAGGGACTTCGCGGAACAGCGGTCGCCGCCGCGCGGATGGCCGCAGCGTGCGCTGACCCTGCCCACTCCGCGACCGGCTCCATTGCCTGCGGCGGGAACGCCAGCTCCACGAGATTGTCCAGCGTCGCAACCTCGAACGGCTGCACGCTGACGCCATCAGGGCGTCCCGTCTGGGGCAAGTCGGTCTGATCCACTATCAGGTGTACCGTCGACTGCTCCAGCCCAAGCACGTACACCCGACCCACGTTGAGTCTGATCCTTCGGCGGAACAGCGTCATTGACCAGGACGTGTGAGCGACCTCGTCCGCAAGCTCAATCGACGCAACCGCCTGAGAAAAGCACGCCTCTCGGACCTCATCGTCCGGATACATCGCCTCAAGGATCGCGCGGGCCGTTTCCGGATCGCTGCGATCGAAGGTGGTCCTCGGATCGGGCTGGCCTTTGAGCGGCTGTGACTGCCTCCACTGCAGGTACAGCGCCCAAGCGGCCTGCTGGAGGCTCTCAGCATCGGCGTATCGTCCGAGTGCCTCCCGGCCGTCAGCGGTGAGCGTCCAGACGCCATTCTGCCGATTCAGCCAGTCAGCCTTCGTGGCAGGGATGAGGGCGAAGTACGCCTCGCGTTCGAACTGCCTTTGCTTGCCTCCGTTGACGGAGGCAAGTTCGTCCGGACCGAGCTGCAGTCGATCCGCTACTTGGTCGAAGAGCTCCCTGACCGGAAGTGACCCGTCCTCCCGCTCGGCGAGCGTTGTCAGGACCGCTTGTACTAGTCGGCCTCGGCGGCCTTGCTGAGAGAAGCCGCCGTTCCCGAATTCACTCATTTCCTACCTCTACGAATTCCAGAAAGGCAAGGCGCCGATGTCGGTATCGCTCGGTGACACTCGGCGCAGCGCATGATTGCTGTCCTGCCGATCAGCGGCCTTCACGGGTCCTTGATGCGGCTATGGCAGCTGTTAGGCGGGCGACGACGTTCTTGCCCCGCCGTTGGAAGCCAAGCTCGCGCATCAGCTCGGTCAGCAGTTCGTCCTCGGTCCGCAGGACGTCGTCGGAGCGGATCCAGCTGATGAGTTCTCTCAGCTCATAGTCCGAGTACGAGTCGATGGCGTATCCGGCAGGCACCCCAGGTCGCGGCGACGAGCGCGACTTGGAGACCTCCCTGGGCTGCGCGCTCGCTGATTGCGCGCTGGTTACGGGCTGCGGGCGCGTCGGCAGCTTATCCTCCTCTGCAGCTAGCACTGCTTTCTCGTAAGCGGCGATGACCTTCTCGGCACACACATCCCTGTTGTGAAACCACTCGCTGGACCAGATGCGGTGGAATCGCCAGCCCTGTCGCTCCAGCTGCTCTTGGCGAAGCCGGTCGCGGTCGCGCGCGCTCTCCGATGAGTGGTAGGTGGCACCGTCGCACTCGATCGCCAGCACGTAGCGGCCGGGCTGAACCGGGTGCTGCACCGCGAAGTCGATCCAATAGCCAGAGGACCCATACTGCGGTGTCATCTTCAGCCCGCGGCGGGCCAAGGTGTCGCGCACGTCGATCTCGAACGGGTTCAGGGCTGGCTTGTCGATAACGTGATCGCCGAGGTTCGTCCCGCCTGACTCGACGTATTGCAGGTACTGACGCAGAAGCTTGACTCCCTCGGCGTTAGAGCGCTCTGGGTCCATATCGCTGAACGAGAACGACGACACCAGGGTGAGCCTGTTTTTCGCGCGGGTGACAGCGACGTTGAGGCGTCGCTCCCCGCCGTCCAGCAGCAGCGGGCCGAACCGGTAGGGGAGATCGCCGCGCGCGTTCTTCCCGTAGCCGATGGACAAGATGATCGCGTCGCGCTCATCACCCTGCACGCGCTCGAGGTTCTTGACGAAGAACCGCTCGTGCCTGCTCTCGTCGAAGAAGTCGGCGAGTTCCTCGGCGCTACGGGGATCGTCGCGAAGCCGTTGCCGGAGGGCCTCCTCGATCCGGTTCCGGTGCCGGATGCCCATCGTGATGACACCCAGCGACTCCTCCGGCCGCTGGCGCGCGTGCTGCAGGATCAGGTCGACGACAGCATTGACTTCCGGCGCTGGGCTGTTGGTATCAGCGCCCGGAGCCCACGGCACCGGCACGTACCGCAGGATGTCGCTTCCACCGACACCGGGGAAGGTCGTCAGCGCCCAGTCGTAAATGTGGGCATTCGAGAAAGCGATCAGCCGCTCGTCGTTGCTTCTGTAGTGCCAGCACAGCATGCGGAAGCCGAGCAACGGGCCGAGCGCGTCGAGGATCGACTCGAAACCCTTGGTCCCGGCAGTCACTGGCACCGGCCCGCCGATCTGCGCATGGGCGTTGTCCTCGTCCTCGGGCTCCTCATCGTCAGCCCCATCGGACACAAAGAACGCGGTCGGCGGGAGCTGCTTATCGTCTCCGGCGACGACCAGCTGCTTGCCCCGCAGGATCGAGGTCACCGCGTCAGCCGGTGTGATCTGCGATGCCTCGTCGAAGATCACCACGTCGAAGATGGGCTGTGCGGGAAGGAGTTGGCTCACCTCCAGCGGGCTCATGACCCAGCACGGCTTCAGCGCGAGCAGCACATGCATGGCGTTGCGGACGAAATCCCGTACAGGCAGGTGACGTCGTTTCAGGCCTGCCTGGTGCGCGACGAGAGCAGCCTCGTCGCGGAAGGTGTCGCGCGCTAGCACTGCGTTCTCGGCGTAGGCACGGAGGATCCGCGCCGGTGTCGCCTCGATATGGGCGTGGTCGCCGTCACTGAACTCCTCGGCAACCCTGTCGTGCGCCTCGGCCGAGAAACTCGCCACGGCGAGGTCGGCCAGCGACAGGTAGTCAAGGATGGATTGGCGCCACGCGTACTGCAGGCTGCGGACCGCGAACTCCGCAGATGCCTGGCTTGCCGCCGTGGTGTCCAGGAACTCGCCTAGTCCCGCAGCAGTAAGCCCGGTCCGCAGCCGATGCAGCTCGGGAAGCTTACCGAGGGTCCCCCGGTCCTTGTCCAGCCTGCGAAGGACGAGCTCGAGGTCGGATGTGGTCATCTCCGGCAATCCGGCCAGCCCTGTCCACACCTGGAGCTGAGTGAGGAGATCAAGCAGATGCCGGTGCGCTGCGACGCACTCCGTCAGCCTGCCCGGCACGCGCGGTGATCCGCTGCCACCGACTTCAGGCCACTGCCGGGCCTCGTCGCGGGCGGCGCCGATCAGCGCGTATAGCTTGCGATCGGCCAGCTTCTCACCGCCCTTGACCGTCCCGCGGACGCTCGCCCGCGCTGCCTTGTACGTACTAGAGGTGACGGCCGCCGAGATTCTGGCAAGGCCGCCACGGCCTGCAGGCTCCAGCGCCGTAAAGACTTCCTGGAGGTCGAGTTCGTACACCCCTGGCGTCAGCGTCATCAGCGTTGTGCTGGTCTTGGTCCACAAGTCGATCAGGGGGGTCCAGCCGCTTATCGTCTGCGGCCTGGTCACGCCGGTGTCATCGGCGGCACGGACAAGCAGAGCGTGGGCGTTCGGCAAGACGTGGCGCAGGATCTCGTCCAGGGTTGCAGCCGCCTGCTGGACTTGATCCGGGCTGACGACCGGAGAACTGGCCCACGGGCTGCCGCTCACAGCGAGCGTCAGCCCACCCAGCTGCGCGTAGCCGGCTAGATCATCCTCAGCTTGCCGGATGACGGTCCGGTCGAGGCGCTCCAGCACCGCACCGCGGAATCGGATATCAGTCCGCCCAGACTCCAGCGCCAGCAACTCCGCTCGGATGTCGTAGACCGAACGGCCCCATGGTTCGCGTACCTCGTGAAGCATCTGCACGTAGGAGTTGAGTTCGCTTCGACGCTTCTCGACGCGGCCGAGTTCCGCGCCATTGTCCACCCTGGGCGCTGACCTGCTCACCGAGAGCGCTCGGCCGACCGACTGCGCGAAGGCCTTGCGTGAGGTGATGCCGCCGTGGAGGTCGAGGACCAGATCACCGAGTTTCTGCTGGTCAAGACGCTTAGTGACGGCCTCGATCGCTGCCCGTTTCTCGGCGACGAAGAGCACTTTCTTGTCCCGTGCGACCAGCGATGCGATGAGGTTAGCGATCGTCTGACTTTTGCCGGTTCCCGGCGGGCCCTTGACGATCAGGCTCTGACCCCGCAGGGCGGTGTTGATGGCGTAGTTCTGGCTTGAATCCGCATCGAGGACGAGGAACTCGTCCGCAAGCGGCGTCTGGTCCGGGCCGATGACACTGTCGGGCCCTGGCCGCTGCGCGCGCAGGATCTCACGGGCCGCCTCGTCTCCGGCGATCGCGGCAATAAGGTCGTGCTCGACCAGTTCGTCCAACGCACCGTCCAGGTCAGTAACCATGGCAAGTTTCGCGTACGCGAAGTTCGCCAGGACCAGGCGCTCATCGACGCGGAAGCCCGGTACCCGCCATGCCTGCTCGGTGATCCACTTGAACGCCTCGGCAAGTTCCCAGGGCTCGTCGATGACGCCGTCCGGGATCCGCCTATCTAGTGCCGCATGATCGAACTCGCAGTCGAAGTCGAGCTTGAGCACGTGGAGGAGCGTCGGGTTCAGCTCGATCTCGCCCGTGAGGCAGAGTTCGAACTCATCCTGAGCCGCGCCGACAGGTCGCAGGGACGCCTGCCGCAGCAGCACTGGGGCGCACGGCAGCCATGTACCGCGCTTGTTTTCCCAGCGGGACAGGCCGCAGCCGATCGAGAGCGTCTCCAGACCGCGTTCCTCGAAATTCTCTTTCGCCTTGTTATGCAGGGTGCGCACCCGCCGCAGTGCCTGCTCAACCCGCTCCGGGTCGCGAAACAAGGCAGAGATCGTCACGGTTCTGCCGGCGAGCAGCGCTTCGATGGCTGCCGGATCAGCCGCAGTGAAATCCAGCGTCCCGAGCTTCAGGTCGCGATAGTGCAGCAGGTTGTTCCGCCCGCCCAGGTCGATGAGCGCGTTCTTCCAGTCGGCAACGCTCCGCCGGACGAGCTCGGCACGGCGCGTCAGCGGACGGCCCGCTCCTGCTGGTGGCACCTCAGTGCCAGAGGACTGCTCGGTCAACTCGGTACTCCAATTACCTGACTGCCTTGTGAGCGAAGGGGCTGGCCGCCGTGCTTCAGCCGTCTTCGAAGCCGTACGTCTCGAACTTCAGGGTCCGGGCGTTCTCGGTGACGTTGTGGACCTTGTCGTCGGGGTAGCCGCCGGAGTGGCGGGCGGTGACCTCGACGCGGATCTCGAGCTCTGCGCCGTCGACCGCGGCCAGGTGCTGGATGACTTCCTGCGACAGCCGGGTCAGGTCGAAGAACCGCGTGTTGCGCGGGCCCGCCGGCTCCGGTTGCGGTTCCGGGGAGGGAACGCGCGCGCCTGGGCTAGCCGCCGAACCGACCGGCACGACCGTACCGGGAACTGCGGGACCAGAACTCGTGCCAGCCGGGCTGGCCAAGCTGGCTGCTGCGGCCGCTGCCGCGCGTGCGGGTACCTCGGCGTCGCGCTGGGCCAGCGCCAGATCGGAGCGGACCAGCAGCGCGGAGTCGGTGACCTGGCCGAGCTTGTCCTGCTGCGGGATGACCAGCCCGGTGAACCGCCCGACCACCGTGACCGGGCCGTCTCCGGCAATCCCGCCTGCCAGCGCTCCCGGAGTCAGATCCTCCAGCCGAACGCCCATTCAGCCCTCGCTCCCCACCAGCAGGCCATACTCAGCTCGGACCCGCTGACCCCGCCTTGACTGTAGACGCGCGAGCCGACAATTTGGGCTACAACAACTATTGTCCACCATGTCGGATCCGGTCTCAGGACGCCAGACGCGGCGGGTGGGCCGACGTCGCGTCCCACCGGCACAGTTTCTTGAGGTCGCATCGCTTGCAGGCGCGGCCTGGGCGGGCGGCGAAGTTGCGTCTCCTGAGGTCGTCGACGCTGCCCTCGACAAGGGTCTCGGTCGCCGTGATGACGCCGGGTGAGACATCGACTCCGCGCCGGTCCGCTGCCGTCAGATCGTGGACGTAGGCGGCACGGACGTCGAGGCCTTCCCGCCGGCCGGCGTCGGTGTAGACGGCGAGCTGGAGGTCATACTCGTCGCGGGCGGCGGGGTCGTCGTCGGTGGATGTCTTGTAGTCGACGATCGCCAGGGAGGTGACGTCGCCCCCTTCTTTGTCGAGTATGACGTCGGCGCGGCCGCTGATGATCGCCGTCGGCAGGTGCAGCTCGAACGGGCGCTCGGTCTCCCAGACCCGGTGAAGGTCATCCTGGTAGGAGGAGAGGTACCGGTCCACGAGCCGCCGGGCAGCCTCCTTGAGCAGCCGGTGCGCAGGCTTGCTGGCGGCCGGCAGAAAGAAGCCGGTGTCGAACATGCCCTCAACTTCGCTGGGATTCGGCGGCCTGCCGTTGCGGCTGGTGAATTCGGCGACCGAGCGCATGATGTGGTGCACTGCTTTGCCGTAGCCCAGCTCGGGCGCGAGGAACGGCTGGAAGCCCAGCAGGCTCCGCAGCCGGTACGCGAGGCCGCACGACCGGAACGATGCCAGCTCGCTGAACGAGAGGGTCAGCAGCTCTTCGGCTTCTTCCCGGATGATCTGCTCGATGTCCGGGAGCGGGAGCGGGAGAGCGTCGGACTGGCCAGCGACTTCACCCTGGTACGGCGAGGCCGCGACCCTGTTCCGCATCTTCTCGTGCCGGGACAGGGAGAGCCAGTCCCGCGCCCGGGTCATCGCAACGTAGAACAGCCGGCGTTCATCGGCATCCGAGCCTTCGTATCTCTCGGGGCTGAACAGGTGCCGCGGAACCAGCCAGTTCTGCTGGCGACCCGTCATTGACGAAGGGAACCGCCGGCTCGTTAGCGAGGGCACGAAGACGACGCGCCATTCGAGGCCCTTGGCCTTGTGGACGGTGGTCAAGTCGACCGCGTCGACCTGGACGTCCGGCTCACCGTCGAAGTCCTCGTAGGCGCCCTTGGCGTAGTTCGAGATGTAGATGGCCAGGTTGCCGTAATACCAGGCGCCGCGGTCCTGGCCGCCGATCTGGCCACCCGGCTCCTCGGGGTCGGGCCTGCTACGGCGGCGGACCGCCTCATAGTCGGCAAGGATGGCGGAGCAGCGGGCGAGCGTCCCGAGCCGGGAACTCACCACGAGATCATCGGCGTCCCAGCCGGCCACGCCGATGTCGGCGAGCAGTTCGTAAAAGTCCGCGACCAGGTTCACCGGCCTGGCGTCACTGTTCACGCCCGCCTTGAGCGCCAGCAGCCGCGAGCGGACTGCCCGGGCGCGGCCTTCGGCGAGCTGGTACACCTCGTCGTATCCGGAGAAGACCCCCTCGTCGCCGGGGACCTCGCCGCGGTTGTACGGCTCGGGCGACCAGCTGTGACCGGCCAGCCACGCGTAGGTCTTGCCGAAGAGCTGCGCCTCCGGGCGTTCAAACAGACCCGTCCGGCCGGCGGGCTGGACAGGAACGCCATGAGCGTCGAATGCGTTGAGCAGCGCCGGGTAGGCAACGCGGCCGCGGACCAGTACGGCGATATCTCGATAGCGCAGGCCCGCTGCGTGCGGTCGCTGGATGGTCTCGGCGATCTGTTCGCACTCGTCCTGCTCGGTTTCCGCGGACCAGGTGACCAGCTCGATGTTGCCCGGATCCCGGAAGGCTTCCATCTGCTTGTCGAGCCGGCCTTCGATCGAGCGCGCGAAGTCGGCGGCTGCCCGCACGATGCGTGGCCGGCTGCGCCGGTTGGTCGCGATGGTGAAGGTCCGCACGCCGCGGTACCTGGAAGCGAATTCGACGATGTTGCGCACGTCGGAGCCGCGCCATTGGTAGATGGCCTGGTCGTCGTCGCCGACCACGCACAGCTCGACGTCCGGTCCGGTGAGTAGCTGGATCAGGCGCTCCTGAGCAGGGTTCACGTCCTGATACTCATCGACGATGAGATACCGGAGGCTGGCATGCACGGCCCCGGCCACCGCGGGTTTCGCCAGTTCCTCGACCGCCCGAGCGATCAGCTGCCCGTAGGTCAGCAGGCGGAACTGATCGAGCAGTTCGTAGAACTGCCCGATCATCTCCCGGAACGTGCCCTCCGCCAAGCTCTCCAACGGGATGAGCTCGTTTTCCACCACTTCCAGATTGGCGAGGAACGCCTTAATGGACCTGAACAGCTGGCCGGTCAGGTCCTTCAGGTGCAGCCGCGGCGCTTCCCGGCACAAGAACGCGGTCAGGCGCTGCTCGTCCAGCACGTCGAACGTCTCATACCTGGGAACGTGCTGTTGCAACAGGCGGAAGCAGTACGCGTGAATCGTTCCCACGAACGCTGCGCCCAGCCGGTCTAGCGCTTGCGCCCCGAGTCGTCCTTCGACTCGCGCGGAGATCCTGGCTTTCAGTTCCTCCGCCGCCCGCTCGGTGAACGTGAACGCGATGATTCCGGCCGGGTCCACACCGCTGGCGATCAGGTCGGCGACGCGCTGGGCGACGACCTCGGTTTTGCCCGAGCCGGCGCACGCGATGATCTGCATGTGCGATCCGCGGTGCTCGACGGCCCGCTGCGCGTCTCCGTCCAGTACTGGCACTGTCGTTGCTGATGTCACGGTTGTGCTCCACGGGAGGCGGAAGGGATGGCACTCTGGATGAGACCGCCGCAGCCTGGCGGCAGCCAAGCTGCCGCGGATGGGCGCCTCACGCCGGGATCACGTGCGGCTCCAGCAGGCGGAAGACGCCTTCGTGGGCGTCCCAGCCGTCGAGAACGGGGTCGGGGTCCCAGCCAAGGTAGCCCGGCGTGGCGGGCGGGACTCCCTCGAGCAGGGTCCGGTCGCTGTCGCGGCCGACAACGATGCAGGCCTGGCGGTGCCGGGTGAGCAGCACGCAGAGCCGGCCGGGATCGAGGTGGAACGCGTCGGTGACGGCGGCGCCGGCCAGCGGATGCCAGGCGATGACGACCTCGAAGGTGAGGCCCTGGAGCCGGTTGGCGGTGTCGACCCGCACGCCGGACAGGCCGTAGCTGTCGAGCAGGGCGCGCAGCAGGTCTTTCTGATCGTTGTGCGACACGCCGACCGCGATGTCCGACGGGTGCAGCGAAGTGAATCCGGAACGGTCTTCGCACCGCGCCTGGGCGCTGCGGGCCAGGAGCCGGTGCACGAGTTCGCGGATGTAAACAGCAGTCGTCGGGTCCGCGGTCAGCACCGGCGCGCCCGGGAGAGTGACATGCGCCCAGCCGTGCCGGGCTGCCTCGTCGAGCGCGGCGTCGACGGTGGCGAGCCGGGGCGGGTGAGGCGGAGCTCGCGGACGCCGGGACGGACGGCCGCACTGAACGGGTGACCCGGGTAGAAGCAGCGCGCGACGGGAACGGCGCGCGGCTCCAGCCGCCAGCTGACCGGGATCTGGTACACCGGCGTACCGGGGTGATTGCGGAGCAGGACGCCGACCGCGGTCTGGAGCGGATCCTCTGGGCCTCCCCGCCACCAGGTGGCGTCGTCGAGCGGCGAGAACGGGTCAAGCTGGCCGGTGTCCCCGACGAGCAGATGAGTGGGCGCGAGCGCGGCGGCGGTGTAGTAGCGGGCCGCGTCGGCCTGGTACGCCTCATCGATCACCAGGACATCGAACCCGGCCAGCCCGTTGCGCAGGAACGCGTCGGCGAGCTTGTCGACGGTGGCGATCACCAGCGGGTCCTGCCGGGATTGCGCGTCAGCGGCAGACGGCTGGGTCACGCCGGGCAGCGCCGCGATGCCGGGCGGCAACTGGCGGCCCTGGCCGTGCACGAACGCCACCGGTAGCTCCGGGTTGAGCTGCTTCACCCGCCCGACCAGGCTCTGCACCTGGTCATTGGTCGGAGCCGCCAGCGCGACCCGCAGGCCTTCGGCCCGCAGCCGGCCCACGGTCGCGGCAACGAAATGGCTCTTGCCGGCACCCGCGGGTGCCGCGGCGACGACGGCGGCCTCCTGGCCGGCCAGCCGGGTCAGGGCAGCGCGCATGTCTTCCTGGACCGCGGCCGCGGCCGCGACGACATCCTGGTCGAGACGATCATCGGCAAAGGCCGGCTGGGCGGTCACGTGTACCTCCCCGGATCCTGCGCCTCGGCAGCATCCACCGGTGCGGGAGGCTGCTCGAAGTCGCCTGCATCGATCGGCTCGGGAACGGGCAGTAGCACGGCCGGCCGGTGCGTCCACGGCGGGTTTTCCGGGGGGAGCAGCCAGAACGCCCGCTGCCCGGTGTGCAGCGCGGACAGGGTGATCACCTCGCCTGCTACCGGCAGCCGCTCCGGCGCCGGCCTGCCGGTCAGCATCAGCACGACCCTCGACCCGGCGCCGTTGGGCTGTACCGACTTGACCTCCCACGGCTCGCCGCCGGCCGTCGCCGTCCACCACAGGCGCTTGCCGGCCGGCAGGATCACCGGATCGGGGCTGTCGAGCGCGATCACCGCGCGGCGGACAGCATTCACGTTGACCACGACCTTGGTCTCGGTCAGCGATGCCACGGTGCCGCGGATCGCGTCGCCGTCCAGCAGGTACCCGATCATCAGCGCCGGGTCTTCGACGGCCCGGTCCGCCTCATAGCGGGCCAGGGTGTCCTCCAGCCTGCGCAGCGTGATTGCCGCCTGGCGCGGGGTGTCGGTCGTCCGGTAGTGGCCACCCTGGGTGACAACCCAGTCGACGTGACGGCCGAACGCCGCCCGGTCAGACTCGAACCGCCGGGACACCGAGGGCGCGGCGGTCAGTTGCCGTTCCCGCGTGACGACCCGGCTCATCAGCTGCCAGACCGGTTCGGTCAGCCCGCGGTAGTGCTCGCGGAGCGGTCCGGCCAGCGGCTCGGTGATGGCCGGGTCGGTGCTGGCGCCGCGGGCAGCGTTGAACTGCGCCAGCAGGGTCTCCGTGAGCCTGTCGATATCCTCGGTGGGCTCGGGCCCGATCCGGGCGGATGCTTCCGCGACAGCCGAGGCTTCGAACGGGTGCATCCCTGGGGATGGTTCGATCTGCGCGTCCAGGGCGGCGAGGTTCGCCTGCTCGAACGGGGATAGCAGGGTGGCCCAGTGTCCGGCGACCAACTGGTCCAGCGCTGTCAGCAGTGACTGACCGGGTACCCGCGCGTTCCGGGCATAAAACCTCAGGTGCTTGCCCGCCTCGACCAGAGCCGGGTCCGGTGCGACGCCGCCGCGGTCGGACAGATACGCCAGGTAGCGGCCCAGCAGGCCGAGCGCGGATACGGTCGCGGAGTTCGGCACGACGATCTGCAGCGCGTCGGCGGGTATCTCCTCGGTCACGCTGCCCCGCTGCCGCGCAACCCGCGACGCGGCGGCCCGGCGGATGCGCGCGCACAGGTCAGCCGCTAAGGGCTGCAGCGCCGCGAAGTACAGGTCGCGGTTACGCGGCTCGCCGGCCACCGCGAGCTGGAACGGGCCGTCGAGTGGACCCCAGGCGACGGCCGCGGCCCTGAAGCGCTCGCCGCCCAGCCGCCAGATCGCAATCGCCAGCGGCGGGTCAGCCAGATGCACGTGCCGCAGCGTGGTGCGGCGCAGCGCCCGTCCCTCCTGGTAGATCCTCGCGGCGAAGTATGCCTCCAGCGCGGTGCTCATGCGGTCCTCCGCTGCGCCGGGCCGGCCGGTGGCATGACCTCGTCGTAGAGCCGGCCCGCCCGCGCGAGCGGCACGGCGGCCGGCGCTTCCACGGGGGAGGCGGGCGCGCCCTGGCCTAGTTCGGCGACACGGCTGAGGCTGGCGATTCCCGGCAGGGCCCGCGCCACCTGGCCGCCGACCAGCCCAGGGTCCGCGTCGGCGAACAGGCGCTGCCGGCACGCCCAGGCGAACCCGCACGAGGTCAGGCAGCTCGCCGGCGCATACACCCGGCCGAGCACGGCGGTGACCTCACCGAACTCCTCCAGCCTCGCGCTCTCAGGCAGCGTCTGGTCCGCGACCGCGTCGAAGGTGACCGAAGCAGGTGTCGCCGCTGCTGTCTCCTGGACGTCGGGCACCGCGCTGAGCAGCCGCTCGATCCGCCGGATCCGGCTGGCGACATCCTGCCGGTACAACGACGGCGCCAGCCCGGTGTTGCGCGGGGTGACCAGCACCACGCTGTCGGACATGCACGCCGGGTCCACGCCCGCCTGGCCCAGGGTCCGGCGGCCCAGCAGCACATACGTCGCCGCCTGATCCAGCGCCGCGCCGAGCGCATCCTCGTCGGTCGGCTTGCCGTCCACCACCGGCCAGGACTTGTTCTCCCCCACGATGATCTGCCCGCCGACACCGATCGCCATCTCGTCAGCCTCGAAGAACGCCGGCAACCCGCCGATGTCCGCCTCCAGGACCGCGCCGTCCAGGACCACGGGGTCAGCCGGGCTGCCGGCGATCTCCGCCATCCGCGTCCGGGTGACCGTTGCCCGCATCCGCAAGCCGGCCCGGTTGGGCGGGTAGCCCTCGCGCAGGTTCTCGATCGCCGCGAAGGTGAAATCGGTGTCCAGGCCCGCGGTCAGCACCCGGCGCAATTCCGCATGGCCGTGGCGGCGCAGCAGCGCCTCGAACGCGACACCGCGGCCGATCGCGAACGGCGACTGCCCGAACGGCATCTCCATCCTCGTGCCGGCCAGCACCCGGTTAGTGTCGACGCGAGCAGCGAACGCCACCGCGGCGGTCGGGCACGAGTGCACGCTGGCAAACGCGGCCAGGCGGCGGACGTTCGCGCGGATCTCCGGCGCCCGGCCGCGGACGCGGGCCAGGGCGTTCGCCGCGGCAGGATCAGCCTGGTGGTGGTGTGTCATGGCTGGCTCTGCGGCCTTAGGCGTCGCCGTCAGCGACGACCGCGATCGTCGTTCCCCACAACTGCTGCTCGCGCGGCAACTGGCCGCGGGCGCGGGAGGCAGCGTCGCGGCGCCACGGTTCATCCCGCTCGGCCAGCGGGCCGAGCTCGGCCTGCGCGGCCCCCTCCACCCGCGCAGTGTCCAAGCCCGGCCCGTCCAGAGCACCCGGGATCGACGCGGCCATCTCAGCCACCACCGGCGCGAGCCGTTCCGCGACCGTCGTGTCACGCTCACTCAGCCAGGCCAGCTGCCGGGCCAGTTGCGCGGTCGCCGCCAGATGATCCGCCCGCTCCGACCACGGCCCGATCAGCCGCCGCTCCAGCGGCCAGTCCGACAACGTCAGCAGCCCCCGCACCGGCTGGAAATACCGGCCTTCGAGCGCCGGGACTATATAGGTCGGCCGGGCGCTGCTCTTCTCCCACGCCCGGCGTTCATCCCGGCGAAGCGCCGCGAGCGTCCGGGCTTCGACACGCTGCCCGAACCGGGCCCCGGCATAGTCGGTCACCACCTTCGCCCGGGTTGCGACGCCGATCTCCGCCAGCGCACCCGCGACGACCTGCCGGGCACTGCGCGCCGGCGCCGGCGTGCGCGCCATCCGGACCACCGCAGGCTCTGCCGGGAAGGACGGCACCGCCTCGGCAGCGGGAGCAGCCTTCGTCAGGGCCCGTTCCAGCTCACGAGTCAGCCGGAGCGCCTCGTCCCGGTTGCCCGCCGCCAGAGCGTTGACGACCTGGCGGGCGAGGCTCATGCGCGCGTCATCCTGGCTGAGGCTCATGAAAATACTGTAGACAACTCGATCCATGTATGTCCATGCTTTCACATGCACATTTGCCATCACGCTCACATCGCCCGCCGAGAACATCGCCTCGGCTCGCGCCGGAGCGGGAGAAGTCGATTGCAGCATCGGTTGCGGTGCGCACCTAACTACCCAGGTGGGACGCAGACCGGCCTAACCCGGTTTACGGCACAACCAGGATGGGTCATCCCAACCCGGCCGCCAGCCAGGCGCAAGCGCATTGCGTGACCCGTCAGTGACTCACTTTGCTGCCACCCCAGCGCCAGCGCGCTGACACAACCGACTCTCGCCGTCACACGGCGGCCACACCCGAAGGAGCGAGAAAATGACAGACCCTGATTTCTCCGAGCCGGCCGATGGCGCCGGTCAGCATTATCCCGCAGCTATCCAGCCGCAGGACCAGTCCGCCGCGGCACCTTCGCCGAGGCGCCACCGCGTGCGCAACATGATGCTGAGTGCAGTGGGCGTGATTGTCGTGATCATCATTGTCGCTTCTGTCGCCTCGGGCGGTGGCAACGGTCACAAGACCGCCAGCACGAGCAGCCCGGCGTCCGTGCCGAGCACGCCATCGGCGGACCAGCAGCTGATCACCAAGCTGGAGGCCACCACCGGCTCGGACGGCAATTCGCTCTACTCCGACCTCCTGGCAGTCGGGGACAACCCGGTGACCATGGCCAAGCGGATGTGCTCAGGGTCGAGCAGCGTCAGCATCCCGTCCGGCTGGTCATCGTCGGACGAGCAGGCGTTCATCAGCGCCGTCCAGTCCACCGAGTGCCCTAGCGTCAGCATGAAACCGGCTGGGCCGCAGTACACCGTAGCCGAGCAGCAGGCAATCGACGCTGCCGAGGGCTACATCAACATGGGCAGCGGCTTCTCCAGGGAGGGTCTGATCCAGCAGCTTGACTCATCGGCGGGCGACGGCTTCTCCCGGGCGCTCGCCACCTTCGCGGTCAACCACATCAAGGTCAACTGGTACCAGCAGGCTGTTGAGTCGGCCAGAGGCTACATGCAGATGGGCGGCTTCAGTTACAGCAGCCTCGTCCAGCAGCTTGACTCGTCAGCCGGTGAGGGTTTCACGTACGCGCAGGCCGTCTATGCCGCGAAGAAGGTGGGCTTGTGAAGCCTTACTGCCCTGGCAGCGCCAGGCATGTCCACCGCGCCGGCAAGAAGCGCGGGCGTGAGTTCCATGCATTTTCATGCCTTGCGCTGCCGGTAGTCAGTCGGACCCCGACGAGCAGCCGGCCGCATTGATGCGTTACTAATCCCAGGTTCATGCGCGCCCTTCTTGCGCGCGAGTCAGGGCTGTTTCTAAGCTCTTCAGAGGTCGTAACGGCGCAGTCTTTCCGAAAACGGAGACCGTCATGAAGCGGAGCAATGGCCGGCTGCTGATCACCGCAATGGCAGCAGTGCTGGCAGCAGGCATGTCGGTTGCGGCGGGCGCTCCCGCGGGAGCCGAGACCGTCCGGTCGTCGGGAGCGCCGGCGGCTAGCCAGGATCAAAGCGGTGGTGTCTGCATCGGCAGGCACCCGAACCCCTCCGCCGTCTGGTACACCGGCGCGTGCTCTGGCCA
>JAJYUU010000286.1 GCA_021792405.1 Actinomycetes bacterium
CCGACGACGATTACCCGGTGTACGTCATGCGGGCCGCAAGCTCTGCCGTGGCCGATCCCGGTAGCCTCGGCATCGTGATCGGCGGCTCGGGCAATGGCGAGCAGATCGCCTCGAACAAGATCCGCGGCATCCGCGCGGCGCTTGCCTGGAGCGACGAGACGGCGCGGCTGGCCCGGCTGCATAACGACGCCAACGTGCTGAGCCTGGGCGCGCGGGAGTACTCCGTCGAGGAGGCAATAGGCTTCGCGAAGGTCTTCGTGGAAACCGCGTTCTCGCAAGAGCCTCGGCATGTCCGCCGGCTGGGAATGATCGCCGCGTACGAGCAGACCGGCGATCTGCCGGCTGAGTTCTGACCCCGTTACGGGCGCTGCGGGCGTGACGGCCGCCGCCGCCGGCCCCGGTCGCCAGCATGCAACTGGCCGGCCGGGGTAGTTAGGCCGGCCGGGGTAGTTAGGCCGGCCGGGGTAGTTAGGCCGGCCGGGGTAGTTAGGCCGGCCGGGGCTGCCTGGGCGCCCGTCCGGCTCTCGCTGATGGCGGCTCCGGCTTGTTCGGCCGACGATTCGTCCGCCGCGGTGGGCTGCGACACATCACGCGCTCGCATCGCCGCATCCAGTGAGATCTTCATTCCGGCCATCCGGCATGCTCGCCTTCGCGCTGATCCTCGCCTACCTGGCCAAGTCTGCGGTACGGCCGGCGACGAAGTCGAGGTGCCAGCCAGCGCATTTCCGTGACCGGGCTGCTGGCCGGTAGGGTGCCCGCAAGATGGTTGAGAAGGTCTTCCGCCAGCTATTGGCCGCGGCCAGGTCGGCTGCGACACAACAGCGCGCACGGATCAGCCGCCAGTTCGTTACCCGGAACCGGCGGATGGCTCTCGGCCTGGCGATAGTGGTCATCGGGATCGGGATAGGCGCCGTGGTCGTGCCCGGCGACTGGTTGTCGCCCGGCGTGCTGATCCTGCCGGTCCTGGCGGGCGGTCTGCTGCTGTGGCCCCGCGCGCTGCTGATCCTCTTCGCGATCGTGGCGGCGATGGTCGGTTACGACTGGCTGAACGGCAGGAGGATCGGTCTCGGGCTCGCTGCGACGATAGTCCTCACTGCCCTGTTCGCCGCCCTGCTGGCACGGACTCGGGCTAAATTGGGCATGCAGGGCCTGCGCGGTGACCAGATGCTGATCGAACTTCGCGACCGGCTCCGGACTCAGAGCCAGATGCCGCAGCTGCCAGGGGGCTGGCACGCGGTGTCCGTGCTGCGGCCGGCCGGCGGCTCGTCGTTCGGCGGTGACTTCCTGGTTTCGGCATGCGATGGCAAGGTTCTCCACCTGGCGCTTGTCGATGTCGCCGGGAAGGGTCTCGACGCCGGCACCAGGGCACTGATGCTGTCCGGCGCGTTCGGCGGCCTGCTCGGATCCGTGCCGCACGCCGACTACCTGCCGGCCTGCAATTCTTACCTGCAGCGCGGTGGCCCGCCCGAGGGATTCGTGACGGCTGTCCACCTGACCCTGGACCTTGTCACCGGCGACTACCTGATCTCCTCGGCAGGCCATCCGCCGGCCGCGCATTTCGAGGCCGGCAGCGGCCGGTGGCGGCTCACTCATTCCCGCGGCATTGTCCTCGGCGTGGTCTTCGACCTGCGGTGTGTCCCCGACAGCGGCAGTCTGCGCCCGGGCGATGCGCTGATGCTGTACACCGACGGGCTGGTCGATGCGCCGGGGCGCGATATCGATGCCGGGATCGACCGGTTGCTGGGTGCCGCCGACCAGCTTGTCGCCAGCGGCTTCGGCGACGGCGCGGGCCGCCTGGTGCAGACTATGCAGGGCGCTGGTCCCAATTCCGATGACTGCGCGCTCGTGCTGATCTGGCGGTCCTGACCTGGCTACTGCCGCGTCATCATCTCGCTCTGGCTGATCAGCCTGATCGCGTATTCGACCAGCGTGACGAGCACGTCGCGGCTTGACGACCGCTGGCGCGCGTCGCACAGCACGACCGGAACGCTGGCACTTAGGTCCAGTGCCGTCCGCACGGCCTCAGGCTGGAAGCGCTTCGCGCCGTCAAAGCAGTTCACAGCCACGATGAAGGGAAGGCCCCGACGCTCGAAGTAGTCGACGGACGGGAAGCTGTCGGCCAGACGGCGGGTGTCCGCCATCACTACGGCACCGAGAGCGCCGAGCGCGAGTTCGTCCCACATGAACCAGAACCGATGCTGGCCGGGCGTGCCAAACAGGTACACCACGAGATCGTCGCGGACCGTGATCCGGCCGAAGTCCATTGCCACGGTTGTGGTGGTCTTCTGTTCCACGCCGTCGAGCGTGTCGACCAGCAAGCTCGGCTCGCTGAGGACTTCCTCGGTCCGCAGCGGCCTGATCTCGCTCACGGAACTGACGAGCGTGGTCTTGCCCGCGCCAAATCCGCCGGCGATGAGGATCTTTATCGACACCGGAGACGCGGTGTCGAGATCCAGGTCAGAGCCTGCGGAGCGCATCAGCCACATCCTTGAGAAGTTGCGGGTCGGTCAGGCGACTGCGTGCCGGGGGACGAATGGCTACCAGTCCCCGTTCGCGCATATCCGACAGCAGGATACGGACAACGCCGAGCGGCAGATCGAGGTCGGACGCAAGGTCGGCGACCGGCTTGGGCTGGCGGCACTGCCGCATGACCTCAAGGTATTCGGGTTCGAGCAGCAGGTCGTCGATCTCGCGCACATCGTTTGACGTCACAAGCGCGAGCAAGTCGAAGCTCTCGCCCGTCGGACGGGTGCGGCCGCCAGTCAGCAGATATGGCCGGACGACGGGACCCGCGTCGCGGTCGAGCCACTGATTGTCGCGCACCCGAGATCACACCGCTTCAGCAGTGCTCGCAGGCGGACGTGCGTTGACCGTCATGTGTTCGCCAACTCGCCGGACCAGCACGGCCATTTCGTAGGCGATGTGGCCAGCCGCGTCCGCGTCGGCCGAAGCCAGCACCGCCAGGCAGCTACCCTCCCCTGCGGCGGTGACGAACAAGAACGCTGATTCCATCTCGACAATGGTCTGGCGGGGCTGCCCGCCGCCGAAGTGCTGGCCGACGCCTCTCGCCAGGCTCTGGAAACCCGAGGCGACCGCCGACAGGTGCTCGGCGTCCTCCCGGCTCAGTCCTGCCGATGCGCCGATCGCAAGTCCGTCTCTGGACAAGATGACGGCTTTGTCGATCTGCGCAACGCGTGCCACCAGATCATCGAGCAGCCAGTCCAGCGCCCCGGTACGACTCATAGCGGCCTCCCCATGCCGTGGTTGTACTTATGGTGCCTATTCGCTGCTGTG
>JAJYUU010000132.1 GCA_021792405.1 Actinomycetes bacterium
AGCCGCCCGGCGCCCGGCCCGGCCAGGCGAGCCAGTCAGGCCGGCGAGCGCGCTGCGGCCAGGATTCAGCGCCCAGAACTCCAGCCGCCCCGGGCGCGGCCCCGCATACCCCTACCATCCCGCTGCGGACTGGATTCGTCCCGGCCCGGCCAGCGACGCCCCGCCGCCGCGCAGCTCAGCAACCCGGCCGGGGCGCGCCGTTCCGCTGCGTGCGGCCCTCCGCCGGGCCAGCCCCCGCCGCCGGCTGCAGATCGGCCTGCTGAGCATCGCGGTCGTGCTGTCGCTGTTTGCCGCCCGGCTCGTCCAGATCGAGGGGTTCGACTCGGCGCAGTACCGGATGGCCTCGCAGCAGCAGCAGCTCGCGTCTATCAGCTTCCCGGTCGTTCGCGGCAATATCACCAGCAGCGACGGGACGGTGCTGGCGCTGACGGTCCAGACCTATCGCGTCTTCGCCGACCCTGTGGAGATCCCGGCGGCGTCGCGCCCGAAGGCGGCGGCCGAGCTGGCCGGCCCGCTCAAGCTGTCCGCCGCGACGGTCCTGCACATGCTGAACTTTCCGTCGTCGCCGGCATACCAGGTGCTCGCTACCGGTGTCCCGGTGTCCGCGGCCAGCGAGGTGCGCAAGCTCGGGCTGCCGGGCATCGACATGGTGCCGGCCTACAGCACCGTCTATCCGGGCGGTGACCTCGCGGCCAGCTTCGTCGGCTTCACTAATCCGTCTCCGTCCGGCAACGGCGGCCTGGTCGGCGAGGCCGGCCTGGAGCAGGAGTACAACGCGATGCTGGCCGGCCGTGACGGCAGCGAGGAGGTCGAGGTCGGCGTCAACCAGGAGCCGATCCCGCTGACCGAGGTTCAGCTGTCGGCTGGCGTGCCGGCCAAGGGACTGCGGCTCACCATCCAGGCCGACATTCAGTGGAAAGCCGAGCAGGTCTGCGCCCAGCGAGTGCGGCAGACCCATGCTGCGAGCTGCTCCATCGTGGTGATGCAGCCCAAGACGGGAGCGATCCTGGCGATGGCGCAGTGGCCGACCTACAACCCGGCAGACGTGACGAACCTCAATCAGACCGCGGACATCGGCGTCGCCAATGTGTTCGCGCCGGGCAGCACACTCAAGCCGGTCACCCTCGCGGCCGCGCTGGAGGAGGGCGGCCAGACGCCGCTGAGCGCCTACACCATCCCTTACTCGATCACCATGGACCACGTGTACACCTTCCATGACGCCGAGTACCACCCGACGCTCAGGCTGACGATCGCCGGCATCCTCGCGAATTCCAGCAACGTCGGCATGGTGCAGGTCGCGCAGCACATCACGCCCGAGCAGCAATACCGCATGATGCGGGCATTCGGGCTTGGCTCGGTCAGCGGGCTGGGGCTGCCAGGGGAGAGCGCCGGCCTGCTTCCGGCACCGGGATCGCCCGGCTACTACGGGGACAACCGGTATGAGTACTCATTCGGCCAGGGCGTGGGCGTGACCGCGGTGCAGATGGCAAGCATCTACGCCACGATCGCCAACGGCGGGGTCCGCGTGCAGCCGACGATCGTGGCCGGCACGACGACCGCGGGCGGGCGCTTCATCCCGGACCCCAAGCCGCCGAGCAGGCGGGTAATCAGCGCGAAGACGGCCGCCCAGCTGATGGTCATGCTGGAGCAGGTGCCAGGGGTGGACGCCTCGGTGGGCTCGCCCTGGGGGCTCATCAGGGGCTATACGGTGGCGGCGAAGACCGGAACCGCGCAGGTTTCCGGACCAGGCCCCGGCTCGGGCTCCTGCCTGTGCCAGTACGGCTCCAGCTACATCGGCATACTCCCGGCCGACAACCCGCAACTGGTCGTCGCCGTGAACATCCAGGACCCGCAGGGCAGTTACTACGGTGACCAGGTCGCCGGGCCGGCCTTCTTCGATGTAGCCAAGTTCGCGCTACAGACAATGAAGATCGCGCCAGACTACGCAAGGACGCCCTATATCCGGCTCACGGCGCCGTGAGGGGAGGTAACCTCTGCCCGTGCCAGCGGCCTTTCGCCCCGATCGCGTGCCCGCGCTCCGGCTAGCCGGGCTCGCGGCGCTGCTTGGCCTGCGTCAGGCAGGCCCGCTCCCGGACGATCCGGGCAGCGCGGGTGTCCTCACCGGGGTCACCCATGACTCCAGGGCCGTCCGGCCAGGCGACCTCTATGCGGCGCTACCAGGCAGTTCCGTGCACGGTGCGCAGTTCTGCACCGCGGCGGCCGCCGCCGGAGCCGTCGCCGTCCTTACTGACCCGGACGGCCGCGCGGCGGCCATCGCCTCCGGCCTGCCCGTCTTCGTGGTCGCTGAGCCCCGAGCCAGGCTGGGCGAGGTTGCCTCCTGGATCTACGGGCACCCGTCGGACCGGCTCCTGCTGGCCGGAGTGACCGGTACGGCGGGCAAGAGCACGACGAGCTACCTGCTGGAATCGGGACTTCGGGCGGCGGGCTACCGGACCGGCCTGATCGGCGGCGTGCAGACCCGGATTGGCGACGCCGCGCGGGCTAGCACGCTGACCACCCCGGAGGCCACGGACCTTCAGGCCCTGCTGGCGGCGATGGTCGAGCGGGGCATCAACGCGGTGGCGATGGAGGTCTCCAGCCACGCGCTGGCCTTGCGCCGGGTAGCGGGCACGCACTACGACGTTGCCGTCTTCACCAACTTGTCGCAGGACCACCTGGACTTCCACGCGAGCATGGACGACTATTTCGCGGCCAAGGCGGAGCTGTTTACCCCCAAGTACGCCAGAACCGGCGTGGTGAACATCGACGACGTCCATGGTCGTGAACTCGCCGCGGTGGCGTCGATCCCGGTCACCACGTTCTCGGCCGAAGGCCGGCGCGCCGCCGACTGGCGGGCGGTAGACGTGCGGTCCGGGGCAGACGGATCGACCTTCCGGGTCATCGGGCCGGGCGGCGTAGAAGCCGACGCGGCCGTGGCTCTGCCCGGCGAATTCAACGTGGCGAACGCGCTCGCCGCGATCGTAGCCCTGGTCGAGGCCGGGGCCGGGCTTGCGGACGCGGTGGCCGGGGTCGCCGCCTGCCCTGGCCCGCCCGGGCGGCTCGAGCGGGTGGACCACGGCCAGGACTTCAGCGTGCTCGTCGACTATGCTCACAAGCCGGGTGCCGTGGAGGCGCTGCTGACGGCAATGCGCGCGGTTACCCAGGGAAGCCTGGTGATCGTGCTGGGCTGCGGCGGTGACCGGGATCGCGGCAAGCGCCGCCTGATGGGCGCCGCGGCGGCCAGGCTCGCCGACGTGGCTATCCTGACCAACGACAACCCGCGCTCGGAGGATCCGCTGACCATCCTCGCCGAGATGCTGGCCGGAGCGATCGGGGTCCCGCAGCGTGAGCGGGCTCAGGTAGTGGTGCAGCCCGATCGCGCCGCCGCGATCGGGCTGGCGATCTCAGGCGCCGACAAGGGCGACGTAGTGCTGATCGCGGGCAAGGGACATGAACAGGGCCAGTACGTAGCGGGCGCAGTCATCCCGTTCGACGACCGTGAGATCGCCAGGGAGGCCATCCTGCATCGCCAGGCGAGCGAGGCGGCAGCCGGGGCCGGACAGCTGACGGATGTCACGCAGATGGCGGAGGGGCGCGGGGACGCGACCATGGCCGGCGGCGGCTGGCTGGATCCGCACGTCACCGCGGCCGGCGCCGCCTGCCCCGCGCCCCGTTTCCCGGAGGATGCGTGATCCCGCTGCCGATCGCGCAGGTCGCTGAGGCCACCGGCGCGAGGCTCGCGGATGTGCCAGATCCTGGTGCCGTGGTGACCGGGCCGGTAGTGATCGACTCGCGCGAGGCCCGGCCTGGCAGCCTTTTCGCGGCGCTGCCCGGCACCCGAACGGACGGCCACGAGTTTGGCAGGGCGGCGCTGGCGGCTGGTGCCGTCGCCGTCCTTGCCACCCGCCCGGTCGGAGGGCCGGCCCTGATCGTGCCGGACGTGCCGGCAGCACTAGGCAAGCTGGCCAGGGCGGTTATCGACCGCGCGACCGGGCTGATCGTGATCGGCATCACCGGATCGGCGGGCAAGACCACGACCAAGGACCTGGCTGCCCAGCTGATCGAGATGCTCGGCCCCACCGTTGCGCCGCGGGATTCGTTCAACAACGAGATCGGCCACCCACTGACCGTGCTGAAGATCACGGCGCAGACCCGGTACCTGATCTCCGAGCTGGCCGCGCGCGGCCCTGGCCACATCACCGAGCTCTGCCACATTGCACCACCCCGGCTGGGCGCGGTGCTGTGCGTCGGCCACGCGCACGCCGGCGAGTTCGGCGGCCTGGACCGGATCGCCGCGGCAAAGGGCGAGCTGCCCGCCGCACTGCCGGCCGACGGCGTGGCCGTGCTGAACGCCGATGACCACCGGGTCGCCGCGATGGCGGCACGGACCAGGGCCAGGGTGGTCACCTTCGGGAGATCGCCGGCCGCCGACGTGCGGGCAACCGGCGTCGGCACCGACAGTCTCGGCCGCGCTCACTTCACCCTGGAAGCCCCGGACGGCTCCGCGCCGGTGCGCCTCCAGCTGCACGGTGAGCACCACGTGTCCAACGCACTGGCGGCCGCTACCCTGGCGGGTCAGCTCGGCATGGCGGTAGCCGACATCGCTGCCGGGCTGACGTCAGCGGTAGCCAGAAGCCGGTGGCGGATGGAGGTAACGCAGCTCGGCGACGGCGTTACGATCATCAACGACGCCTACAACGCCAACCCGGACACGGTCCGGGCTGCTATCGCCGCGCTGGCCACCATGGCCAGCGGGCGCCGCGGTTTCGCCGTGCTCGGCCACATGACCGAGCTGGGCGACGACGCAGGCCGGCTGCACGAGGAGATCGGCGCGGCTGCCGCGCGCGCCGGGCTTGCCGGGCTCATCGTGGTGGGGGAGGAAGCAGCCCCGATGCTGGCTGGTGCGAAGGCCGTGCCTGCCTGGCGGGGCGAACTGCTGGCGGTACCCGATGCCGCGGCTGCCGTGCGCGCCGTCAGGGACCGGCTGCGCCCGGGTGACGTGGTGCTGGTCAAGGCCTCGCACAGCATCGGCCTGGAGCGGGTGGCGCTGGCGCTCACCGGTGAGCGGCCACTGCCCGATGAGCGGGAAGGGCCGCGCCGTTGAAGACCATCCTGGTATCCGGCGCCGTGTCGCTGCTGCTGGCGCTGTTCGGCACGCCCCTGGTCATCCGGGTGCTGCGGCGCCACGGCTACGGTCAGCCGATCCGGGTCGAGGGCCTGAAATCGCACGAGACCAAGCGCGGCACGCCGACGATGGGCGGCGTGGTGATGGTGCTGGCCGCACTGATCGGCTATGTAGTAGGCCACCTGGCCACCCACGACCCGATGAGCGCGTCAGGCATGCTCATCCTGTTCCTGATGGCCGGCCTCGGCCTGGTCGGCTTCGTCGATGACTTCCTCAAGATCTTCCGGCAGACCAGCGTCGGGCTGCGCAGCGGCGCGAAGCTGGCCGGCCAGGTCGTGGTGGGCGCGGTGTTCGCGCTCGAAGTCTTGCAGCACCCGGACGGCTATGACCTCACCCCGGCCGACGCGCACCTGTCGTTCCTGCGTGACTTCGGCCCGGCCATCGGCGTGCTGCCGTTCGTGATCTGGGCCGTGATCCTGATCTCCGGGTTCTCGAACGCGGTAAACCTCACCGACGGCCTGGACGGGCTGGCGACCGGGGCCACCATCCTGGTGCTGGCCGCCTATGTGCTGATCGGCATCTGGCAGGAACGCAACGACTGCACCACGTTCCTGTCGAGGCAGTGCTACCAGATCAGGGATCCGCTGGACCTCGCGGTGGTTGCTGCAGCCGTGCTCGGAGCGTGCTTCGGCTTCCTGTGGTGGAACGCGCCGCCTGCCAAGATCATCATGGGCGACACCGGCTCGCTCGCACTCGGCGGGGTGCTGGCCGGCCTGGCGGTGTGCACGAAGACTCAGCTGCTGCTGCTGATCGCCGGCGGACTGTTCGTCATCATCACGATGTCGGTGATCATCCAGGTGGGCGTGTTCAAGGTCACCAAGTTCAAGAGCGGGCGCGGATACCGGGTGTTCAAGATCGCGCCGCTGCATAACCACTTCGAGATGGCGGGCTGGGCCGAGACCACTATCGTGATCAGGTTCTGGCTGATCTCCGGTCTGTGCGTCGCGCTCGCACTCGGCATCTTCTACGCCGAGTGGCTGGCGAGTTAGCCCGATGGCGGGCAGCGATGCGGTCACCGCGCTAACGGACCTGCCGGGCCGTCCGGTCGTCGTCGCCGGTCTCGGCATTACCGGGCAGTCGGTGAGCTCGCTGCTGGTCAGCCATGGCGCTTCGGTGACCGCGGTCGACTCACGGGACGACGCAGAGCGCCGCGACATCGCGGACGCGCTGGCTGCGAACGGCGTAGCCGTCCGGCTCGGGCCGGAGCAGCTGGGCGCGGGCGCCAGCGTGCCGCCGGGCACAGCGCTGGTCGTGACCTCGCCGGGGTTGCGGCCGGATACCCCGCTGCTGGCGACGGCGGCGGCCGCTGGCGTCGAGGTAATCGGCGACGTCGAGCTTGCCTGGCGACTGCGGCCGCTGCTGTCCGGCGGCGGGCGGCAGGAGTGGCTGGCCATCACCGGAACCAACGGCAAGACGACCACGGTCCGGATGCTTGCCGCCATGCTCGCGGCCGCTGGCCATCGCAGCATCGCCGCCGGGAACGTCGGCACCCCGATTCTCGACGTAGTGACTGATCCGGAGCCGTACCCGGTCGTCGCGGTGGAGTTGTCGAGCTTCCAGCTGTACTGGAGCTCGACTATCAGGCCGCTGGCTGCCGCGGTGCTGAACCTGGCCGCGCACCACCTCGACTGGCATGACGACATCGAGTCCTACGCCGCCGCCAAGGCGAAGATCTACGCGCCGGGCACGATCGCGATCTACAACGCGCAGGATGCGGCCACCGTGGCGATGGCGTCGGCCGCGGCCAGCCGGGCGGCCAGGCTGGTCGGCTTCGGGCTCGGGCAGCCGGGCGCTGGCGAGCTCGGCGTCGCAGATGACTGGCTGGTCGACCGTGCTTTCGGCCGCGGGGCGCTTGGCGATCCCGAGCCGGTCCGGCTCGCACCGGTCAGCGCGGTGCGCCCGGCCGCGCCGCACAACGTGGCGGACGCGCTGGCCGCCGCCGCGCTAGCCCGCGCCTACGGCGACCAGGCAGGCTCCATTACCGCCGGGCTTGCGAGCTTCGTGCCCGAGCCACACCGGATCGCGCTGGTGACCGAGATCGACGGCGTGGCGTTCGTGGACGACTCCAAGGCGAGCAACCCGGCGGCTGCGGCCGCGTCGCTGGCGTCGTTCCCGTCCGTCGTCTGGGTAGCCGGCGGGTTGTTCCGCGGCAGCGACGACGACCTGAACGGCATCATCGCGGCGGCCGGCCCGCGGCTGCGGGCCGCTGTCCTGATCGGCACGGACCGGGCCAGATTCGCCCGCGCACTGGCGCGACACGCCCCGAATGTCCCCGTCACCGAGCTGACCGGCACCGACACTGGAGTCATGGAGCAGGCAGTAGCCCAGGCGGCGGCCGCCGCGCGGCGCGGAGATACCGTGCTGCTGGCCCCCGCCGCGCAGTCGTGGGACATGTTCCGCGATTACCCGGCCCGCGGCGATGCGTTCGCTGCCGCGGCGCGCAAGCTGGCAGCGTCGCGGTGAGCCCATGGTCAGCTAACACGGCGTCGGCTGGCCCCAAGTCCTCGGCCGGCCCCAAGTCCTCGGCCGGCTCGGGTACGCCTCGCGGCGGCGCGTTCCGGCTCACCGCGCTTCTGGACCGGCCGCTGGCCTCCTATTACCTGGTACTCGGCTGCACGCTGCTGCTGCTCGCCATCGGCCTGCTGATGGTGCTGTCCACGTCCACAGCCTATGACCTGGATATCGGCGCGCCGCCGTACGCCATGTTCATCAAGCAGCTTCTCGGCGCGCTGGCCGGCCTGGTGCTGATGTGGCTGGCCAGCAAGGCGCCGCCGCGGGTCTTCCGGGCGTTCGCCTCTCCGCTGCTGCTGGCGGTGGTACTCGGCCTGGTGCTGGTGCTGCTCTTCGGCCAGCAGATCGATGGCGTCAAGCGCTGGCTGGATGTGGCCGGGAACGCGGTGCAGCCGTCGGAGTTCGCCAAGCTAGCCCTGGTGCTGTGGGGAGCGGACCTGCTCGCGCGGAAGGAGAAGCTGGGTCAGCTGACCGACTGGCGGAGCCTGCTGGTCCCGCTGCTGCCGGGCGTGGCCGTCGTGTGCATGCTGGTCATGCTGGGCAACGACCTCGGCACCACGTTCCTGCTGAGCGTTATCTTCCTGGCCCTGCTCTGGGTGATCGGGGCACCCGGCAAGTTGATGCTCGGCCTGGTCGCGCTGCTGGCCTTCGCGGTCCTGATGCTGATCGCGGTGCATCCGAACGAGTTGCAGCGCATCACCGCATTCCTGTCAGCTCAGACTTCCCGCAACTGCCTGAGCTGCTACCAGCTGACGCAGGGCAAGGACGCGCTCGGCTCGGGCGGGTGGTTCGGCGTCGGCCTTGGCGCCGGCACGGCTAAGTGGGGGTGGGTGCCGCTGGCCTACGCCGACTTCATCTTCGCCATCCTCGGGGAAGAACTCGGCCTGGTCGGCGCGATCTGCGTCATCCTGCTCTACGGCGGCATCGCGTTCGCCGGGTTCCGGATCGCCCGCCGGGTGCCGGATACCTTCTCCCGGCTGGCGGCGGGCGCGATCACCGTGTGGATCGTCGCGCAGGCCCTGGTGAACATGGGCGCCGTTCTGGGCCTGCTGCCGATCACCGGCGTGCCGCTGCCGCTGATCTCGGCCGGGGTGTCGTCGCTGATCGCGACCATGGTGGCGCTCGGCATGCTGATGGCGTTCGCCCGGTCCGAGCCCGGTGCCGCGCAAGCGCTGGCCGCGGCGGACCCGAGCGTGCCACGCCGGCTGGCACGCTGGCTCGGACTTGGCAGCCGGGCGGGGTCGGCGGCAGGCTGGGCGGGATCGGCGGCGGGATCGGCGGCGGGCTGGGGAGGACCGGGGCGGGCTGGACTGGATCGAGGACGGATTGGGGCGGGCGCAAGTAAGGTAGCCCGGTCGAGAGGCACGGCCGGCCGGAACTGAGGCAGTAATGGGAGTAAGCGTCGTCATCGCGGGAGGCGGGACTGGCGGGCACATCCTGCCCGCACTCGCGCTCGCGGACGCGCTGCTCCGGGCCGACCCGGCTACTAAGATCACCTGCCTGGGTACCGAGCATGGCCTGGAGACCAGGCTGGTGCCGATGAGCGGCTATGACCTGGCGCTGATCCCGCCGGTGCCGCTGCCGCGCAGGATCACGCCGGCCCTGCTCTCGGTGCCGGCCCGGATGCTGCGCGCGGTCGGCGCCGCGGCTGGCGTCCTGGAGCGGACCGGGGCGGACGTGCTCGTCGGCTTCGGCGGTTACGTGGCAACGCCCGGCTACCTGGCCGCCCGCCGTCGCAGGGTGCCGATCGTGGTGCACGAGGCAAACTACCTGCCGGGCCTGGCCAACCGGATCGGCGCACGGCTGACCAGCTACGTGTGCACCGGCCAGCAGGGCACCAGGCTGCCGCACGCACGCTATACCGGCATCCCGATCCGCCAGGAGATCGCCGGCCTGGACCGGCTGGCGCTGGCTGACAAGGCGCGGGCCCACTTCGGCCTTGAGCCGGACCTGCCGGTTCTGTTCGTCACCGGTGGCTCGCAGGGCGCAGCGTCGCTGAACCGCGCCGTGCTCGGGGCGGCGGCCACGCTGCGCGCGTCCGGCGTGCAGGTGCTGCACGTGGTCGGGCCGAGGGCCGGGGAGGTGGACGTCCCGCCCGGCCCGGCACCGTACGTGGTGCTGCCGTACCTGGACCGGATGGACCTCGGATATGCCGCGGCCGACTTCGCGCTGTGCCGGGCCGGGGCGATGACCTGCGCTGAGCTGACCGCCGTCGGGCTTCCGGCCGTGTACGTGCCGCTGCCGCACGGCAACGGCGAGCAACGGCTGAACGCCGAGCCGATCGCGCAGGCGGGTGGCGGGCTCGTCGTCGCGGACGCGGACCTGTCCGCCGAGTGGATCGTTCAGGCGTTGCTGCCGATCCTGCACGACAGCGCGCGGATCGCGGTGATGGCCAGCGCCGCGGCCGCCAGCGGCAACCGGGACGCCGACGCTGATCTGGCCGCCCTGGTATTGCAAGTCGGGCGGCGGCGGCCCGGCCGACGGCGGAAGAGGTAGCCATGGGCCTGGTCACCCCGGTCGACCCGGTGCCGGTCGGCAAGCTCGGCACAGTGCACTTCGCGGCCATCGGCGGCGCGGGCATGTCGGGCATCGCCAGGATCATGCTGGCCCGCGGCATAACCGTATCCGGCAGCGATTCAGCGGACTCGGCGCTGCTCGGCGAACTGGCCGCCGCCGGGGCACGGGTGGCGGTCGGGCACGCGGCAGGCAACCTCGGCGACGCCGACACGCTGGTGGTATCGACGGCCATCCGGCCCGATAATCCAGAGCTGCTCGAGGCACAGCGCCGCGGGCTGCGGGTGCTGCACCGGGCCGCGGCGCTGGCCAGCGTGATGCTGGGTTACCAGGGCATCGCTGTGGCCGGCACGCACGGCAAGACCACGACGACCTCGATGATCACCACGGTTCTGCTGCACGCGGGTGCCGATCCGTCCTACGTGATCGGCGGCATCCTGGCCGAGAGCGGCGTCGGCGCGGCCCTGGGCAGCGGGCCTGCCTTCGTGGTGGAAGCGGATGAGAGCGACGGCTCGTTCCTGATGTTCGCCCCCGACGCGGCAGTGGTCACCTCGGTCGAGGCCGATCACCTCGACAACTACGGCACGCTGGCGGCGATCGAGGCGGCCTTCGCGACGTTCGCCGGCCGGATCCGGCCCGGCGGCGTGCTGCTGGCCTGCGCCGACGACCCTGGCGCGCGGGCGCTGACCGCCATGGTGCCGCCCGGCGTGACCGCGCTTACCTACGGGACCGCCGCCGATGCCGCGTACCGGATCACGCAGATCCAGTCCAGCGGAATGCGCACGGCGCTCACCCTCGTCGGCGGCCCTGGCACAGTACTGGCCGAGACCGGGCTGGCTGAATCCGGGCTGGCTGCATCGGACCTGGCCGGCGCCGGCCAGGTCCGGCTTGAGATCGCCGTGCCCGGCCGGCATAACGCGCTGAACGCGGCGGCTGCGTTCGGGACGGCGGTTCAGCTTGGCGTGGCCGTCGGCGACGCGGTCGCCGGGCTGGCGAGCTACCGGGGAGCCCGGCGCCGGATGGAGCTGACCGGCGAGGCCGACGGCGTGCAGGTGATCGACAGCTATGCCCATCATCCGACCGAGCTGGCCGCCGACCTGGCGGCTGCGCGCGACATCGCGGCCGGCAACCAGGGCGGCCGGGTCATCGCGATCTTCCAGCCGCACCTGTTCAGCCGGACGCGGCTGTTCGCCGCCGGCTTCGGCGCGGCTCTCGGCCAGGCGGACGAGGTTCTGGTCCTGGATGTGTACGCGGCCAGGGAGGACCCCGAGCCGGGTGTCACCGGCAAGCTGATCAGCGACGCGGTGCCCGGCGGGCGTGCGACCTTCATGCCCGACCGGGCGGGCGTGCCTGCCGCGATAGCGAGCCTGGCCAAGCCGGGGGACCTGGTGCTGACCATGGGGGCTGGCGATGTCACGCAACTCGGGCCGGCGATCCTCACGGCCCTGCGGGACCGGGCAGGCGGGTGGTGAGCGCACGCCAGCTGCGTCCGGCTGTCACGGACCCCGACGGCGGGAACGCGGATCTTCCAGCCAGCCGCTCCCGGCCCGCCCCGGCGGACCGGGGGACGGTGCGCACTGGGCACGGCGATCCGTGGCGCAGGGTCTTCGTCGGCGCGCTGGTGCTGACGATCCTGGCCGGAGCCTGCTGGGCGCTTCTCGGTTCCAGCCTGCTGGTGGTGCGGCACGTCGAGGTGACCGGGAACCGGCTGGTGACAGCGGCGCAGGTACGCCGGGCGGCGCGGATTGCCGCGGGTGCGCCGCTCGCGACCGTGAACACCGGAGCGGCCGCCCGGCGGGTCGAGGAACTCGCGCCGGTGCTATCCGCCACGGTGCGCCGGTCCTGGCCAGACACCATCGTCATCACCGTGCGGGAGCGCACGCCGGTGTTCGCAGTCGCCGCCGCGGGCCGTTATCAGCTGGTCGACGCCCACGGGGTGGCTTTCCAGTGGGTGTCGCGCAAGCCCGCGTCGATGCCATTGCTGACCGTCCCGCCTGCCGTGCTGCGCGGCAACCCGGCCATCGCCGCCGCGGCCGCGGTGCTCCGGCAGCTTCCGCGCGGCTTGCGCGCGCGGATCGCCTCGGTGTCGGCGGCGTCGGCCAGTACCGTCACGCTGCACCTGACCGGGGGGATCACGGTGCTGTGGGGCAGTGCCGCGCGACCGGCCCAGAAGCTGGCTGAACTGGCCATGCTGCTGCGCACGCACGCGCGGTACTACGACATCAGTGATCCGGCCACGGCGGTGACGGCCGGATGACCGCGCCCGGCTGGCCTGCCCGGCTGGCCCGCCCGGCTGGCCCGCTCTGCTTGCAGGGCACGCTTGGCAGTGCGGCACGGGCGACACGACGCGCCGGGAGAGCTACCAGTGGTTGACCTGGGGATGCGTGCAACCCTACTGTCCCTATCAATCGGCAGCTTGACATAACTCTAAATCTCAAGTTGAGGGTGAGAGTTGTAGGAGCCGGAATCGTGCCGGGGGCGGCGCGGGAGGACTGCGGAAGTTCTCCCCCGGAGGTAAGACGAGCGGAAAGGTTTGCTCCTCGTGGCAGCACCGCAGAACTACCTGGCGGTAATCAAGGTCGTCGGTATCGGCGGGGGCGGCGTCAACGCCGTGAACCGGATGATCGAGGAAGGGCTCAGGGGAGTCGAGTTCATCGCGATCAACACTGACGCCCAGGCGCTGCTGATGAGCGACGCCGACGTCAAGCTCGATGTCGGGCGGGAGCTGACCAGGGGCCTGGGCGCGGGAGCCAACCCTGATATCGGCGCCAAGGCCGCCCAAGATCACCGCGACGAAATCGAGGAAGTTCTCAAGGGCGCGGACATGGTATTCGTCACCGCCGGCGAGGGCGGCGGGACGGGTACCGGCGGGGCGCCGGTAGTCGCGGATGTCGCCCGGTCGCTCGGGGCGCTGACGATCGGCGTCGTGACCCGCCCGTTCGGCTTCGAGGGCAAACGGCGCGCTGCGCAGGCCGACACCGGGATCGAACGGCTGCGCAGCGAGGTCGACACGCTCATCGTGATCCCCAATGACCGCCTGCTGTCGATCTCCGACCGCCATGTCAGCGTGCTGGACGCGTTCAAGGCCGCTGACCAGGTGCTGCTGTCCGGTGTGCAGGGAATCACCGACCTGATCACCACGCCGGGCCTGATCAACCTGGATTTCGCCGATGTGAAGTCGGTCATGTCCGGAGCGGGCTCGGCGCTGATGGGAATCGGCACGGCTCGCGGCGACGACCGGGCGGTCGCGGCTGCCGAGATGGCGATCTCCAGCCCGCTGCTTGAGGCGAGCATCGACGGCGCGCACGGTGTGCTGCTATCCATTCAGGGCGGCTCGGACTTGGGCCTGTTCGAGATCAACGAAGCCGCGCAACTGGTGGCGAACTCGGCCGCGCCCGACGCCAATATCATCTTCGGCGCGGTCATCGACGACGCGCTCGGCGACGAGGTTCGGGTGACGGTCATCGCGGCCGGTTTCGACGAGCCGCAGCCCGGTCGGCCGCGGCCGCGTACGGCCAGCTACGGCACGTCGTCAGGCGGCGCTAGTGCCGCGCTGCCGTCCGCCGCGCTGCCGTCCGCCGTGCTTGCCGCCGCGCAGGCTGGCCAGTCCGGTTCCGCCGCGGAGCCCGCAGGCCCGGCCGGGGGACCGGCCTGGCGGCCGTTCCAGCTCGGCGATGCCCGGCCAGGCGGAGCGGCGACGACCGGCGCCGGGCTAGCGGGCAGCCCGTCCGGCCCGGCCGGGTCCGGCACGGCACAGCCTGGCCAGGTCGGCGACTCCGCGGGCGAGCCGGCCAGCGCGGCAGCGAACGGGAGCGGTCCCGGTGGCTCGCCGGGCGACAGCGCGCGCGGCGGCAGTGCGCCGGCGGACAGCACGGCCAGCAGGGGGGCGCCCGGCGACGGTGGCATGGTTGACGGCATACCGGCACCGCGGATCGGCAGTCCGGAGGACCCGGCTGGCTACACCGCACGAGACGGGCAGCCCGCCGGGGCGCGGCCGGGTGCGGCTGGCCGGCCGGATCCGGGCGGCACCCGGCGCAAGTCGGTGGTCTTCGAGGAAGACGACGAGCTCGACGTGCCCGATTTCCTGAAGTGATGCGCGTCACGGCCGGCCCGCCAGGGCTGGCCTGGCAGGAGCTCGGCGACGGGATACTCGGGGCGTTTTCCGGCCGTAGCGGCGGGGTGAGCAGCCCTCCCTTCGACTCACTCAACCTTGGGCTGAGGGTAGGGGACGACCCCGCAGCGGTCGCTGCGAACCGGGCCACGCTGGCCGCTGCGTGTGGCGTCGCCGCGCCGGACCTGGCCTGGATGCACCAGGTCCACGGGGCGGATGTCTGCTATCTCAGTGCCGGGATGGCCGAGCCGCCAGGGCCAGTTGACGCCATGTTCACCGACGTGCCCGGCCGGCCGCTGTGCGTGCTGGCCGCCGACTGCCTGCCGGTGCTGGTTGCCGATCCTGCTTCCCGGCTCGTCGGGGTTGCCCATGCCGGCCGCGAGGGCCTGGTTGCGGGCGTGGTGCCGGCTCTGATCGCAGCGATGACGGCGGCTGGCGCAAGCCCGGCCCTGATGCGCGCGCTGACCGGCCCGTCGATCTGCGGTGGCTGCTACGAGGTGCCAGCCGACTTGCAGGCACGAGTCAGTGCCGCAGTGCCGGAGTCACGCTGCCAGACGACCGGCGGCACTACCGGCCTTGACATTGCCGCAGGCGTGCGGGCTCAGCTGGCCGCTGCCGGAGTCGGCTGGATCCGGTCGGTGCCGCGGTGCACGAAAGAGTGCGGCGACCTGTATTCCTACCGGCGGGACGGAACGACCGGCCGGTTCGCCGGCCTGATCTGGCTGTCGCCAGCCAGACCTAGCGATGCTGGCAAGGCGCCATGACCGTGGCCTGCCGGCGAACGGGTGCCCTGATGGCCGGACCTGATGAACGATCCGCCTGACCAGGAGCGGCTAGCCGAGCTCGCTGCCAGCCTGGCGGCCGTGCGGGCCAGCATTGCCGCCGCGTGCGCCGCCGCCGGGCGAGATCCGGCCGAGGTCACTCTGATCGCAGTCACCAAGACTTTCCCCGTCTCCGACATCATGGCGCTTGCTGGTCTCGGCGTGATCGACGTCGGCGAGAACAAGGACCAGGAAGCGGTGCCGAAGGTCGCCGTGTGCGATGCCGCCGGACTCGGACTGCGCTGGCACTTCGTCGGCCAGTTGCAGGTCAATAAGGCGGCCAGTGTTGCCAGGTACGCGCACATGGTGCACTCGGTCGACAGGGGCAGGCTGGTGACCGCCCTCGGCCGGCGGGCCAGCGAGGCCGGCCGGGTGCTCCGCTGCCTGGTCCAGGTCAGCCTGGACCCCGCCGACGCGGCTGGATCGGGTCCAGCGGCTGGCCGCGGCGGTGCCGCGCCGGGTCAGGTGCCAGAGCTGGCCGCGCAGATAGCGGCCACCGAGGGCCTCGAGCTCGCGGGGGTGATGGCGGTCGCGCCACTCGGGCAGTCGGCCCGGCCGGCCTATGCGCGCCTGAAGGAGATCGCCGAAACGGTGCGGGCCGACTACCCCCTCGCACAGGTGATCTCCGCGGGCATGAGCGGTGACCTGCGCGAGGCAATCGCTGAAGGCGCGACACATGTGCGAATCGGTACGGCGTTGCTCGGTGGCCGGCGAGCCTTCGTCAGGTAATGTCCGACGCGTGGGACCCTGGCCAGTAAGACCCGCACCAGGCCGGGCCGCTCGGCGTGCACGACGGAGGACAGCAGATGGCCAGCGCTATGCGCAAGATGGCGGTCTATCTCGGCCTGGTAGAGGATGACCACCGCTTCGAAGACCAGTACCAGGACGACTACGGCGACTACGGCGACTATGACGAGTACGACGCCGAGCTAGTGCAGGAGGACGACAGGCACGAGCCGGCGCTTCCGGACGCCGCCGGGAGCCGGGTCGCCGACCGGAGACTCACCGGACAGGTTCAGACCACCGATCTGGCGCGGATCACGACCTTGCATCCGCGCACGTACAATGAGGCTCGTACGATCGGAGAGCACTTCCGCGAGGGCACTCCGGTGATCATGAACCTGACTG
>JAJYUU010000133.1 GCA_021792405.1 Actinomycetes bacterium
GCACGCTGACTGCTTCGACGGCGCCGTAACCGGCCGCCGCGATCCGGCGCAGAACGCCCTTGCGGTCGCCCGGCAGCTGCTCACGGACGGAGTACAGCTGCACTGCTGGAGGGTTGCTGGTCGGCACATCTCCTCATTTCCCGGCAGGGCGCCGCCTGCCGGACGAGCCCGTTTCGAAAATTATTCGAATCTCACCACGCTAGTTTGACCAGCACGGCGCAGTCAATGCGTTCCGCTTGTGCGCGAGGCGAGGCGGCCGGTCCTGGTAGGATTTTCGAAAAGGAGGAAGGATCGTGGCGGGTTCTCGCGCGCCGACGCTGTCCGCCATTGCCGGCGAGGCTGGCGTCTCGGTGTCCGCGGTGTCCAAGGTGCGCAACGGCGGCACGGACGTTGCGGCGGACACGCGCGCGCGGATCGCGCGGCTACTACGCCAGCATGGTTACCAGGTCGCGTCGCAGACCGGCTTCGCGGTCGCCGACCTGCTGATCGGCTGCCTTGACAGCCCATGGTCGGAGGAGCTGATCCGCGGGGCGGTCGAGGCCGCGGCCGAGGCCGAGGTGAGCGTGATCGTGACGACGGTGAGCTCGCCTGCCGGGTTCGCTCGCTGGCTTGACCGGGCGTCGCGGCGCGGAACCGGCGGCGCGCTGTGCGTGCTGCAGTTGCCCGGCAGCCAGGAGCTGCAGCGGCTGGCAGCGGCACGGATCCCGCTGGTGGTCATCGACCCGCCGGAGGAACCGGGCGCTGCCATCCGGTCCGTCGGCACGACGAACTGGCAGGGCGGCATGCAGGCCACTCGCCACCTGATCGAACTCGGGCACCGGCGGATCGGCGTGATCGGCACGGAAGCGGTCTGGTCGGGCCGGGCCCGGCTGGCCGGATACCGGGCGGCCATGCTCGAGGCCGGGCTCGACGTCGACGAGCGCATGGTGCGTCATGACGGGTTGACCGCCGCTGGCGGGCGGGCGCAGGCGCGGCGGCTGCTGGCATTGCCGGATGCGCCGACGGCGATCGTGGCGGGGAACGACAGCCAGGCGTTCGGCGTGCTCCAGGCGCTAGCCGAGCGTGGCCTGCGGGCTCCCCTCGATGTCAGCGTTGTCGGGTTCGACGATGTTCCGGTCGCGTCCTGGGCCACGCCGGCGCTGACCACGATCCGCCAGCCGCTGGCCGCGATGGCAGCAGCCGCGTTCCGGATGCTCAGCGGCGACCTGGCCGCGGTGGCGGACGAGCCGCATCACCTGGAACTGGCGACCTCGCTGGTGATCCGGGACAGCACGGCGCCGCCGCGCGGTCGCTGACACAGCGTATCCGCCCTGGCGGGGCGTGCCTTCGGGTCGGCCAGTTCTGGTTGGAAGCCACAGGCAGGCCGCAGGGTGGTTCGCTGATCGGCTGGTCAGGCACGTTGGCCGGCGCGCTGCGCGCTGGACCGCTGCGAACTGGCGCGACGGTGACGGCCAGACGCAGCATTACGCTCCGGGAGTATGGCGCAACGGCCGACCGTCCTGACGGCTGACGCTCTCCGCGTTTGCGGCACCGACGCCGGACCCTGCTCCACCAGCCGTGCACCGGCCGGGACAGGGGTCGCCTCCAGGCACAGCCCGGCTTAGCCTGGGCTTAGTCCTTGTCCAACAGCCTGACTTCATGGTAAGTGTGCACAAGTCACACAAGTCGTCCCCTACGGAGTTGCCTGAATGGCTCTCTCGTCAGAGCGCAGCAGACCGAGTCCATTAGTCCGACTGCAGCGGCGTCCGTATCGGTACGCCCTGGCGTTTGTCCTGTCGTCTGCCAGTCTCGTGACGCTAATCTTGCTGTATGCAGACCGCTCAACGCCCGTCAAAGACAAGCTTACGCAAATTGGCACCGGCTTGGCGGCATCGATTATATTTGCTATAATTTACACTATATTTGCGAACCGGGAATACGCTGAATTGATACGGGCCGAGATAGCTGATCAACTCACAGAACATCTCAATGATGTCCTGGATCACATCAAGCAGCTAAACCAGCTGTTCCTGCCCACGGCTCAGTACCCAGCCACGCGCGAATTTGATTACCGCTTCAATACCGACTTAACTCGCGACCTGCGTAATTCTCGCTTCTATTTCTTCCGCGGCACGAGCGCGAAGTACGTCCCAGCGCGCCTACGCCAGTGTGACCATCATCTTGACGTAGCTCAGGTCATGCTACTAGATCCACGCGACGAAACCACTATTGGCTCACGCGCGATGGACCGCCGCAGGAGACCAGAGTACGACGGAAAGAGTCTTGAGAGCATTGCCCAGGAAATACGTGACGAAATACTGCTCGCAGTAGTAGCTCTCTTCGACTGTCGGGACGCATGCGATATCGAGCTCGGCTTCTCAGCCACGACGTCACCCGTGCGCATCGAGGTCGTTGACGACGCTATTTATACATCTTTGTACAGATCGCCAGAATCGCAGCGAAACACACATCCCGAGACTGCTAGGTTCAGCCGCGAAAGCCAAACCTATGAAATATTTCGCGACGAGTGCCGACGGCAGCTGCAGCTAGCCTCACCGCGACGACGTTTCAGCACGCGCGACTCGGATATAGATCTGTGTGAGTTCCTGACGTCTTGCGGGTATATCGACATCAGCCCAGAAGATCTAACGGCTCAGCGCGACCGTTACAGGAGATTTATAATGCCATTTACGGTGAGCCTGGCCACAACTGGAGCGTCAGTATGAAGGACAAGACAGCGACGCAGCGCGTGAACCTGCTTGCTGGAGCAGTCGTTGTGCATGACGGTCTCTTTTTGCTGCTCAGGCGGAGCAGCAGCGAGTCGTTTCTTCCTGATGTCTGGGGCCTCCCTGCCGGACATGTACAGCGGGGCGAAGATCCCACGGTGGCGTGCTTGCGCGAATTGCGCGAGGAGACAGGCCTGAGGGGGCGCCTGTTGGAACACATCAGCTCATCGTGCTTCAGCAGCTCGCGAGCCGATCCGAAACCAGATAATTTGCAACTCAACTATCTTGTCAGCGTTACAGAATGCGATGTGGATCTGGACCGTTCCAGCCACTCAGAGTACCGATGGGTCTCACTCGACGACGTAGACAACTCTCTGCTCGATAACTTTACAAGAGACATAGTGGTCAGCGCCCGTCGCCGGTACAAGGAGATTAGCGACCGCGGGCTAGTTCATTAACTGGAGGAACGCGTTGCCTCAGCCAGATCGTCGTTTGAGCAGTATTCGAGGGTTTCTCTCAGCGCTTGAAGTACTTGAGTGGTCTCCTGCCGGTCATGTCGATCCAGGTATTATCCCCTTGCTACAGGGTGCAGGCGGTGACAGAAGATTCTTAATTCGAACTGTGGCGTCTTGGGCTCAGACACTGGACAAGCGTCAGCTGCAATGTCATGAGACGAGTACTCATTACAAGTGGTTTGTTCACTATAGTGAGAAGCTAAGGTATCGGGTTTGGTTGCATCAATATAAGCCTCAGGCTGCGAGGCGCCGTGGGCATGCGGAGGTGCCGCATAATCACAGGTATTCACTAGCATCGATCCTCTTGCGTGGCGGCTTTGTACATCATGATTATGCATGGAGCGATGAGGGGCTGATCGAGGTCATCGAGGCTCGAAGGCGATTGTCACAGGGGGATGCGTACAGTGTCAGCTGGAGTCAGATCCACCGGCTAAGCGAATTGATTGATGGCACGCTTACGCTAGTTGTGGAGAGCCCAGCTGTACGGCACTACAGTGAGGCGTTCTACGAGGATGAGGCAGGTCCTCGCCGGTTTCTCGACTTCGTCGAGCTCCACTCGCGACTCCTTGCGGACGTTGAGTCGGCGTAGAGTGGCGGGTCTATAGATACGGGTGCCTGGCACCACGGTTCGTGATCACGAACAAGGCCCTGAACTGACTCGCCGCGCGAGTCGAGACCGCGCGCCGCAGGCTCACCTCTGCCCGCGACGCCGCTAAGCTAAGGCAGTCCTCGCGAAGATCCCCCCGAGCATATCCCGGACATGGTGCGCCTGGGCACCGAGACCAAGTTGGTCACCCATGCGGTCCGGGTGGCCGCGTTGAACACCGAGATTACGGTCGCCCGCACGCTGCTCAGTCAAGCGGTCAGGTGGCGCTGCTGATATACCTGGTTGGCTTCGCGGACCAGCGCGGCACATCGCCGGGCACCAGCGTCTTGGAGCCGGGCAGCTATGGCATCAAGCTCAGTCAGCGTGCAGCGGTGCGGGCGCAGTGCTTCGTAGATCGCGAGGACCTCTGCGTCTGGCAGCAGGGCTAGCTCTGCCGCGCGGCGGAGGTTGCCGGCCAGTTCGGGATTTCCGTGCTGCTCAGCGACATCGGCCTGGTACCGGAGAGTCTCCGGGTGTATCCGGGTGTCAGCTGCGCTCAGCTGGCCGCTCGCTGCAGCCGCGATGGTGATGTCCGCGGCGGCGCGGCCGGACAGTGCCCGCACGTCCATGGCCGTCTCAACCCTCCTCATCGGCCCAGCCGACCCGGAGTTCGACTGGCTTGGCACCGGGTTCGGCGCACTGCCGTTCGACCGCCACCATGGCAACCGTCCGGGCGTGGTAACGAGCGGTAATCGCCTGGCTGGTGTAGGGATTGCGCATCGCAGTCGGCTCGAGTCCGCGCGTCCGGAGCGCTGCGTTGCGGCCGAGCTCCCGGTACATCGACCGGGTGATGAGCGGGGCGGTGGACAGCAACTCCAGATTCGCGAGCGGCGCCAGGTCGCTGCGGTGGACGACGGCCGTTCCCTTGGCCTGAAGCCCGATGCCCACGCCCGAGCCGGACAGCTGGGCTGCGGTCAGCCCGATTCTGCCCAGGTCCACGGTGGACGCGACCCGCACCACTCTGGCGGTCCCGCCAGCTTGCTCGATCCCTCCGACTAGCTCGGCCAGGGCCGCGGCACACGAAATGCCCGACAGGGTCACCGAGAGCGGCCGGCCGAAAGCGGGGGAGACACCGATGACCACCTCAGCCGGGTCGCTGCCCGCCACCGCCGGGCCAATATCGTCAAGCCGGACTCTGCTGTTGTCCTGAGCCTTGCCGGCGGCCAGTTCCGGCACCTGGCGCTGCTGCCTGATGGCCGCGATCTCGGCTCGCCGCTGCTGGCTGATCACGTAGCCCGTTCCCGGCCCCGAATAGTCGTTGGGGTCGGTGACCTTGGACAGCACCCGCATCTGGTCGTCAAAGATCGCGGCCGGCTGCAAGTAGTCGCCTTTCACCCGCTCACGCAGCATGCCGAGCACTCGCTCTGCTTCCGCGCCGAACCCGCAGCGACTCAGGGAGGCCGCGACCTCGATCCCGCCGATACCGCGCTGGAGGATCCGCGTGGCGGCGCCCGGCACCGCGGCCGGATCGGCGTCCGAGAGGTCTTCTGACCCGTGCGCGGCAACCGCGGCGGCGACCTGCTCGTCGGAATAGTCGGCAAGACCGAGATCACGGTAGACAGCCTGGACGGCGCTGGCCGCCCGTTCCCGCACTTCAAGCGCTGCGCGTTCGGTGACCGGCCGCAGGCCGCCGTCGATCTCCCAGTCGCGTTGCATGACGAGGTAGTCGTCGACATCGTCGGCGTTGAAGTTAGACGGCCCGAACATGTTGTCGTAGGCCGCCACCGCGCCGAACCCGGAGAAGATGAAGTCTGAACCGGTCAGCGCGAGGGGGACGGTATGCGCGGCACGGCGCAGGTCCGACTCGGAGACAAGCGTGTCGTTCCCGGAACACGATTCCAAACCGTGCATCATGACCAGGAGGTTCTCGGCGAGCAGTTCGCGCATGCCGCCGGGTACCGAGCCCGCGACAGAAGCGCCGTCGATGCCGCCGTTCTGGACGCCCTGTGCGCCCAGCGCCCTGGCTAGGGATACGCAGCGCGATTCCAGGTAGAGCATGGACTTGCGTTCCGCAGCGCCCATCAGTACCTCGGCGCCCGCCCCGGAGGTGACGCGCATCTTGAGCCCGCGGGACGCATAGGCCGATGCCAGGAATGCCTTGGACCAGGGCGTGTCGTCGCCGTCGGTGAACACCTGCTCGGTCCCGTACAGGGAGACCGTTTCCGCATAGGTAGTCAGGCTTCGCATGCCGAGGTCTAGCTCGGTTGCTTCCTCCACCGAGCACTGAGTCAGCGCACCCGGCCGGCCGACCTGGGACCCGATGAGCAGCGCCACCGCGTTCGACGGCGCGTCGCCAAGCACCGGTACAGTGGTCTCGAGTTCGCGGAAGCCGAATGCCACGGCAGCGGCGGCATCAGCCGCCAGCAGGAGCGGATCGTCGGCGCGGTTGGTGATGTGCGCCTGGATGGACGGCGTTCGCCGTACGCGCATCTTGGCAATCGCGATTAGCAGTTCGGGCGGGCGAAGCAGAGCCACGATCCGGGCGAGCTTGGCTGGCGTCATTCCGCGGGCGAGCACGACGATCTCGCTGCGGCTCACTGAGGGGTCGGTGAGCATTCGCGCGATCTCGATGTCGGGTCGGGCCATCGCCGCCGGGGCGATGTACGTGTCAATTCCGTGGCGCGCGATGAATGCGTCGATGACGTCGAATGCGCCTTCCGGCTTGCCGTCAAGCTCGACGATCCTGCCGTCAGCCCCGAGCACCAGCGACGGCTGCGGATCGTACGGGCTGCTGATGGCGATCAGCCCCAGCTCCGGGTTCTCGGCAGCGAACCCATCGGAATTCACCGGGCGCTGGCTGAGAACCTCAAAGCGCCTCCAGCGGTCACCTGCGCTCATCACATGCCCGCTCCTCGGCGATCGCGAACTTCTGCCATGGCTTCTCATGATAGTCGTCAGACGATTGACGACTAGCGTCTTGGTCGCTATCTTCCGGTTAGCGGAGGGAGGTGGCGCGATGCCGGTTCCGGAGGCTTCCGTCATCCGGCGAGCTGAAGCGAGGCAATTCTTCGAGGGTCCGGAGGAATGCCAGGAGTACTTCAGAAGCAACTCGCTGTGGTTTGGTACGTCTGTCCTGCCGGCAGGAGAGCGCGGCGGCCTCGACAGCGGCCATCCCGGCTGCACGGAGGTCTTCTACTGCGCCGCGGGCGAGGTAACGATCGAGGACGGGATCCGCAGTTACGGGCTGCGGCAGGGCGATTCCCTCATCATCCCGGCTGGCCTTCCGCACGCGATCGTCAACGCTGGCGCGGCCGCAGCGACCATCGTCTGGGCAGGCGGGCCGGATGAGCGCCGCTGACCCGCTGCTACTGGGTGTCGACCTCGGCACGACGGCGATCAAATGCGCGGCCTATCGGCCGAACGGGACGCCCGTCGCATCCGCGAGCAGGGAATACCGCCTCCTCACGCCGGAGCCCGCGGCGGTCGAGGTGCCGGTGGCCACGTATTGGGAGGCATTCTCCGCGGCGATCCGCGACGTCCTCCGGTCCCCGGACGTCTCGGCGGGGGCAATACACAGTCTTGGCATCTCCGCCCAGGGGGAGACACTTGTCCCGGTGACAGGGGACGGCACGCCCGTCCGCGACGCGATCGTCTGGCTGGACAGCCGACCCGCGGAGGAAGCCGACGTGCTCGCCAGCCACTTCGAGCCTGGCGAGTTCTATGAAATCACTGGGCAGCCTGAGATGCTGCCCACCTGGCCGGCCGCGAAGATTCTCTGGCTCAGCCGTCATGAGCCGGGAGCGTTCGCGCAGACCCGCAGGTTCGCTTTGCTCGAGGACTACTTCGTGTGGCGGCTCACCGGCGAGTGGGTCTGCGAAGGGTCGCTTGTCACGTCAACCGGCTACTGGGACTTCAGGAAGAAGTCGTGGTCGAAGGAGATGCTCGCACTCATCGGCGTCGGTGTGGACCAGCTGCCCGATCTGGTCGAACCGGGCACGGCCGTCGGACAGGTCCGCCCGCCGGTGGCCGTGGAGATTGGCCTGAGCACGTCGACCATGGTCTGCACCGGAGCGCTGGATCAGGCATGCGGTGCCATCGGCGCCGGAAACATCACACCTGGGCAGTTCAGCGAAAACACCGGAGCCGCGATCGCATTGTGCGCCACCCTGGACGGGCCCCGGCTCGATCCCGAGGGCCGGATGCCGTGCCACTACCACGGCCTAGCGGACCGGTACATGTTCCATACCTTCACCAGCGGCGGGATCGTGCTGCGCTGGTTCCGGGATCAGTTCGGCGACGCGGAGAAGTCCGTGGCCGCCGCAGCCGGTCAGGATCCGTACGATCTGCTGATCGCGGAGGCGGAGCGGATTGCGCCGGGCGCCGAGGGCCTGCTGGCTGTCCCGCACCTGCAGGGAGCAATGGCGCCGGAGTCAAACCCGGCGGCGCGCGGTGCGCTGATCGGGCTTAGCCTCCGGCATGGCCGCGGACATGTAGCCCGTGCGATCCTCGAGTCGGTCGCCTTCGTGGTCCGGCGCAATGTCGAGGTGCTTGAGTCGCTCGGCATCCAGATACCGGAGATCCTGGCAATCGGCGGCGGCGCGCGGAGCGGCTTGTGGAAGCAGATCGAGGCTGACGTCACCGGCCGCCCGGTGCGCACCACGCGGGAGCCGGACGCGGCGGCGCTCGGCGCGGCAATTCTCGGCGGGTCGGGTTCAGGCCGGTTCGGCGACGTTTCAGACCTCGTCAGCGCGATGGTCCGGCCAGCTGGATATTTCGAGCCAGATCCCGGCCGCGCAAGGTTCTACGACGAGCTGTACCAGGCCTACTGCGCGGCGTACACCGCGCTGTGCCCGACGTTCGCCACACTAATGTCGAAGGCGGAGTCGCCGGCATGACTGTGTACGGCGAGCATCCGGTCCCATTCACGCAGCGGGTGCGGCCGCGGGCCACGCTCGCGGACTCCTGCCTCGGGGTGTTGTTGTCCGCCATCCAGGCGGGAACGTACCAGGCGGGCAGCCAGCTGCCGTCGGAGACCCGGCTCGCCGAGAGCCTCGGCGTTTCCCGTGCGACCTTGCGCGAGGCGCTGCGCCTGCTGCAGGAACGGGGAATCATACAGCGCCTGCATGGACGCGGCACATACGTGACCGATCCGGCCTCTGCCAAGCGGATCAACAAGGATCTTGACCGCAACTCCGGGATCACGACGATGATCGAGGCCGCGGGGCACGTGCCGTCCACCCGCGCGCAACGGACCGCGTGCCGCCCGGCCAGCCCGGAGACGGCCGAGCTGCTCAGGCTGCCTGTGGGAGCCACGGTCTGGTCTATAGAGCGGCTGCGACTCGCTGACGACCGCCCGGTTGTGTTCTCGACCGACACGCTGGCTCGGGAACTGCTCACCGACGACGACGTCGAGATGCTGTCCGCTGGCACCGCGTCGCTCTACGAACTGCTGTTCAGGACGCACGGGGTGGTCATCGAACGCGGTGAGGCCACTCTCGTCCCGGTCACCGCAAGCCGTCGGCTCGCCGGTCAACTCGGGGTCCGTCCGGGCGAACCGCTGCTCTGCATCAAGCAAGTTGACTTCACCCGCGACGGGTCTCCGGTCCTCTACTCCGTCGAGCACCACGTGTCGGACTGGGTGACCTTCTCGGTGACACGCCAGGGTCCCGGCGGCACCGCCCTGAATCCGTGAGGAGAGGTGAGCGATTGATACCGGCTTACAGCACCTGCACCGGGAAGCGGATCCGGTTGGAGCGCCTGATCGATCCGGTGACTGGAAGCTGCCTCGTCGTCGCCCTCGATCATGGGGTAACGTCGCCGCGTTTCCTGCCCGGCTTGTACGACACCGGCCGCCGCATCGATGAGGCAATCGACGGCGGCGCCACCGCGCTGATGCTGACCAGGGGCATCGCCCGCGCTTACTGTGACCACTACGCAGGCCGGGCCGGCCTGGCGCTGATGCTGACCGCATCCGCTGCAGGGCGCCCAGCCGGACCTCAGGTAACCCCGATCGGGTCCGTCGACGAGGCGCTTCGCATCGGCGCGGACGCAGTGGTGGTGTACGTCGCCCTTGGTGGCGAGAACGAGCCAGCGATGATCAGATATCTGTCCGACGTCGGTGAAGCATGCGAGTTCCTGGGAATGCCCCTCATTGCCGAGGCTGAGTTCCCGGATGCCTACGAGACCGCCGAGGACACCGGGCGCCCGGCCGACGTCGAATACCTGCGCAGGAACGCCAGGCTCTGCGCTGAGATGGGCGCCGACATTGTCAAAGTGAACTGGAGCGGAGACGGCTCGTCGTTCGCGAGCATCGTCCGTGCCTGCGGCCGGCCGGTCATACTGGCCGGCGGCCCGGTGCTCGCCAGCGAGGAACTGATCAGCCGCATGCAGTCGGCTTGTGACGCCGGCGCTATCGGCTGTTCAGTGGGCCGGAACGTCTTCGAGCACGCGGATCCCAAGGCGATGATGCAGGCGATCAGCGACGTCTTCAAGAAACCGCATGATCAGCAGATTGCCCAGCAGGCAGTCATCTCAGCCGAGTTCCCCCACTGATTGCCGCGAGGTCGGCGGGCACCATCCGGCCCCGGCGGGACACGTCAGCGTCACAATTCTTGAAAGGCTTCCGCCAATGGCAGGTCAGACCAACCACTCAGTTCAGGCGACGACCAGCAAAACTCAGGCGCTGCGAGAGACGGGCGAGCTCCATCGGGGAGCGATGAACCGGATCGAGGCATTCTCCTCGAGCGTCGCGGCCATAGCTCCGGCCGGCAGTATTCTTATCGTCTTCGGTGCGATCGTCGCTCCGGCGGGTATCGGCTCCGGGCTGGTACTGCTCGTTGCGACTATCGCGTTCGCCTTCCACATCAACACCGTCGCCCAGTACAACCGCGTGTCGCCGTCGCCGGGGTTCTACGTGTCCTACGTGGCGCGCGCATTCAATGTCACGGCCGCGACGGTGACCGCGGCGCTCTATGGTGTCGGCGAGGTCATCCTGCTGGGGGTGGCGATCTTCGGACCCGCGCTCTGGGACCAGGAGGTGATCAAACTCCTTAGCGGGTACGCGCCGCCGTGGTGGCTCATGGTTCTCGTCCAGGGCGTGATCGGCATAATCGTCGTGGCCAGCGGAGTGGTGTTCTCGGTACGCGTCATTGCCTCGCTGTTCGCGTTCGAGGTCGTTACGATCCTCATCGGCGTCATCGCAATTCTCGCCACGCACGCCAGCTACATCCCGCACAGCGGTGCCGCTTTTTCCCCGAGCAACATCACGAGCACAGGCGGCTTCGGCGCCGCCTTCACCCTGTGCATCCTGATCTTTACCGGGTGCAGTGCCTCGGCCCCGATGTCGGATGAGATGGCTAATCCGCGCCGCAATATTCCGATCGCTGTCTTCACCGCCGTCGGCGTGGCGGGATTCCTCTACATCCTCGCCATGTGGGCTCAGGTGATCGGGTTCAGCGGCCACGAGGGGCCGATGCTGAAGACGAACTTCCCGTTTATCACCGCAGCTGCGGCATCGGGTGGCTGGGTGAAGTACCTGCTCTACGTCTCGGGTCTGACCAGCGGACTAGCGGTCACGCTCGCCACGCTCAACGCCTGCAGCCGACTGTACTTCAACATGAGCCGCGAGCGCCTGCTGCCGAATTTCGTCAGCGGGATCTGGCGCCGCCGCAAGACGCCGTGGAACGCCATCGCGATAGTCGGCGTCGCATCGGTGCTGATCATGATCTTCTACACCGCTATCGCCGCCGGCTGGAGTTACAACGCCGGCTACACGGGCTACGCCGAGATCGCGACACTGGGGACCGACCTGGTCATCGTCGTTTACATCATGATCAACGTTGGCCTGCCGTTCTTCGCGCGCAAGCATGCCCCGGAGTTGTTCAGCTGGGGTCAGCACGTTGTCGCCCCGACTCTCGCGACGCTCATCCTCCTGTATCCGCTCTGGGAGTCCGTCAAGCCAGACCAGCCCGCGCCCTACGGCTGGTTCTGGATCGTCGTGGTGGCGGTCATCGTGCTGGGGCTCATCGGCGGGGTCATCGCCAGCAGGCGCGGCCTGCCGGTGGGCGAGTACGAGTCGTCGGAGGTAGATCACGCCGGGAAATAGCTCAGGCGGTTCACGAAACGATCGCTACGACCGCGGCAGAACGCCGCCCGGAAGACGGAGAGGACAGCGCTGTGCCTGAGGTCGCTGTGATAACCGGCGCAGGAGCCGGCATCGGCAAGAGCATCGCCGCCGAGCTGGCCCAGCGCGGATACCGGATAGTCGCCACTGACCTGGACGCGGCCACGGCCCAGCAGACCGCCGCGGAGACCGGCGGCCAGAGCCGGGTCCTGGATGTCACCGACCGCGCGGCTGCCGAGGCGCTAGCACGGGAGGTCGAGCAGTCTCTGGGTTCTCTCGACGTGTGGGTCTGCAACGCTGGCATTTCCAAGATGCAGGCCTTCTGCGACGTGTCCGAGGAGGACCTGCGGCGGACGATCAGCGTGAACCTGGTGGGCGTGTTCCTGTGCGGCCAGGCGGCCGCACGGAGCATGATCCGCCAGGGCGGCGGCGGCCGCATCGTCAACATCGCGTCGATGGCGGGAAAGCGCGGCAATGCGCCGTACCTGTCCGACTACGTCGCCTCGAAATTCGCCGTCGTCGGCCTGACCCAGGCCATGGCCTGCGAGCTTGCGCCGCACAACATCCGGGTGAACTGCGTCTGTCCAGGTTACGTCCGCACCAGCATGCAAGAGCGAGAGCTTTACTGGGAGGCAGCGCTTCGCAACTGCAGCCGCGAGGATGTCGTGCAGTCCTACATTGCCGACACCGCGATGCGTCGGCTGGAGACGCCCGAGGACGTCGCGCGGGCGGTGGCGTTCCTGGCGAGCGAGGACGCTGGCTTCGTCACCGGTGAGGCTCTCGCGGTGAACGGCGGCGCCTACATGGACTGACGCTCGCGGACCCGCCGCACACCGCGAGGACGCATCACGTTACGAGGAGGAACGGGCACGTGAACCGCTTCCGGCGGATATTCGGTAACCACAAGCCGCTGATCGCCATGGCCCACCTGCCGGCGCTTCCCGGCACACCGCTGTACGACGCGGCTGGCGGAGTCGCGGCAATCGTCGGGCGGGTGCGCGCTGACGTAGAGGTTCTCATCGACGCCGGATTCGATGCAGTGCTCTTCTGCAACGAGAACGACCGGCCCTACCAGTTGACAGCGGGACTAGATAGCGCCGCGGTCATGAGCCGGGTGGTGACCGAATGCCGCCCGGCCAGCGTCCCGTACGGCGTCGACTTCCTGTGGGACCCGCGCTGCGCGCTGGCGGTTGCGGTGGCCGCCGAGGCGGCCTTCATCCGGGAAGTCGCTACTGGTGTCTGGGAAACCGACATGGGCCTGCTGAACGCCGACGCCGCCGGCCTGCTTCGCGAGCGGCGTCGGCTGGACGCGGACGAGCTAGCGGTGTTGATGAACGTGACTCCGGAGTTCGCCTCCCCGCTCGGCAGCCGGGGGCCGGGAGCGATCGCGCGGTCGGTCACCGTGTCGAGCCTGGCCGACGGCATCCTGGTGTCGGGTCCGATGGCAGGCAGCAGCCCCGACGACTCGGTCCTAACCGAAGTGCGCGAGGCCGTGCCGCCGGAGGTGCCGGTACTGCTGAACACGGGCGCGCGGGCTGAGACGATCGCGCGCCGCCTCAAGCATGTCGACGGGTGCATCGTCGGCAGCGACCTGAAAGTCGATGGCTACACCTGGAACCGGGTGGACGCGGATCGGGCGCGCCGGTTCATCGACGCGGCCCGGTCGGGCTGACATGTCGCTTTTCGTCGGCATCGACCTAGGCTCGAGCGAAACGAAGATCGTGGTGCTCGACCCGGCTGATGGTGTCGTCGCCGGGGCCGGCCGGCCAGTTTCCCTGCTCTCACCTCTGCCCGGCTGGGCGGAAGCCGATACCGCGCGCTGGCGTGCGAACGTTCGCGACGGCGTCCGCGAGGCGCTGAGCCAGCTCAGCCCCGGAGGTCCGGCGATTGCCGGGGTCGCCTGCTCGGGCATGGTTCCGGCGGTTGTCTGCTGTGACGCCGACATGCGCCCGCTCCGCCCCGCGATTCTGCAGAACGATGCCCGCGCGGTCACCGAGATCGGCGAGTTGCGCCAGGCTCTCAGCGGAGTCGACCTGCTACAAGTCACCGGATCTGCGCTGAGCCAGCAGTCGGTCGCGCCGACGCTGCTCTGGCTGGCCCGGCACGAGCCGGACGTCTGGCAGGCCACCCGGCACGTGGTCGGCTCCTACGACTGGCTGTCGGCCAGCCTGGGGGCGGTCCCTCATGTCGAGCACAACTGGGCAGTTGAGAGCGGCCTGTTCCAGCTGTCCGGGGAGCGGCTCCGACCGATGTTCCGGGCCGCCGGGCTGGCTGACGACATCGTGCCCGACGTCAGGAAGCCTGGCGCCGTGGTCGGCGAGGTGTCAGCTGAGGCGGCGGCCGACACCGGGCTGCCGCCTGGCATCCCGATCGTGGTGGGCGGTGCGGATCACGTCCTGTCGGCGTACGGAGCCGGGCTCTCGCGCCCTGGCGACTGGCTCGTAAAGCTCGGCAGTGCCGGTGACATCCTCGTCGTTACCCCCGACGTGTTCATCGACGAGCGTCTCTACCTCGACGCCCACCCGGTCGCGGGAAGCTGGCTGCCCAACGGGTGCATGGCAACCAGCGGCAGCCTAGTCCGCTGGATGCTCCGGCTGATCGGCGTCGAGGAGCCCTCGGCGATGGACGGCGAAGCCGCGGAACGGACCCCAGCAGCGCTGCTCTGCCTGCCCTACTTTCTCGGCGAGAAGTCGCCGCTGCACGACCCGGAACTGCGCGGTGCCTTCCTGGGCCTGCACCTCGGGCACGACCGGGCCGACTTGTACCGGTCCGTGCTCGAGGCGATCGGCTACGGATTCCGCCACCACGCCGACATATTCGCCGAACGTGGCGTGAGCCTTGGCCAGGCGCGGGTGACGAACGGTGGCAGCCGCTCCGAGCTGTGGAGGCAGATCCTGGCCACCATCCTCGGTACACCGCTCACGTCGGTAGTTGGTCATCCTGGCGCTGCCCTCGGTGCCGCGTTCGCCGCGGCGGTCGGAACGGGCCAGGCTCCCGGCTGGTCAGCCGTCGAGCATCTGGTGACGTACGGCGACGTCATCGAGCCGCAGGCGAAGGACCAAGAGCGCTACAACCAGGCGTACCGCCTGTACCGGGAGGCCGCCACGTCACTTGCCCCGCTGTCACGCCAACTTGCGCGACGGTGAGTCACCTCGAGAAGGGATATGTGATGCCAGAAATCGACGTCGAGCTCAAAGAGGTAGTTGCCCTGTCCGGCCGCGACTTCCATGCCAAGGGACTGACCTGGGGCCGCGACGCAGGCGACACTAGCCTGTTCGATCCGGAGACCGGGTACGTCTATATCCTGCCGATGCCGACCAAGCAGATCCAGATCCCGGACTGGTCCACGATCGAGGCCCAGCACGTCGCCGTCGTTGACCTCGATGGCCGCAACGTGGGCGACCAGGAGGTTCCGCCGACCGTCGAGCTGCATACGCACCTGCACGTCTACCGGGCTAGGCCGGAGATCAGGGCTATCGTGCACAGCCACGGCCGGTGGAGCCGCGTATTCGCCGCATTGCGCAAGCCGATCCCCTCGCTGATGATGGACCAGTTGCACTACGTAGGCGGTGAGCAGATTCAGTGTGCTGTGATCGGCGCGCCGGGAAGCGAGCGTGCAGCCGCCAGCCTGGTCGAGTGCCTAGGCGCCCACGGCAAGTCCGCGCTGCTCGCCGCCCATGGCGCAGTCTGCCTGGGGGAGAGCATGGAAGAAGCAATGAGCGTCGCGGAGATCACCGAGGACATGGCGCGCGTCGCGGTGTTCGCCTCGATGCTCGGCGAGCCGCCCGAGGTGACGCTAGCTGATCTGGTTGGTGAGGAGGGCATCCGCGACTTGCTCGCCAAGCAGGCGCTCTGAGTCCACTTCCGGCGTCCTGCCCCTGCGGTCGGCCCCGTCCGAGGCCAGCACAGCCGCGGCGACCGCACCGCACGCGCTGACCCTGGCCCCGGTGATCGCCGTGCTATGGGCTAGCGGCTCGACGCCGGTGATCCTGCGGGCGGGTCAGCCGCCGCTGGTCGAGGTGCCGGGGAAGGGCACCACCTGGCTGGCCGACGGGATCGTGACCGTTACCGGCACGTTATACGACTGGAAGTTGAAGGTCGTCACAACGGTCTCCGCCGAAACCGTCTCGACCTCGACGAACTGCCGTATCTGGCCGTTGCCCGCGATCCAGACGTGGAAGCTGACG
>JAJYUU010000287.1 GCA_021792405.1 Actinomycetes bacterium
CGGTCCTGCTCCCGCGCATCTCGGCGACCAGGTCCAGGATCTCGGCGCGCCCCGCGGGGTCCAGCGTGGCGGCCGGCTCGTCCAGGATCAGCAGTTCCGGGTCTCCCACCAGCGCGCAGGCCAGGCTAAGACGCTGCACCATGCCGCGCGAGAACCCGCCGACCCGCCGCTCGGCGACATCAGCAAGGCCCGCGATGCCGAGCGCTGCGGCAACCTGCGTGCGCGCGCCGGCCTGTGACGCTATCAGCGACCGGGCCAGTTCGACCGTCTCACGCGCGGTGAGCCAGCCGTCGAACTCGGCAACGTCTGGCCACACCGCGACTCGCAGCCGGCCGACGTCGGCAGCGACGGTGCCGCGGTCGGCCCGCCGGGTACCGGCCAGGATCGACAGCAGCGTTGTCTTGCCTGCCCCGTTCGGGCCGACGAGCCCGTAGACACTGCCCCGCGGCACCGCGATGGCCACGTCGAACACGCCGGTTCCGCCGTAATCGCGGGTCAGGCCGGATGTCGTCACCGCCATCGCGCTGCCGGCAGTGCGCGGGCGGGCGGCGCCTTGCCGGGCCCGACCGGCCGTTAGCTGGCCGGCGGCGCCAGTGACCGGCTGGGCGAACGTCGTTCCCGCCCGGATGGGTACCCATCCAGGCGGTACTTCCGGCGACGGCGCGGTCCGCACGGCGCGCGCGCGTGTCTTTCCCGAGGTCCGGTCCGCACCGAAGAACAGGTAGAGCAGCGCCCCGAGCGGTGCGCTGACCAGCAAGATAATCAGCACCCAGGCCAGTTTCGGCAGGTTGCGCGCCGCCTTGGCCCTGGCGAGATTGACCAGGCAGTACAGGTCGAGGCCGAGGATCAGGACCCCGATCGGGATGAGCGCCGGCAGCGCGCTGGTCACGCCGGGCCCCAGTGGCGTTGCACCCAGGCGGTGACAAGGTCCAGCACCTCCGCGCTGACGGGCTGCCGGGTCGCGCGCCGGTATCCGCGCGGGCCGATGCATTGCGGATCGGGCCGGAGCAGGTGGCTGAGGTCACCGACGACATGACCTTCGAAGGGGCCGCGCACGAGCGCGCCGATCGCGTCGACGTCGGCCGGCGGCACCTGCAGGTCATGGCCGCCGGTGATCGCGAGCACTGGTACCGTGACCCGGCTCAGCGCGGATGCCGGGGTCGTAGCGGATGAAGTCGCGGATCCACCGGGCGTTGACCCGGACGCCCTGCATCCGGATAACGTCCGCTGACGACGCCATGATCTTGTCCTGGTTCTTGCGCTGGCTCCTGGCCACGTCGGTGCGCATGAGCTTGAGGATCAGCCGGGTGGCCGACGGGAGCTTGTCTGCCAGTTGCTCGACCTGCCATGCATTGATCTCGGCGCCGGTCCGGGCCGGACCGGACAGCAGCGCCGCGCCGGCGACGGCTGCATCCGCGGCGAGCTGCGCCGCATAGAAAGTGCCCTCACTGTGCCCGATCGCCAGCAGCGGCAGGCCGGCGCTGCGGGCGGATAGCCAGCCGAGAGCTGCACGTGCGTCTGCGAGCCGCTGCTGCATTCCGGTCGTGAGATAGCCGCCGCCGCTGGCGCCGACACCGCGCTTGTCGTAGCGCAGGGTTGACACGCCTTCGGCCGCCAGCGTCGCCGCAACGGCCCTGGTGATCCCGCCTCGCAGCCGCTGGCCGCCGGGCAGCTTGACGTCGGAATTCCGGTCCGTCCTCCCGGAGCCGACGATGAGGAGAGCGGCAGCGAAGGGGTTACGGGCCGGCTGGAACGTCCCGGCCAGGGTGCACCCTTCGCTGTCGAAGCCGACGTCCTCGCCACTCGCCGGGCCGCGGACTGTCTTGACGCTCATCGTTTCTCCTCAGCGCCGGCTGGCACGTTCGCCTGGCCGGCTGGCACGTTCGCCTGGCCGGCTGGCCCAGCGCCGCCAGCCTCCTCGGCCGGGAGCAGTACTGACGCGAGCAGACGCCGGCGGCGGCCCGCTTTCGGGGCGTTGGCCCGCAGCGGCTGGAGCACCCGGTAGAGCTCGCGCATCATGCGCGAGAACTCGGCGTCGTCGAGCCAGAGGCCCTCGATTCCGAACGCAACCCCGTCCCTGATCAGGTCCACGTCACCGTACTGCAGGTACCGGTCGAAGTCGGCGAGCAGCCCGGCGGTGTAGGCCATGAACATTTGCCGGTAGTCCTCGGTGGTCATCGCCTTGAGGTCGGCCACGGCGACGCGTGCCGCCGCCAGCCGCAGGACGTAGGTGCGCTCCAGTGCCCCGCGGATCCGCCGTTCCGCGACCACCTGCAGCACGCCGGCGCTGACCAGCCTGGCCACGTGCCGGTACAGGCTCGCCGCCGGGACGTCGGACAGCTCAGCGCTCAACTGTGCGGTCGTCAGCGCCCGGTCGCCCAGGAATGCCTGCACGATGCGCAAGCGCACCGGGTGCAGGAGCAGGTCGGCCGAGTCCACCACGGCTCCGATGGTACACATACAATCTCAGTAATGAGAACACTCTCATTTGCGAGATTGTTTGACTCTGACGCCCCGCGGTCTGAGTCGGGGCGGCTGGCGCGCACTCCCTAGCCCGAAGCTGGCCGCATAACGCATAAATCACCCGCCAGAAGCCAGCAACGGACTAGGAAGTGGGTCGCCTTCGCGGTGACCTTCCTAGCCGAGCTGCCAGATAAGTCGACGTTCGCCGCACTGGTGCTGGCCACCAGATACCGGCCCGCCTGGGTCTGGGTCGGCGTCTCGGCAGCCTTCACCACGCAGATGGCGATCGCGGTCACGGCCGGCCAACTTTTCACCCTGCTTCCGCACCACATCGTCGACTGGCTTGCCGCCGGGCTGTTCGTCGCCGGAGCGGCATTCCTGTGGTTCGCCGGCTTCCGCTCGCCCAAGCCCGACGAGGCAGATGCCGCCCGCCAAGGCAGCCTGCCGTCGTCATTCCTGCGCGTCGCCGCCAGCTTCGCTGTCATTTTCCTCGCCGAATGGGGCGACATCACGCAGCTGGCCGCCGCGCACCTGGCCACCAGGTACAACCCGGCGCTGGTGTCCGCAGGGGCAACCGTCGGGCTTTGCGCTGTGGCCGCCTTCGCCGCGGTCGCCGGCTGACGGCCGTGTCGGTCACGCCAGACCATGGCTGCCATGGCGGGCAGCTAGCCGAGCCTCAAGGGAACGCCCATGAACGGGTCGATGTTGTACGCCAGGCTGACCCGATGGTATCCGTCCGCGATATCGGCACCCGCTTTCTGATCACAGACCAGTAC
>JAJYUU010000134.1 GCA_021792405.1 Actinomycetes bacterium
TTATGCATGTGCGCTCCTGGGACAAACATGAGACATGAATCAGGTATTGGGAGCGTAGGGCTGCTTATTGTTCGCGTCAATGCCCTGGCGTGAGTTGGCTCGTGCTTTTTGCGCGAGCACCAGCAAGCCGGGCCAGCGCCGGACTGGCCGTGCGCAGATGCCAGACTGTACGGATGATCCGATGGGATGAGTCCGGTTCGGGCCCCCCGGCAATCTTCGTGCATGGCCTTGCCGAGGATCGGCAGGCGTGGGATGCGCTCCTGCCGCTGCTGGCAGGCAGGTTCCGCTGCATCCGCCTCGACCTGCGCGGGCACGGCGAGTCGTCGGCGGCCGATGACTACGCGGCGCTTGCCATGGCGCAGGACGTGGCAACAGTTGCGGCAGAGGCAGCGCTTGATCAGGCGCCGCTGCTCATCGGCCACAGCCTGGGCGCGATAGTCGCCACTGCCTATGCGACGCAAGCGCCGGTCAGCGGCGTCGTCAACATCGATCAGTCACTGCGGCTTGGCGACTTCGCCGTGGCGCTAGGACCGCTCGAACCGGTGCTGCGCGGGCCGGACTACGCCGATGGCGTTGCCGCAGTGTTCGCGGCGCTCGGCACCGGCAGCCTTTCCGCGGCTCAGGCTGAGGCCCTGGACCGCCAGCACCGGGCCGTCCGGCAGCAGGTGCTGCTCGGCGTGTGGGACCTGGTACTGCAGACACCGCCGGAGCAGCTAACCGCCCTAGCCGAATCGCTGCTAAGCGCTCCGGGTGCCGTACCTTGCGATCCACGGCAATGATCCTGGGCCTGCCTATCCGGCCTGGCTGAGGCAGTCGGTCCCGGACGCGCTCGTCGAAGTGTGGGACGGCAGCGGGCACTACCCGCATCTTTGCGAGCCTCAGCGTTTCGCCGACCGGGTGCAGGCATTCCACCAGACCTCGACCTGATCGTTGCCGGCCCCGGGGCCGGGTTTCCGACGGTCATGCTCCTTGGCAGCGGTTGGACGCAGTCGAGGATGCCGCAGCCGGCATCGGTGCCGAGCGGATGCCCCGCGCCCGGACGGTAGGTTGCGCCCACCGGCCCGCGAGCAGGCGAATTTAGGCGTTGACATGACTAACCACGCATTGTATGACTCTGCTGAGACCTGAACCAGTTCTCAGTATCAGCGACGAGGATGCGAGGGACCATGCGACGTCTTCGACCAGTCAGGCAGCTGAGGCCGACGTCCCTGCGACTGTCGGCGATCCGGAAGCCACTTGCGGCCGCTGCGGTCACGATCCTGGCCACCTTGGGGTTAGCACTGCCCGCAGTGCTGCAGACGGCCCCGGCAGCGGCAGCCGCTACCGGCACGTTCGCGCAGGTCTCCGACTTTGGCTCGAATCCCGGCGGCCTGCAGATGTACATGTACGTCCCGGCCAGCCTGCCCGCCGACCCGCCCGTTGTGGTGGCACTGCACGGGTGCACGCAGAGTGCCACGATCTATTATGACGACTCCGGCTGGGCAGCCGAGGCCGACGCCTATGGCTTCATCGTCGTCTTCCCGCAGCAAACGGCCGCCAACAACGCCGAGGACTGCTTCGACTGGTGGACGCCAAGCGCCGACTCTCGCGGCGAGGGAGAAGCCGAATCGATCTACCAGATGACCGAGTACGCCATCTCCACGTACTCGGCCAACGCGGCCAAGGTGTACATCACCGGGCTGTCCGCCGGCGGGGCGATGACGTCGGACATGCTCGCCGACTATCCCGATGTCTACGCTGGCGGCGCGATCATCGGCGGCATCCCGGTCGGCTGTGCCACCAGCCTGACCCAGGCGGACACCTGCATGGCCGGGCCGGTCAGCAATTCACCGTCCACGTGGGCGAGTTACGTCACCGGTGCCGACCCTGGCTACACCGGACCGTACCCGCGGGTGGCCATCTGGTATGGCACCGACGACACGGTCGTCAACCCCGCGAACGCGACCGAGTCGATGGATCAATGGACCAGCGTGTGGGGCCTCAGCCAGACACCCTCGTCCACCTCCACCATCGCAGGCGACAGCAGCGCCAACAACGACGATGTCAGTGATTACGGTGGCACCGCGGCAGCGCCCGACGTGCAACTCAACGCCGTGCAAGGCGTCGGGCACGGCACCCCGGTGGCGACCCAGGGCACGAGCCAGCCACAGTGCGGCGCGGTGGCGGCATACTTTGTCGACTCGGTGTGCTCCAGTTACTACATCGCCCAGTTCTGGGGACTCACAACCGCCAGTTCCTCCCCGCCCCCGACGACCGCCGCTCCGGCCGCGACCACCACAGCGGCCACCAGCGTCGCATCGACAACCGCGACGGTCAACGGATCGGTCAACCCGAACGGCCTGGCGACAACCTATTCATTCGAGTACGGGACAACGACCGCGTACGGGACAACGACCTCATCGGTGAGCGCCGGATCCGGAACGTCGGCCACCACGGTGTCGGCCAGCCTCACCGGCCTGTCCCCCGGCACCACCTACGACGTGCAGCTGGTCGCGCAGAACGCCGACGGCACCACCGGCGGTGGCAACATCACCTTCACCACGCCCGCGGCTGCCCCGCTGGCGTGCTATACAGCGAGCAATTACCAGCTCACCGTCGACGGCTACGCCTACGAGTCCGGCGGCTATACATACGCTGACGGCTCCAACGATTACCTCGGGCTCTGGAATGTCTTCTATACCAGTTCGCTGGAGGAGACATCGCCGGGCTACTTCGTCTCGGTGTCATCCTGCCCCTAGCTCCGGGCGTCGTCCCTGGTCCGGCACTCATCCCGGGCCAGGGACGACGGCACCGCCGAGGCGCAGGTGACGGGTTGCCGGCTGCTGGCCGGATGCTACCGGGAGACCGGCGGCTCCCGAATGGCTGGCGACGGGGAGCGGCTATCCGGCCGGAAGGCTGCCGTCGATCAGGCTCAGCAGCGCGCGGGCGATCTGGTCTGGGGCGGGCGGGCAGCCAGGGATGAACAGGTCGACGGGCAGGATGGCGCTGACGGGACCGGCGAGGTTCGCGGCGGTGCCGATAACGTTGCGGCCAAGGGCGCAGTTGCCGAGTGCGGCGACTTTGCGGGGCTCCGGCATGGCGTGATAAGCGGTCAGCAACGGCTCGCGCATCCGGGTGGTGACGGTGCCGGTGACGAGCAGGATGTCGGCGTGCCGGGGCGAGGCGACGATGCCGAGGCCGTATCGCTGCAGGTCGTAATGTGGTCCGGAGGCGAGGGTGAGTTCGTGTTCGCAACCGTTGCACGAGCCGGCGTCGACATGCCGGATGGCCAGGCTCCGGGGCCGGTCGGAGCGTGGCAGGGCGAGGTCGCGGCGCAGGCGGCGCAAGTCGCGCAGCAGGGTGAGCATCAGCGGTCCGCGCAGGCGTAGCAGAGCTCGAAACTCTTGTTGATCAGCGGGAAGTCGGGCAGCAGGCTGCCGGCGGCGGCGTGCGCCACGGCGGGCCAGTTGGCGTAGGAGGCGGTTCGGAGCCGGACGCGGCGGACGGCGTCGCCGGCCCGCTCGATGATGCAGGTGGTTGCGCCGCGCGGGCTTTCGGTGATGCCGAAGCCGACCGGTCCGGGAGCGTCCCCGACGACGGCTTCCGCGGGCAGAAGAGGTCCCTGGTCGAGCAGCACTTCGAGGATGGCGAATGCCTGGCGCAGCTCCAGCATGCGCTGGCCAAGGCGGTCTTTCACGTCGCCAGCCGCATTCTCTGGCGTGACGGGGCGGAAAGCGTCGTGGCCGGGGTAGGGCGACACTGCGCGGGCGTCCTCGGCGAGGCCGGCAGCCCGGGCCGCCGGGCCGACCACGCCCAGGCGGGAACAGTCGCGGGCGGCTACGATTCCGACGCCGCCGAGACGGTCCTGGAATGAGGCGTTGAACTCCAGCTCTCGCCAGCCGCTCTCGGCGGCTGCGCGCAGCCCGGCCAGTTCCCGCGCGCACCTGCTCACGGTGCCTGCGTCGATAGTCAGCGTACTTCCGCCGACCTGCACGCTGCCGAACAGGAACCGGTGACCGGTGAGGCTCGCGTTCAGCCGCCTGGCCTGCTCGGTGAGCGCGAGGAACCAGGCGTTGCCGGCGGCCATGCCCGTGCCCGCGCAGACTGCGGCGATGTCGTTGAGGTGATTCCAGACCCGTTCCAGCTCGACCAGGAGGGCGCGAGCGCGAGCCAGCTGCGGCGCCGCCCGGAGGCCGAGTGCCTGCTCGGCAGCGATGGAGTAGGCGACACCGTTGGCTGCAGTACAGGCGGCGCAGGCACGCGAGACGACTGCGAGCGCCGCGGTAATCGGCTGACCTTCGGCGGCGCGTTCCAGGCCGCGGTGCTTGTAGAAGAGCCGGGCGTCCAGGTGCAGGATCTTGTCACCGACGACGTGGAAGCGAAAGTGGCCGGATTCTATGACGCCGGCGTGGATGGGGCCGACGGCTACCTGGTAGGGGTCATGGCCGCGGACCGGGACCGTCCACTCGGCCAGCGGCGCGCTGTGGTTGGCCAGCGGCCGCATCGGCTCGTGTCCGGTGAAGGTGATGCCGTGCAGGTCGTGGGCCTCGCGCTCGTCCCACGCCATCGCAGGCACCAGGTCAGCGACTGACGGCACGGAGCCGTCGGAGTCGGCAGCGACCGTCTCGATCAGAGAGCGGCCGTCGGCCGCTGTCAGGGCGATGCGGACCAGCTGCCCGTCGGCCGCGGCGTAGAGGCTGCGTGCCTGCCACCCCGCGGCGAGGGCGGCCGCGACACGGTCGCGGTACGCGGATCCGACCGGGGCCGTGACGGTCATGGCATGCCTCGCTGCAGTGCGGCGATGAAGCCGGTACTGGTCAGCCACGGCGCGGCCGCGGCGAGCAGGAGCATGAGCACGGCGGATACCCCGGCGAGCGCGGTGACCGGGCCAAGGCCTGCGAGCCCTGGACCGTCCGGCCCGTGCTTGCTGCGCTTGTGCGCCTTGCCAGCCACCGTTTCGATGGCTGCGTGCGCCAGCCCGAGGAAACCGAGTGCGAGCAGGATCGCCGCGACGGCAGCCGCCCAGGACCGGCCGGAGCTGAATCCGCCGGCCAGGATGAGTACTTCGCTGATGAACAGCGGCGATGGCGGCAGCCCTGACAGAGCGCCAAGCGATATCCCCATAGCGGTGCCGAGGGCGGGCGCGGTGCGACCTATCCCGGTAACGGGGTGGGATGCCGCGCGCGGCTCGTGCGCCAGCAGCGGGGCGGCGGTGTGGAATCCGAGTGCCTTCGCGATGGCGTGCCCGACGATGTGCACAGCCACGCCGGCCAGGGCGAGCGGCGTGCCGAATCCGACGCCGAGGGCGATGACGCCCATGTGCTCAAGGCTGGAGTAGGCCAGCAGCCGTTTGAATGGCATCGGCCGCCACAGGAACGGCACCGCGACCGCCAAGGACGCCAGCCCGAACATGATGAGCAGCCGCTGTGCCTGGTGCAGGCCGATCACCGGCGCGAGCGCGCGCTCGCTACGCCAGGCGATGAGCAGGACGGCCGGGAGGAGCGCGGCAGAAAGCATGGCTGAGGCGGGTGGCGGCGCCTCAGAGTGAGCGTCGGGCAGCCAGTTGTGCACGGGCGCCCAGCCGATCTTGGCGGCAAGGCCAGTGAGCAGCAACAGGTAGGCCGTGACCGCGGCTGGCTTCCCCGAGCCGAACGCGGCCAGGTGCTGCCAGGTGAGCCCGCCCGCGCCGCCGGGGAGCCCGGCGGCGAGGATCACGATGCCGAGCAGCGCCACGCCCAAGCCCAGTGAGGTGAGGATCAGGTACTTCCAGCCCGCCTCCAGTGCGTGCCGGCGTCCGCTGAATCCGACCAGCAATGCGGAAACGGCGGTGGTGGCCTCGACCAGCAGCCAGGCCACGCCGAGATTTCCGGCCAGCGGCACCGCGAGCAGGATCGCCCAGAAAACCAGCAGGACCGTGTAGTAGGCCCGGTGCCGATGTCGCGCGGCGACCACGGAACCGGTCGCGCCGCGCAGCCAGCCTGGCGATAGCAGCACGCTGGTCAGGCCAGTCATGGCGATGACTGCCAGCAGCAGGCCGCTCCCGGCGTCGATGACGATCCAGCTGCCGATCACCGGATGGCCGGGGTCAGCGACGGCGCGACCTGCGAGGCACAGCGCGAGCACGGCCGTCGCCACCGTACCCGTCAACGCGGCGCGGGTCACCCACCCTGCGGGTACCAGCGCTGCCGCAAGTGCCGACATCATCGGTACCGCGACGGTTGCGGCGGCCAGGATCTGCAGACTAGTCACGGAGCCCCCGCAGCGCGGCGCTATCGCCGGCGCCCACCTCACTGAATATCCGCAGGTGGAACAGCGCCGCCACGGTGGCGATGAGGGTCAGATCCAGCGTCACGCCCAGTTCGATGACAAGCGACGAGGCATGCGGTGACATGAGCGCCGCGAGCGCCAGCCCGTTCTCGACGCCGACGATTCCCAGGATCTGGAACACCGTCGCGCGGCGGGTCGCCACGCAGGTCAGGCCTGCCGCGACGAGCGCCAGGACAGCGTGGCCCGCGGTCGGCGAAGTGAGGCCGAACGGCGGCACCAGAGCGGTCAGTGCCAGGATCAGCACGATGGCGATCCCTGCCCGCAGCGGTGCTGCGATATGCGCGCGCACTGGCCGCTGCTCCCGGCTGCGCGCCACCGCGAGCCAGAACAGCCCGCCGAGCGCGAGCGCGCGGACCCCCAGCGCGGCTGCGACGATCACGTCCCCGCTGGTCCCGGCGCGATCCAGCGCGAGGCCGGCCAGGATCAGCGCCTGCGCGGTGACCAGGCCGGTCGCGACCGACCGGCGGCGCACCACCACCACACCGAGGCCGAGACTCACCACGAGCCACGCTTCCAGCCCGGTCACGAGATGCCTGCCTGCCGCGCGACGATGCCGAGCAGCGCGACGACTGCGGCGATGCCCAGCAGCCGGGGCGCCAGCAGCAAGCGCATCTTGACCATCAGCGTCTCGGCGACGGCCAGGGCGGCGCACATGGCGACAAGCTCGGCCGGGAGCAAGGCCAGTTGCGCCCACGTGCCGTGCGGGTGCGGGAGGAACAGGACAGCCGCCAGGACGAGCAGGAGCCAGTGCCGCGCAGCACTTACCCAATGCAGGTAGGCGAGGTCTCGTCCGGCATATTCCAGGAGCGGGCCCTCGTGGATCATTGTCAGCTCAAGGTGGGTGTCGGGGTTGTCGAAGGGCTGCCGTCCGGTCTCGGCGATTACGACCAGCGCGAACGCCGCGGTGCCGAGCGGCAGCGCCGGACTGGACCAGACGTGGCCGCCAGCCGTGCCGGAGATCATGCCGGTCAGGCTGGTGGTGCGGGTGACGATGGCGGCGACGGTGACGGCCAGCAGCAGCGCGACCTCGGTGAACACCGAGATGGTCAGGTCGCGGCTGGCCCCCATGAGGGAGAATCCGCTGCCGGTATCCCAGGCGGCGGCGGCCAGAGCGAACCGGGCGATGGCGAGCAAGCCGATCAGGGCGATGACGTCGTGGCCGACGCCCAGATCCGGCGAGTCAGCGACGACGGGAACGAGACCGATCGCACCGAGCAGACTGGCCGCCGCCAGTGACGGTGCCAGCCGGTACACGGCCGTGGCGCCGGCGACGTCGACGGTGCTCTTGCGCCACAGGCGGCGCAGCTCCCGATAAGGTTGCAGCGGCGAGGGTCCGGGCCGGCCCTGCAGCCGCGCCTTCCAGTACTGGATGAGGCCGGGCAGCAGCGGCGCCAGGACGATGCCGCCGACCAGCTGGACCGCGGCGCCCGCGATAGCAGTGCTGGTCATCCGAGCAGCCCGATCCGGCCGGCCAGCAGAACTGCCAGCACCAAGGCGATGAGATAGCCGACATAGACTGCCAGGCTCCCACCCTGAAGCCGGCGCGCCTGCGCGGCCACCATCAGTGACCGTCGGACAACCGGGCGGTAGAGCCGCTCGTCGATCAGGTTGGGTACCTCGCCATGGTAGGCGATGGCGGTAATCACGCCGCCGCGCTCCGCCGCGGTGATCTCGCGGCGCGGCCGCAGCACCGTCTCTAGCACCAGGCGCAGCGGCTTGGTGAAGCCGGCCCCTGACCAGGCGAGCTGCGAGACGACAGGCTGGCCGCACGCCCAGGTCGGTGCGGGTGCCGCTGCACGCCGGCCGCGGAGCCCGGCCAGAACTGCGGTCCCCGCGACGAGCACTGCGAATATCGCGATGACCGGCAGCGCGCCGGTGCCGGGCAGCCGCAAGCCCGCAGAAGCCGGGACATGAGCGTGCCACGGCGCGAGCGCAGCCAGCGGGCCCAGCAGCACGCCCGGCACGAGACCGAGCACGACGCAGGCCGCGGCGAGCACGAGCACGGCGGCGCGCATCGGCGGCGCGACCTCGCCCGCGTCCCCGACTGCGGCGCGGCGCGGCGGTCCCAGCAGCACCAGCCCGGTGACCTTGACGAAGCAGAACACGGCCAGCGCGGCGGTTGCGCCGAGTGCGGCCAGCGCGACCGCTCCGGCTACGCCATCGCCGACCGTCTGGTGCATAGCCGTGTGCAGCAGCGCCTGCAGGGTCAGCCACTCCGACGCGAAGCCATTGAGCGGCGGCAGGCCCGCGATCGCCATCGCCCCGATGAGGAACGCCCAGCCTGTCCACGGCATGCGGCGCAGCAGGCCGCCGAGGCGGTCCAGGCGGAGCGTGCCCGCCGCGCGCTCGATCGAGCCCGCCCCGAGGAACAGCAGCGCCTTGAAGACCGCGTGGTTGAGAGTGTGCAGCAGCGCGGCCGCGAGCGCGATCGCGGCCCAGAACGCGTCGCCGCGGGCGCGCAGGACCAGGCACGCGCCCAGCCCGAGCATGATGATGCCGACGTTCTCGATGGAGTGCAGGGCCAGCAGCCGCTTCAGCTCATGCTCGAACAGGGCATAGGTGACGCCGCCAACCGCAGACACCGCGCCAGCCGCCAGGACCAGAACCCCGAACCATGCGGGAAGCACGCCGAGCCAGTCGATGAAGACGCGGATCATCGCGTAGACCGCCAGCTTGATCATGACGCCGCTCATCAGCGCCGACACCGGGGCTGGCGCGATCGGGTGCGCGCGCGGCAGCCATGTGTGCAATGGCACGATACCGGCCTTGGTACCCATCCCCACCAGCGCGGCCAGGGCGACGACGGCCTGCAGCCCGGACCCGGAGGCGACCACGCCAGCGGTGCCGAGCGCCCCGGCCCTGGCTAGCAGAAGGACCGACACCCAGGTCCCTGCGCCGCCGAGGTGGGTGATGGCCAGGTAGGTGAAGACGGTGCGCCGTGACTCGCGGTCAGCAGCCCGGTGGACCAGGATGATCGCGGCCGGCACCAGGGTCATCAGCTCCCAGCTGGCAAGGAAGGTGATCGGGTCACGCGCACAGAGCAGCGATGCCATGACCAGCACGAACACTCCGGTCATCGCCGCAGTCGCGCGGCCGCGCCGCGAGTCGTCCAGGTACCGGGTGCAGTAGCCGAGAGCCGGGGCGGCGATCAGGCCCAGGGTGCCGAGGAAGAACCCGCTGAGGCGGTCGACGCCGAACCGCGGTGCCAGGTGACTGGTGAACGCGGCACCAGCCGGATGGCTGGCAACGAGCGCCGCGAACCCGGCCACCGCGAGCAAGGCAGCGCCTGCTGCCTGAAGCGCGAGGCCACGCCGCCAGAGCCGCCGCGGGAGGGTCAGCGCCGCCCCGGCCGCGAGCCCGCTGACCCCGGCGAACAGGAGTGCAGCGATCACGAGCGGCCGAGCTCGCGGAGGATGGACTGCTGCCCGGCGAGCTGCCGCGTGATGATGTCACGGCCGGCCGCTAGCAGGTCGAATACCCGGTCATCACCGGCCCGGTACCAGACCGTCGTCCCCTCGCGCCGTGATTCCACCAGGCCCGCCCGCCTCAGCGCCGCCAGATGCTGAGACGTGCCGCCCGAATCCAGGCCCAGCTCCGCCTGCAGGGCACCCACTGACCGCTCGCCGTCACCGAGCAGCTCCAGGATCCGGATCCGGGCAGGATGACCCAGAACCCGGAACAGCGCCGCCTTCACCTCGTGCACGGCCTGCGCGTTGTGGGGCATGCCGAGCATATTACTTCATATCTTTAAAGATACGAAATTGAGTAGAAAACTCAGACTCGTCCGAGGCACGCCCGCCACAACGACGAGAAGGGTAGGGTCTTGCACGGCTGACGAAGTTATCATGTCGTCAGACTTCGCCCGTACGAAGGACGGCCAGCGGCGATCTCCGACCGTCGGCGGCACGCGCTCGCCTGCCAGGGCCACGCTAAGTGGAGGGAACGCAAATGTCCCTGACGTCGTATCGCGCTTCCAGGCCGCATGCCTGAACTGCTCAGTGCGGATGACCTGATCGACGACGGACTCGCCGCCGCGCTCGGACCAGTCGACTGCGCAACCGGGAGCGCGATCGCCGGAATCTGCAACGACGCGCTCCGGGACACCCTCGGGCCTGCCATGGTGACGGCTCTGCTCGACGACCGGCGCCTGCTCCGTCTCGCTGCGCCGTGGGTGTGGGACCTGGCCCGCGGCCTGCAGTTCCAGAGTCGGCACGGAGCGCCCGAGCCTGCCACCGCCGAACTGCTGGCCTGCCTGGGCGGGACCCAGATCTCCGGCAAGGACGCCGGCCGCCTCGCTGAGTCAGTGGACCTGGCCGCGGTGCTCACCCTCGACCGGGTCCTGCAACAGGTTCTCGGCCCCGGCGCCAGCCGGCGCGACCCCAGGGCGAACGAGGCTGCCGCTCCGTGGCTGACCGGGCTGAAGCTCGGCTCACGGATTCACCTCGTCCAGGAGCTGCTGCGGCTCCTGCCGCCGGGGGAAGCCGCTTGTGTGTGGTGACAGTGACGTTCGACAGCGGCCGGCCAGGTTCACCGGATCATCGCGCGGCCGCACCGTCCGCCGGGCGCGAGGCGTCGCCGGCAATCCGTCAGCCGATCCTGGTCCCGCCTGCGGTGTGTCCTGACTCTTCGGAGTGTCCTGACTCTGCGGAGCCCGGCTCCTGGAGCTGGGCGAGGAGGTGGCTGGCCTCGGCAAGCGAGCTGGTGAGGATCGCCCGGGCAACTTCGAGGAGCTCGAAGATCCGCGCGTCGGTCACGGAGTAACGCACCGTCCCGCCGTCGCGCCGCACGTGCACGATGTTGGCCCGCCGCATTATCCCTAGCTGCTGGGAAAGGTGCGAGGCCTCGATGCCGACGCCGGGAATGAGCTCGCCGACCGAGCATTCCCCGTCGCGCAGCAGCTCCAGGACCCGGATGCGGGCAGGGTGGCCGAGTGTCTTGAAGAACTCGGCTTTTACCTGGTAGACCGGGCGAGATGTGGCGGCTTCGGGCGCAGGCTGCGCTGACGAGAGCTGGCCGTCGACTTGCTCGCCACGTTCCTGCGGCTTTTGGAGGGACATCAGGTCACGAATCTATCACCGGGCTGAGCCTGGCTGACGGCAAGCGGCACTCAGGCACTCAGGCACTCAGGGCTGCCGGGTGTCAGCCCGCGGCGGAGGCGCTCAGGTCCTGGAGCAGCTCGGCCTGCCCCGACAGTACACCGGTGATGATAAGCCGGGCGACCGCGAGCAGCTCGGCGACGTGCGGGCTGGTCAGCGAGTAGTAGGCGGTGGAGCCTTCCTTGCGCGAGGTCACGAGGTTTGCCCGCCGCAGGACCGCTAGCTGCTGCGACAGGTGCGCCGGCTCGATGCCGACCTGCGGGAGCATCTCGGCGACGGCGTGCTCGCGGTCGGCAAGCAGCTCCAGTACCCGGATCCGGGCAGGGTGGCCCAGGGTCTTGAAGAACTCGGCTGTCAGCTGGCACAACGCTCTCACCCCAGCAGCCTATGCGGCCCGCGGCATACGCCACCGCCTACTGCTTCGGCGGCGACGCCAGCCCGCGGGCGCCCGGCGGGATGGCAGCGGTCTATCGCGACCTGGCCGCCGACGACGACCGCGCCCGCCAGGTCACCGCCGACGTTGCCGCCGACGTTGCCGCCGCTATGGACCGGGGACTGAAACTGCCTGGTGCTTATCCAGTGCATCGCCCGCCTCGACCAGCGGCCGGCCCTGGACACCCCGTTACCCGCCGCTCCTGTCCGGTGGAAGGGACCCCTCTCCAGCACGCCGGGCCGATCCGGCGCCCCTACCCCGGCAAGGACACCGCCGAGGGCCACGACTACGGCGACGCCCGCACCGGAGTCCTCGCGGCGATGCTGGCGGGCGGCGCACCCGGCACACCAGCCTCGGCTTCCCCGACCCCCGCCGGAACACGCCGACCCCGAGCACCACTGGAACAAGCCGCCGGTCGCCAGCGCGTTCGCCCCTCTCACTCCTGCCTACGAATAGGCACGCCGGGCCCGGATCACCCGCAGCTGAGGGCAGCCGTCGGGCGCTAGGCTCGGCGGCTGATGGCGGCTGACTGGTTTAGTTCTGTCGTCAGGGATGGCTGCGTCGGCGGCGATACCCGCCTGGGCGCTCGCCGATCTCCGCGCCCGATTGCAGGCGCTCAACGTTCCAGTCGAGTTGGGTTACCGCCGCCGCGGGGACGCCATGCGGAACCGGTACACGGCCGAGTGCCGCCGCGAAGTCCGCCAGCGTCTCGGCGACGATCCGCTCTGCCTCACCGACGCCGAGTGCATTCCAGTGGTCCGCTTCGCGGATCAGATGAGCGGCGCTGATGCGCCGGTGGTCGAAGCTGCCGTCAATAGCCAGGGCGAGGTCATAGTCGACCCGGCCTTCCTGGAACAGATTCGGGACAGCGTCGTAAACGTCTGCCAGTGCGCTGCGGCCAGCCAGGTGCAAGATGGCCAGGTTCTTGGCGTGGGCGTCGTTGTCACCGATGAGCACGGTGAATGTGAGCCTGCGCAGAAAGTCGGCGACGGGCCCAGCCGGTCCTTGAAGCGAGCCTAGGAACTCGGCAATTCGGTACGCGCTAGGGCGACGGATGTCACGCGGCCTGCCGGGGTCCTGAAACTTGGCGCGGTCGTCCACCCAGTCGAGGCCAAGCGCCTGGGCGGCGTCCTCCTGATGGACGAGCGTAACCGTCTCGCCGTGGACTATTCGGTCGTAGCGCTCGATGACCAGATACTGGCGAGCACCACTGCCGATCAGCTCGGTGCCGTAGCTGGCAAGGCCAAGCTCGGCGGCCAGCGCATGCCCGTAAAGCTCCCGTGCGAGCCCGTCGGGGCGGGCCGGCAGTCGCGGCTTGAGGATGTGGGTCGAATGCGCCCGGCCGTGTGGCAGGTACCACTGGTCGCCGAACCGCGCCAGCAGCAGCTTCGGCTGAAGGCCAGCCAGCATCGAACGGCTCTGGTCGTCTGATCCGAGATCACCGTCAGATGCGGCTCGCCGCAGGCGCCGTAGGATCTCAGCATCGCTAATCGGCTCGTAGCGCGGCTCAGTCCGGCCCGCCGCATCAGGATCTGTGATTGTCACAGCGCCTGCAATCGAGCTGCCGAACTCTCGGAGCATCGCGTATAGGTCCGACGGATCACTGATGCCACGTCGCTGCGTCAGCTGCTGGCGCTGGCGGCCTTCGAGAGCATAGCCGCCGAAGAAGTTACTCGCCGCCGACGATTGCGCCACCGGCCGGACAGACCCGAACGCTTCGGTCAGCGTCACGGGGCCCGGCACGTACCCGCCTATCCACCCGAACTCGATCCGGTCGCGCCGGGAGCCGCGCGTAATCCGGCCGACCGGCTCGCCGTGCAGGCGTACCTCCAGCAGATCAGCCATCACTGTCGCGCTTGCCATCAGCCGGCACGTCCAGGTCAAACGTGACGCTGAGCGTGATGTCGAGCGACTTCAGCGTGCGCAGCAGCCTGGTCATGTAGAGCGTGCTGCGGCCAGACTCCAGGCCGTTGAGATAAAACCGGTCATACGCGTTCGCCTCCGCCAGCTCCTCCTGCGACATGCCCCGCGCCTCCCGCACCGCGCGTATCGCGTCGCCGATATCGCGCGGCTTGCGCACCTGCGCCGTCTTGTGGGTCACGACCACCACCTCTCATCTTGCGTGAGGATATCGGCACACCTCTCGTTGTTAGAATATCGGCACACTGAGGTATGTGCCAATATTCCCACAGCTGCCAGGCGGCCGGTCAGATCCCCTTCCCGAGCGTCCCGACCTGGGCCAGCCGCGCCGCACCCAGGAATCGCGCGAGTCAGCCCGGCGCGGCGATGCCGCAGCCTTGGAGCGGCGAGGCCGTCGGTCACCGCGACCAGCGCTGCCTGCGGCTTCTCCTTGCCCACGGTGCCAGCCTGGCCGGAACATGGGCGGTCGGTGCCGCGGTGCACCACGATGATCCCGGCGCGCTGGCACCGCTGCTGCCCATGCTTCCCCGCCCGTCGTCGCGGCCCTCCTCGCCGGACACCCTGACCTTCCCGGCGCGCTGACCGGCCTGGACCCCGCCGTGATCGTTGGCGCCGCCGGCTCGTGCCCCGCCCCCACCATCACGCTCATGCTCGACCTCGGCTTCTCCCCCACGCCCGCAACAACGGGGGCGAGCAGCCGCTGCACACCGCCGCCTACAAGGACCTAGCCTGCTCGGGGCGCTGCTGGCCGGGTTGCTAGAGAGCGAGTTGCTCGAGGGCTGCGAGGTAGGCCCCGCTGTAGGTGGGGTACTGGGCGACCTGGTCGAGCAGGGTGTCGATGGGGATCTGGGCGCGGATCGCCAGCGCGGCCTGGTGGATCCACTCGCTGGCCAGCGGCGCCACGGCCCACGCGCCGACCAGAACGCGGCGGTGCCGGTCGGCGAGTATCCCGAGGTGGCCGCGGGGGTCGCGTTCGTAGGTCCACGGCCGGTCGATGGAGTCGGCCAGGGTGATTTCGGCGGCGGCGATGTCGATGCCGCGGTCGCGGGCCTGGGCGGTGGTGTAGCCGGTGGCAGCGATCTCGGGATCGGCGAAGATGACCCGGGGAATGCCGTGATAGGTGGCGGCGCGGTCGCGGCCGAGGATGTTGGCGGCGGCGACCCGTCCCTGGTACATGGCGACATGGGTGAACAGGGAGATCCCGGTGACGTCGCCGACCGCCCACAGGCCGTCGCCGGCCCGGCAGTGATCGTCAACGGGGATGGCGCCGCGCTCATCCGGCGTCACGCCGACAGTCTCCAGGCCGAGACCGGATGTGCGGGGCCGCCGGCCGGCGCCGAGGATCACCACGTCGGTGTCGACCCTGGTGCCGTCGTCGAGGGTCACTACCGCGCCGCCGCCGCTGGCGGGCTCGGCGCGGGCCGGGGTGCGCCCGGTGTGGATGGTGACGCCGTCGGCGGCCAGCGCATCGCGGGCCAGCTGACTAACCCGGGGATCCTCGAGGTCGACCAGCCGGCTCGCGCGCTGGACGATGGTGACCTGCGCGCCCACCCGGGCGTAGAACTGGCCGAGTTCGACGCCGACCGCGCTGCCGCCGACCAGCAGCACCCGGCCAGGGATGTCGCGCACATTGGTGGCCTCCCGGTTCGTCCACACCGTGACCTGGTCCAGGCCCTCGATGTCCGGGCGCACCGGATCTGACCCGGTGGCGACGATGACGTGGTCGGCTTCCAGGAGTTCCCCGCCGACCTCGACCCGGCCCGGCCCGGCCAGCCGGGCGGCGCCCTTGATCACGGTGGCGCCGTTCTGCTCGTAGTCCTTGACCTGGGCGGTGTCGTCGAGATGGCGGACCATGTAGTCGTGGTAGTCGCGCAGGTCCGGCCAGTCCAGTGCCGGGGTCGCCACGCCGGCGGCCCTGGCCGCCTGGGCGCGCGCCTCCGGGCCGCGCAGCAGCGTCTTGGACGGGATGCACGCCCAGTAGGCGCACTCACCGCCGATCAGCTCCCGCTCGACCAGCGCCACTCGCTTGCCTGCGGCGAGCAGACGCGCCGCCGCGGGCTCTCCGCCCACGCCCATCCCGACGATGATCACGTCGAACCTGTCCACCTGGGCCTCCTGATCACGATGACTGTCGCAGCCGGGACAGGCCGACCCCGCCCGCAGGGGCGGCCGGTTGCGCGGCCTGACTTGATCCTGAATTGTCATTTCCTGGCTGCGCTGAGGCGGGCCGCCGAAAGCGCTGAGGGCGGCCTCCGGCTGTCGGCTGTGCCGCTCGCA
>JAJYUU010000288.1 GCA_021792405.1 Actinomycetes bacterium
GTTCCGCAGCGAGTTCGAGATCGTGGCCGGCGGTCTGCGCTCGGGCAGTTACGCGGCCGCCGCGGTGCTGATCATCGCGGTCACGATCGCATTCGTCGGGCTCGCTGGCTCGGTGACCCGGATGCTGATGCTGCCGTTGCCGCGACCGTCACTGTCTCGGCCGCAAACGCACCCCGAGCGTCCGCTCGTGCCCGCGCCCGCGGCGGCAGGCGCGCCCGCGGCGGATCCGGCCAGTGCGGCTCCGCATATCGCCAGGGTAACGGGCGTTACGGCGCCAGGGCCTGCCCGCGGCGAGCCGAGTGCCTGGATGGTGGTACCGGTCGCGGCGGGAACGCTCGCGCTGCTGTGGCTCGGCCTGCACCCGCCGGCCGTACTCGACGAGCTCTTCGCCCGGGCGATCGCCCTGCTCGGCGGCGGTGCGTCGTGACCGTGGCCGCTGAGCACGAAATCGCCGGGAGCGTCGCCAGCCTGCGCGACCGGGTGGCCCGGCACATCGGGGCCGGCGGCCGGCTGGCTGACCTGTTCGGCACCGCGCACAAAACGGGCCTGCTGATCACCGCGCAGCTTGCCGGGCCGGACGGCATCACCACCGTCGATGCCATCCTGCCGGCCGGCCAGGCCAGCTACCCGGCCGTCACGCCGGTGGCCGGCGCCGCGTTCTGGTACGAGCGCGAGATCCACGACATGTTCGGCGTCGTGCCGGACGGGCACCCGCGACTGGAGCCGCTCGTCCTGCCCGCCAGCGGACCGGAGCTGCCGCGGCCGGGCAGCGACGGCGCGCCTGGCCGGATCGACCCGGATCCGCAGGTGCTGCCACGCCACGCGGTCGGGCCCGGCCTGTTCACGATCCCGCACGGCCCGGTCCGCTCGGGCGTGACCGAGTCCATCGAGTACCTGGTCGAAACGCCGGGCGAGGACATCGCGCACCTGAACATGCGGCTGTTCTACAAGCACCGCGGAATCGAAGCGCGGTATGCGGGGATGCGACCGGCCGACGCGGTGCTGCTCGCGGAACGAACCGAGGGCGTGGCGTCGGTGGCGCACGCTATCGCGTTCTGCCAGGCGGTCGAGCAGATCTCCGGCACGCCGGTGCCGTGGCGGGCGGCCCTGATCCGCACGCTGCACGCCGAGCTCGAGAGGCTGGCCTGCCACCTGGATGTCGTCGTGCGCCTCGCCGACGGAGCCGGGCTGGCCGTGGCGACCGCCCGGTTCGGCTGGCACAAGGAACAGGTGCTGCGGCTGACCGGCCAGATCTGCGGCAGCCGGTTCGGCCGGGGCGTGGTCACCCCCGGCGGGGTCACGGCCGCGCCGCAGCTGGACCCAGCCGCGATCCTGGCCGCGCTCCGCCAGCTAGAACGGCAGCTCTCCGCAGACCTCAAGCTGCTGATGGGAACCGCGTCCTTCCTGGACCGGCTCCGCCGAACAGGCCCGTTCCCGCCCGCGAGGGCCGCGGAGCACGGCGCGCTCGGTCCGGTCGGCCGCGCGTCCGGAATCGTCGACGACGCACGGCAGTCGCGGCCTTATGCCGCCTACGGATCGCTCGGCACGACCGTCAGCTCTCGGGACGACGGCGACGCGCTGGCGCGGCTCGAGGTCCGCGTCGACGAGATCGCCGGCGCGTTTCACCTGCTCCGGCAGGCAGCCGACGAGCTGTCCGAGGCTGCCTCGGGGCCACTGCACGCCGACCGCCCAGGCGCCGACTTCACGGGCGCCGACGGCAGGGCAGTGAGCTGGGCCGAGGCGCCGCAGGGAGAGGTGCTCTACGACGTGCGGATCGAGTCGGGGCGGATCACCCGGTGCCGGTCGCGGTCTGCGTCGTTCCACAACCTGGTGCTGATGCACGAGGTGTTCGCCGGGGACATCCTGACGGACTTCCCGTTCATCGAGGCGAGCTTCGGGCTGTCCGTCGCGGGCGCGGCCAGGTAACGGTGAGAAGCGAGATGTGGGTACTGCGCGGATTGCGTGATGGCGTCCTCACCACGAAGTGGCCTGCCCGGCCGGATGAGTACGCGGCGAGCACGCGCGGGCCGGCGACGGTGCTCCCCGGCCAGGCGGTCCTGACGTCCGGTCCGCCGGAGGTGACGGGACTTTGCCCGGCCGGCGCGATCAGCGTCGATCAGCGCGGGCAGGCGCGAGTTGACCAGGGCCGGTGCATTCTGTGCGGCCGGTGCGTGCAGCTGCGCCCGGATGTGTTCGGCTGGTGCTCCGGGCCCGGCGGTGCGACGCTGACCCGCGCTGGCCTGGTCGTCCCGCCCGAGGAGAACCCGGAGTCGCTGGCGGCGGTGGCCGCCGCGCTGGCGGCCAGGACCAGGGCGCTGCGCCGGTCAGTGCACTTGCGGCACGTCGACGCCGGGTCGGACGGCAGCGAGGAGTGGGAGATCATGGCGCTGCTGAACCCGGTCTACGACATCCACCGGCTCGGCATGTTCGTCACCGCCAGCCCGCGGCACGCCGACGTCCTGCTAGTGACCGGAGCGGGCGCGCACGGGATGGCCGGCCCGCTGCGGGAGACTTACGAAGCGATGCCGGATCCGAAGGTTGTCGTCGCCGTCGGCTCTGACGCCGTCGGCGGCGGCCTCATCAGTCCGTCCTATGCCACCAGCGGCGGCGTCGGCGACATCGTGCCGGTCGACGTATGGTTGCCTGGCTCTCCGCCCAGCCCGTTTGCCATCATGTCCGCCCTGCTGCTCGCGCTGGGCAGGCTGCCGGCTGCGGCGGGCTCGCAAGCCCCGGCGGCGGGCTCGCAAGCCCCGGCGGGCGCGCGAGCGACTGGCGGGCGACGGTGACCGCGCTCGGCGGCGTGCTGGCCGCGGGGCTGATCCTGCTGGCCCTGGCAGCAGGCACGGACTTGCTGGCCGGGATCAAGCGGCGGGCCTGGCGCCGGGTGCCGTACCTGCTGGGTACGGCAGGCTCGGTATGCCTGCTGGTGGCCGGCGTCGGCGCGGTCGCCGGCCGGGCGGTGGCGATCCGGTCCGGTGCCGTACTCGGCAGCGTCGCGGTCGGCGGGCCTCACCTCTTCTCCGCGGTGTCCGGGCTGGCGGCTGACCGGCTGTCCGGCTTGTTCCTCGTCATCGCATTCGGCGCGGCTGCCGCGGTCTCGCTCGGGTTCGCCTCCTGGGCGGCTGGCCCTGTTGGACCTGTTGGCCCGGCTGGCCATGCCGGCCCCGGCAGGCGCGGCCTCGGGGCCGGTTACGCGCTCGCGCTCGGCGCGGTCGCCG
>JAJYUU010000135.1 GCA_021792405.1 Actinomycetes bacterium
GAACCGGACAGCGGCAGGCCAGCACCGGCCCGGCTCCCGGTGGTCCCATGTAACTGGCGGACAGGTGGTCCCATCATGCTGGCGAAACTCAGCTCAGCCCGGTCCCATGATCGTGGCGGGCGACAGGGAATACGTCGGAATGCGTTTCCCAATCGCACAGCATCGGCGCCAGCCTCCCAGGGCTGTCGTTAGCAGACCGTTAGCCAGAGCGACTCGTCGTGAGGGATCGGCTCGGCCCACGACTTGACACCAATGGACCCCAACACCGCGCTGGCTAGTACGTATTGGGCACAGCGACCTGCATTTCGCTACCCACGGCCGCACACAGCCGCACACAAGCGCGGCAGAGCAAGATCACGATATATCGACATCCTCGCAGGTCAGGGGCACCAGACCAGGGCTTTGAAACAGTGGGGCGGGTGGGGCTCGAACCCACGACCGGCGGATTATGAGTCCGCTGCTCTAACCGGCTGAGCTACCGCCCCATGACCTCTTGATCAATTACAGCAGAAGCGCGAGCTCGCTGCGGCGCGAGGCCCCGCACCGCGAGCTCGCGAGTCTTCCGCACCCGCCTATCGCGCGCTGAGCTGCATGGTCATCGCATGCTCGACCAGCGCGATCAAGGTGGACTTAGTCGAGTTGCGGCCGCGGGCGTCGCACTGCATGATCGGCACCCGCGGACTGATGGACAGCGCCTCCTGCACGTCCGACAGCGCATGCGGGAAGTCGCCGTGGAATCCGTTGACCGCGACGATGAACGGCAGGCCAGCCGACTCGAAGTAGTCGACCGCCGGGAACGAGTCAGCCAGCCTGCGCGTGTCCACGAGGACGACAGCGCCGATGGCGCCCTGGATCAGGTCGTCCCACATGAACCAGAACCGGTGCTGCCCGGGAGTGCCGAACAAGTAAAGAATCAGGCCAGCGTCGAGGGTCACCCGGCCGAAGTCCATGGCAACAGTCGTCGTGGTCTTGTCTGGCGTGTGGCTCAGGTCGTCCAGTCCGTCGCTAGCGGTCGTCATCACGGCCTCGGTGGTGAGCGGCGTAATCTCGGAGACCGAGCCCACGAACGTGGTCTTGCCCACGCCGAAGCCACCGGCGACGACAATCTTCACGGACGTCATCGCGGTATCTGCGGTCATCGCAGGGACAGCCCTAGAGCTTGCGAAGTCCACTGAGCACCCTTTCGAGCAGGTTGATGTCCGGCCGACCCTGTGCATGGTCGATCTGATGAACCCGGACCAGTCCTTCCATTGCCATGTCCGCTATCAGCACCCTTGCTACGCCCAGTGGCATCCGCAGCACCGCCGAGACCTCCGCGACCGATCGCCAGTCACGGCAGAACCCGAGGATGGCCTGGCACTCGGGGCTGAGCACCGACAGGTCGCGCGCCTCGTAATGGGACGCCGCCACCATGGCCTCGATCTGCAGCTGAGTGCGGGGCTTGGTGCGCCCGCCGGTAACCGCGTAGGGACGAACCAGCGCGCTAGGTTCGTCGTCGATCCCGCCCTGGTCAGGACCCGGCTGCCACGGGTCACGAGGCCCGGCAGAATGCCCTGGGACGTAGCTGAGCTCTGCCGCGCCGAGGTCATCACGATTATCCGGGTACAGGCCCTCGCCCGCATCCCAGTCATCGCGGCCGCGGCCAAACACGGCAGCCTCCTGTCACTATCTGCCGCCCTCAGCCCAGCCGGACTGGCCGCCGCGTATCTCGGGTGTCAGCGCGCTGCCCACCCGCTCGACGAGCAGCGCCATCTCATAGGCAACCAGTCCCATGTCGCAGTCGGCTGCCGCGAGGACCGCCAGGCTCGAGCCGTCGCTGATGGCCATGATGATCAGCAGGCCGCGGTGCATCTCCACGACCGTCTGGGTGACGGCACCGCCTTCGAAGACGCGAGCGGCGCCCTGCGTGAGGCTGGTGAGCCCCGAGGTAACGGCGGCGAGCTGGTCCACCCGATCGGCAGGAAAGCCGCGTGAGAACGCCATCGGCAGGCCATCCGCGGAGACCACGATGGCGTGCGCCACTGATGGCACCCGCTCCACGAAGTTCGTGATCAGCCAGTTCAGGTCTTGAGCCGGACGCACAAGCGGACTCACAGGCGCACCTTCCTCTCGCGACGCGCATCCGGTCCGGCCGGACGCGGCGGCGCCATGGCTTGACGCGGGGCACCCAGCGGACGCATCCGCGCTCTCAGGCTAAGCATGACCAGTGAAGCAAGATCGTGTCACCCTCATCGAGAACCGTTACCCTCTTCGGAGTCTCCCTCATCTCCGGAGGCCGCCGCACGTCCTTCCCGCACCCCGCGCTGGAAGCTTGAAAAGCGCTCCCTGGTCACCGCGGCTGACCTCGTCGGAATCGGCGCTGCTGCCTCCGGCGCTGCTGTACCGGGAACGAGGTTTGCCTGCGGAACACGCTTGGGAAGGCCGACCGACGTCGTCCCGCCGATGGCTGGTGAACTGGCTGCGGCAGCCGCTTGCCACCCCTGGTCGGCCGCCGACGCGGCCCAGCTGACTTCCGGCTCAGGTACCCCGGCGCCCTGGCGGTCGGCCCAGCCACCGCCAGCGCCCTGGCTGCCGGTGCCGCCGCCGAAACCAGCTGAGCCAGCCGGGCTCGCCGCGCTGCCGTCGGCGCTGCCCGCACTGGCCGGAGCCGACACGGCGGGCACGCCGCTGCGCCCACGGCGGAACCAGTCAGACTCTACGGCCTCGAAGATCGGCAGCCGGTTCTCGCGCGCGACGTGCTCGGCGGGCGGCACGACCACACCCCCCGGGCCGGCCGCCGGCCCAGCAGGGCTAGCGGCGAAGGTACGGGTTTCCGCTCCCGACTGACCACCGCGACCCACGACGGTCGGCTGGCCGAGCGTTAGCGGCGGGACCGGGGACTCAGGCTGTGGCGCGCCCGCGAAATCCGCCGTTGTCCGCGGCGAACCCAGGGCGAACACGTCGTCATCCCGGCGCGTGCCGGCACCCGAGCGCAGGCGCTCGGCTGCCGCAGCTGCCAGCTCAGCCTCGGCGAACTCGGATCCGAACGCGGGCAGCGGACTTGTGGTTGCAGCACCGCCCCAGCCAACGCTGCCAGGATGCGGCCCGGCGCCAGGTATCCGGCGCGGGCCGAGTGCACCGGCCGCCTCTGGCTGAGATGAGCTGAACCTGGGCGCCCTGGCAGCGTTGATCTCTTGCTCTGCGGCTGAGCTCACGCGCTCGGCCTCGCCGTTCAGGCCGGGTGTCAGCGCGACTGCAGCCGCACCGGCCATCAGCCCGTCCGGCTGGATGCCGGTAGGACTCAGCCCCGCGGCACCGCCAGGGAACTCGAGGTTGTGCATGCCCGGCGCCCCACCGGCGGCATCGTGGCTGACGACTTCGTCCGGCAGCCAGACCAGGGCAGTGAGGCCGCCAGCCGGAGCGGGACGCAAGCGGACGCGGATGCCATGCCGGGCAGCAAGCCGCGCGACCACGAACAGGCCCATCCGGCGGGACACGGCCACGTCGACGACCGGTGGATTGTCGAGCCGCCAGTTAGCGTGGGCCATCTCCTCGGCCCCCATGCCAACGCCCTGGTCGGTGATGTCGAGCAGGACGCCTCCGCTGCTGAGCAGGTGCCCGGCGACGGCCACCGGAGTCTCGGCCGACGAGAATGAGGTCGCGTTCTCGGCCAGTTCGGCTAGCAGGTGCACGACGTCGTTGACGGCATGGCCGCGGACCGCGATGCCAGGCTGCACGTTCAGCGTCACGCGCTCGTACTGCTCGATCTCGGACACTGCCGCCCGCAGCACGTCAACGAGCGCGACCGGCTGGTTCCACCGTCGGCTGGCGTCATGACCGGCCAGAACCAGCAGGTTCTCCGAGTTGCGGCGCATCCGGGTAGCCAGGTGGTCCATCTGGAACAGGCTGGACAGCCGGTCCGGGTCCTGCTCGCCCTGCTCGAGATCGTCGATCAGCCGGATCTGCCGCTCGACCAGCGACTGACTGCGCCGGGACAAGTTCACGAACATCGCGTTGACGTTGCCCCGCAGCGCGGCCTCGTTGGCGGCCAGCCGCAACGCTTCCCGGTGCACCTGGTCGAACGCCCGGGCGACTTCGCCGATCTCGTCGAAAGAGTCCACATCGATCGGCTCCACCTCGAGCGGCACCGCGGACCCGTCAGTCTCGCTCATCCGCCGCACCGTCTCGGGCAGCCGGACGCCGGCGACCTCGAGTGCGCCAGACCGCAAGCGCCGCAGCGGCCGCACCATGGACCGGCCGACAACGGTGGTCAGGATCAGCGCCAGCAGCAGCACGATAAGCACCGCGGCGCCGATGGCCGACGCGGTGATGAGCGCATTACGGTGCAGTGCACTTGCCCTGTTGATGGTCGCGGCCACTAGCGACTGCTCGACCGACCTGATGTCGTCGATCGTGCCGGTCGACATGGCGCCGTTGAACTCACCTGGCGTGGTGAAGTCGTTGGGGTTCAGCTTCTCGCCGAGTTGGCCGAAAGCGATGGCTTCCTGCTCGTACTGGAGGGTCTGATTGACCAGGCTGCCTTGCACCGTGTTGTTGTAAAGCGCGACTTGCTGCGGCGTGGCGCTGCGGTCGTACTCGGCCAGGTTGGCGTTTTGCTCCTCCTGCGCGGTCTCCACCGCGCTCAGCACCGCCGGGTTGAACGAGTTGTCCGCCGGGAACGTGGTGTCCTGGGCCAGGGTGTAATCGAGCAGCCCGCGTTGCTCCGATGCCTCCTCGGCGATCAGCGAGACCAGGTTCAGCGAGCGCACATCGGTGTTCAGCGCCGGGTCGCCGCTGCCCAGCGCGATGTTGTCGTCAATCGCCAGCAGTTGGACGACGATCTGGGTGTACTTGCTCATCACGTCGATAACCGGCAGGTGCGTCCCTACCGCGGCGGTCCGCAGTGGTCCGACCAGGCGCAACACGTCGCCTATGTCGGCAGCGTCCTGCCGGACCTGGGCCGGGTAGCCACTGCCAATGGACGCGCTGTCCGCCTGAACCTTCTTTATCCATGGCTGGGTAAGGGCCCAGTCATCCTGAACCAGCTTCCTGAGCGTCTGACCGACCGCGCAGTTGGGCTTGCCTGGCCCGGACGGGCTCTCGCCGATGCACAACATGGTCTGGTCCCGCTCGTCCTCGAGGTGCCCAGCCAGTGTTGTCACGTCATAGCTAAGGTTCGCCAGGCGCTCGACCCGCTGATAAGCCAGCGTGTTCTGGACGGCGGTCACGATGTAGGTTCCGCCCAGGATGACAGCGGTCAAGGTCGGGATGATGATCAGCAACAGCAGCCGAGACCGGACACGCCAGTTCTTCAGCGATCGCCATGGCCTCTGTGTCCTCTGGGCTGCCGGGCCAGCGGCGGTGCTGTCGTCGGCCGCAGGGGACCTTTCGACTGGAGTACCCATGGCAGAGCCATGCCCGTTGCCTGCCGGGACCCGGCCAGCCGGGGCGGCACCGTCCTGGCGGCCGTCAGGCTGGCTGGCATCGGAGGCGGCGGAAAGGACCTTGTTGTCTCGGGAGGGCACGGTCTCTGAACCCCTCATCTGTCAGCCGCGATACGAGGGCATGCCGAGCGGCCACGGGGCACTACCGACACGGCGATCCTCCCAGATAGCGACTCTTCATTCGGGTGCAGTCAAGCCACGGCAACTCTAGCCGTTAACCGGGGAACGTTCATCAATACACACACGAATCGGAAAAACCGCTGTAACGTGATGTTTGACGGGCCACCTGGCAGCAATAGGGTACTCTCTGCCGCAACGCCCATGTTCCGAAAACTCTCCGGATCGGACGCCGATGACCGGATGAGCGGCGATAGACCCAGACCCCTGCGAGGAGAGTCATGAGGCTTGGCCCGGCTGGAGGCCCGCTGCTGAACCTGGGCAGTCGTGTCGCCCGGACCCGCGGCGCGCTCGCGGCGCTGTGCGGGCTCACCCTCCTGCTGGCCGCAGGCTGCGGCGGTGCGGCCAGCCCTGGCGGCGCGGTGTCGAGCACGATCGTCATCGCTGCCGAGCCGGGGGTTAGTGACGCCGCCATCTACCTAGCCCAGAAGGACGGCCTGTTCGCCGCCGAAGGACTGGCACATGTGCGCATCCAGGCCTATCCGAACCAGCAGGCCGAACTGAACGCACTGCAGGCGGGACAAGCTGACATTGCGGCCAGTGATTACGGCAATGTCTTTTACTGGCAGGCCCAGTACCACGACCTGCGGATCCTCGCCGACGGCTACGATGCCACAGCGGGCTCGCTGGAAATCCTCACCCTGCCGGGTTCGTCCATCAAGACGCCAGCCGACCTGGCTAACCCCAACGTGGCGATCGGCGAGCCTGCCGATGACTGGCTGGGGCCAAAACTCACCAGTGCGGGCGCCCCGGCCAGCCTGGACGCCGCCGCCGCTACTCAGGTGATCACCAACTTCGTTGGTCCCGGAGCAGCCGAGTCGATGCAATCCGATGGCCAGTGGCATCCGATGCCGCAGCAGCAAGAGGTAAGTGAACTCGCCGATCACAAGCTCCAGGCGATCCTGGTCAGCGAGCCTTACATCTACCAGGCGGAGAGCGAGCTTGGTGCGGTCGAGCTGCTGGACGCGGCTAGCGGCTCCACCGCTGGCCTGCCGCTGCTCGGCTACGTGGCACAAGATGCCTGGGTCCGGCAGAACTCCGCCGCAGTCGCCGATTTCCAGGCTGCCATGGCGAAAGCAGACGCCAACGCATCGCTCGCCGGTCAGGTGCAGGCAGTGCTACCCGGCGCCACGCACATGAGCGTTCAGGACGCTGACCTCATTACCGTTGGCAGCTACCCGACGTCCACCAGCGTCCAGGACCTGGAAGGTGTCGTCCGCCTGATGGGCGACCAGCACATGATCAACACGAACAGCACGGTTATCGCCAACAGGGTAAGCATCAAGGCGATGCTGGTCGGCTCCGGTAACTGACCCGCGCGGATCAGCCAGGGCCGGCTCGAAGGCCCAGTTGCCGCGCGATAACCATTCGCTGTACCTCGGACGTTCCCTCCCCGATCTCAAGGACCTTCGCGTCACGGTAGAACCTGGCCACCGGGAACTCGTTCATGAACCCGTAGCCGCCGAATATCTGGGTCGCGTCCCGTGCGTTGTCCATCGCCGCATTCGAGCACGTCAGCTTGGCGATCGCGGCCTCCGTCTTGAACGGCTGGCCGGCCACCAGCCGGGCCGCCGCGTCATACCAGGCAAGCCGCGCGAGATGCGCCCTCGCTGCCATATCCGCGATCTTGAATTGAGTTGCCTGGTAGTGCCCGAGCTGGTGGCCGAACGCTGTCCGCTCGGCGGCATAACGCAGGCACTCATCGACACAGCCCTGAGCCAGGCCGGCCGCCAGCGCGGCAATCGCGATGCGGCCCTCGTCCAGAGTCTGCAAAAACTGCGCGTAACCGCGGCCGCGCTCGCCGAGCAGGTTCGCAGCCGGCACCCGGCAGCCGGAGAACGCCAGCTCCCTGGTGTCCGAGCAGCGCCAGCCAACCTTGGAGTACTCCGGCCCGACGATGAAGCCCGGCGTGCCGGACGGCACCATGATCGCGGAGATCTCCGGCCTGCCGTCGGTGCGGCCGGTGATCGCCAGCGCGGTGACGACCGAGGTGATCGAAGTGCCCGAGTTCGTGATGAATGCCTTCGAGCCGCTGATCACCCACTCGTCGCCATCCAGCTGGGCCGTGGTACGCATCCCGCCGGGGATGTCGGAGCCCCCGCCTGGCTCGGTCAGGCCGAAGGCGGCTAGGCGCTCGCCCAGAACCAGTTCGGGCAGCCAGCGATTCTTCTGCTCCGCAGACCCGAACCGGTAGATCGGCATCGCGCCGAGCGAGACCCCGGCCTCCAGTGTGATCGCCACCGACGAGTCAACTCTGGCCAGCTCATGCAGGGCCAGGCAGAAGGTGAAGTAGTCGCCGTCCATCCCGCCGTACTCCGCCGGGAACGGCAGTCCGAACAGGCCCATCTTGCCCATCCGGGTAACGATCTCGTACGGGAACTCGCCCCGCTCGTAGTGGCGCCCGATAACCGGCGCGACTACCCCTTTGGCGAACTCCTCGACTGTGCGGCGGAGCGCCTCTTGCTCCTCATTGAGCGTGAAGCTAACCATGCCTTGGATGTTACCGCCGGGGCTTCAGGCCGCCGCCCGACGCTGCCGGTCGCTGTCAGCGGGACGGAGGGACTCCCATAGCCTGGCACCAACGCCTCAGCCCGGCACGTTACCCTCTCGTGCGAGCAGTAGCGCGAGCAGTGGTCGAGGGCTGGCCGGGCCGCCCCTTGATGAGTCCAGGAGGACCTGATGGCGACGCTAACCTGTCCGAATTGCGCAACCGAAGTGAAGCCCGACGACCTGATCTGCTTCACTTGCGGCGCCAACTTGCCCCGGACCAGGGCGCGCGACGACGACGCACCGCCCGCGAATACTGTCATGCAGGAGTACCTCCGGCCGCAGGATCGAGCCAGCACGATCTCGCCGACCGTACTCCGGCTCTCCTTCCCGACCGGGAACGTCGAGGTTCCGGCCGGTACCACCTTGCTACTCGGCCGTGATCCGGCCGAATCCCTGGTAGCGGCCGCTTTCGCTGAATATGAGAACGTTTCCAGGCGGCATGCCACGGTGACCGTGGACGACGGCGGCCACGCCAGCGTCCGGGACGAGAACTCGACCAACGGCACGTTCGTGAACGGGGACCGCGTGCTGCCGGGAGTTGCCGTGCGCCTGGCTGACGGTGACATCCTCCGGCTTGCCGCCGATGTCACCGCTGAGGTGATGCTGCCGCGCCAGCAGCCCGACCCGGCCTCCTTCAGCCGGCCGGACGAGCGCTAACGCTCGGCGGCGAACCAAGGGTCTCCGGCTCCGCCCGAGCTGAACCACGGCCGGTACCCGCCCCGGCCGCTGACGGCGCGGCTCAGGGCCTCCTCGGCCCAGCGACCGTCCCGCAGGCTGTGGCCCGGCCCGGCCCGGCCGGTCCCCCGTCGTCCCATCCCTGCTGGCCTGCTAGCCGCACCTGGCCGGCCACCGGTGTCACCCGCTTCGGCGTCAGGATTGCCGCCGGGGCCTGCCGGGCCGTCTGTCTCAACCGGGCCGCCGCCGCCGCTATCGCCGCCGCCGCCGCTATCGTCCTCGCCGTCGGCGCCGGGCTCGCCGCCTACACTGTCGCCGGAGTCATCTTCGGCTTGCGGCTGGTCCGGGCCGCGCCACCACCTCTCGTCCTCGCCCCGCCACCACCTCTCCTCCTCGCCGCGCCACCGGGCATCCGCGCTGTCTGGGCGCCGGCTGCCGGCCACGGCAGTGGCGGCCGCAGACCAGGCAGCGGGATGAGCGTCGGGCAGGCTCGCAAGCCGGCTGGCCAGGCGATCGGTCGAGCCAGGTTGACCAGTCGTGCCCCGTCGATCAGCGACGTTCTGGCGTTGCTCTGCCGGCGCGCCCGGCCTGACGGGCAGATCAGCTGGGTCGGCGGTTAACCCGGTCTCGGGCCGGGACTTGTCGGACGGTCGCATGCCCACGATTGTGCCGCAGTCCCGGTAGGCCGGCTGGCTTCTCCGTCCGCTGCGGCAGGGCAATCGCCAGGGCGACGCTGCACGGCCGGCAGGCCCGCAGCCGGCGAGCGCTCAAAGCCCTTCGTCGTTGATCTCAATGCCCAGCGCCTGGGCGAGCACCGGTGCCACGACGGCAAGCTGGCCGGAGCTGATGATCGCGCCCCGGAGCGAGCCGACATCGATGATCAGCCCCAGCTCAGCCGTCCTGAAGTCGGTCCGGTCCATCGTGACCTTGCTCAGATCGACGCGGACGAGTTGCGAGCCGGGGAACGAGCAACGGATCAACGACGCGCCGCCAAAATCCACGTCGCGCAGCACGCAGTTGTGGAAGACCACCGCGGTCAGGCGAGAAGCCCGGAAGTTGACCGAGTCCAGCTTGCACCCGCTGAACACGACGTTGCGCAAGTCGGCGCCGAAGACCTGCACCCCGGCCAGCGCGGAGCCGAGCATGGTCACGTCGTGCCAGTGACTTTCGGCCAGGCTGGTAGCGGTCAGCCGCAGATCGCGCGCCCACACGTCACGCAGGCTAGAGCGCTGCAACTTGGCGTCGGTGATCGATACCCGCCGGAACGCGCATTCCAGAAAGCGCGTATTCGCCGCGTTCGGGCCGCTGAACTCCGCCTGCTCGAAAAGCACCGTGTCGAAATCGGATCCGTCAAGCTCGCTATCGCTGCGCGTGAGGGCTGCCGCATACGGCATGTCGGCTAGGTCCGGCAATTTCATCGTGATCGGGTCCTGCCTCTGGCTCGGGTCTGGCAATCTCGGGCTGGCGTGCTCCGGCCGCGCCAGCCAGGCTGGCTGGGCGGTAAGGAAGCGTTGCACGTCGCGGGCGTCGGCCGCGAAGGCGGTTCGCGCCTGCGCGGCAAGCTCGCCGAAGAGCCGCTTAAACTGGCGTCAGTGCTACGGCGATCTGGCGGGGAAACATGGCAAGCGGAAGCTACCCAGGAGCGATGCGAGCGTCGGACGATGACCGGGCGCGAGTCCAGTCCATGCTCAACGACGCCTTCGCCGAAGGCCGACTGACCCGGCAGGAGTGGGACGAGCGCGTCGGCGAACTGGCGGGCGCGGCAACCTATGCCGAGCTGGACCGGCTGACTGCCGACCTGCCGGCGGCTTACCCGGCTCTGCAGTACGGCGCGGCTCAGATCAGCCGGACCGGGCCCGTTCCCGGAATCGCGGTCGGCCAGCGGACCAGCGGGATGGCCATCGCCTCACTGGCCTGCGGGATCGGGCAGCTGCTGGCTGGCTTCCCGGCCGGGATCGCCGCGATCGTCCTGGGACATCAGGCACGACGGCGCATCAGGGTAACGGGCGAGCAGGGCGACGGCATGGCCCGTGCCGGGCTCATCCTCGGCTACGTCGGCACTGCCGGGTTCGTGCTGCTCGCCGTGCTGATCGTGCTGCTGGGGGTCGCCTCGACTCGTCACATCTGACGATTCCGGGTGGGTTCAGTCGGGTGCGTCCGCACCGGTACCGCCCGAGGCCGCCAGATAGACGGGCTCGCCCTGGACGAATGTCGCGAACACGCCGGTGCTGCCGATCTCCGATGTCGGTCCGGCGAACGGGTCACGGTCGAGTACCACCAAGTCGGCCAGCTTCCCCGGCTCGATGGTGCCGGTTTCGTCGTCCAGGTGATTGACGTACGCGGAGCCGATCGTGTAGGCCGCCAGTGCTTCGGCAAGGTCCAGGCTCTGGCCGGGCAAGAACGGCTCGGCCTGCGCGCCGGTCGCACCCTGCAGCGACCGGTTGACCGCGACATGGCAAGCGCGCAGCGGGTTCGCGCTGCTGACTGCCCAGTCGCTGCCGGCCGCCAGGCGTGCCCCAGACCGCAGCAGGTCTCCGAACACGTACTGGCGGGCGGCCCGTTCCGGCCCGATGAACGGGATCGTGAGCTCGTCCATCTGCGGCTCATGCGCGGCCCACAGGGCCTGGATGTTGGCCGTCACCCCGAGCTCGGCGAACCTGGGCACGTCGTCGGGATGGACGACCTGCAGGTGCGCGATGTGATGACGGTTGTCCCGCCGCTCGCCACCGCCTCCGTCGTTAGCGACACGCGCTGCCTCGATCGCGTTCAGCGCCTCCCGCACCGCCCGGTCACCGATAGCGTGCAGGTGCACCTGGAATCCGTGCGCGTCTAGCTGGGTGACATAACCGAGCAGCGCCGCCGGGTCGATATAGGACAGCCCGCTACCGTGGCCGTGACAGCCAGGCTGGCCGTCCAGGTACGGCTCGAGCATCCCTGCGGTGAAGTTCTCCGCAACGCCGTCCTGCATGATCTTCACGGTGTTCGCCCGGAACCGCGGTCCGCGGCCGCGCTCCCGCCTGGCCAGGATGTCGGGAAGCTGCTCGCCGCCGCGCGCCCGGTCCCACCACAGCGCGCCCTCGACGCGCGCCGTGAGCTCGCCGCTGGCAGCTGCGGCCAGGTATACCGGCAGCGGGTCCGGGCTGCCCAGGTAGTCCCCGACAATCGCGTCTTGCCAGGCAGTGATGCCACGCGCGTGTAGGTGCTGCTGCGCGAGCAGGAGGCCGGCCAGGCGCTCGTCGAAGGTCAGCTCGGGTAGCAGACGACCGACCAGGTTCGCCGCGCCCTCGTGCAGCGTGCCCTGCGGGCCGCCGTCCGGCTCGCGCTCGATCCGGCCGTCGGCCGGATCCGGCGTTCGCGCGTCGATGCCGGCCAGCGCCAGAGCGCGCGTGTTCACCCAGGCCCCGTGCCCGTCCCTGTTCGACAGGTAGGCAGGCCGCCCGCCGGTGACGCGGTCGAGCGTGTGCCGGTCAGGCGTGCCCGCCGGGAACCACTCCATCCGCCAGCCTGACCCGGCGATCCACTCGCGCTCGGGGTACTGCGCCGCGTAGGCGGAGATGCGGGCCATGGCCTCGTCCAGGGTCACGGCGCCGATCAGGTTGCATTCGATCATCGTCAGCCCGGCGAAGGCCGGGTGGACGTGCGCGTCCTGGAAGCCGGGCAGCAACGCGCGGCCGCGCAGGTCGACGACCTCGGTGGCCGGGCCGATCAGGTCCTGGAGCGAGGGATCCGCCGTCGCGCCGATCGCCGCGATCCGGCCACCGGTCACCGCGACCCAGCTGGCCGGACTCCCGTCCGCCGCCCTCGCGGGGACCATCCGGCGGCGACTTGCGTCGGCCGTGTAGATCGCGCCGCCGGCAAATACCAGTTCGGCGTGCTGTCCCATGCGCCTCCCCTTACTCGTGGCACAACCACCCTAACCACTGCCCCGGCTGGCCGGACGGCCGCTCCTGCCAGCGGGCCCGCCTGATCGCCGGGCTGGCGAGCACCGCAGCGCGGCTGGCCTGGCAGGCTCAGGCGCCTTGATGTGATTTACCGCGGCGAGAAAGCATTAATTGAACGCCGGTCAGCACAAAAACTGGCCGGGCCAGCATTAGCTCCGCCGCAACCATATAGCCCGCGAAACTGTAGCGTGAATCTCCAGGTCAAACCCTGGCTACCGCAGTAAATGCCGGTGCTGGGTCCCTTCAGTTCCTGCGCTATGCTGATTCTCCGGCAGCCGTATTTATGCCAGGCAGAATGAGCCTGCCTTATGACAGGAGCAGCGATGAATGCGCTAGCCACCGCAGACGTCGTGCCCGTCGAGTACGCGGTTGCGGTCGACCGCTTCTTGGCCGAAGCCCAGCTGCGCCCGGCCTCCCGGCGGGTGTACCGGATATCGCTGGCCAGCTGGGCGTGGCCGCTGGTCGGTAAGCTGCCGCCGGCCGGACCTGGCCGGCGCAAGGCCAGCCCTCCGGTCGTGCCGCTGGCGCTGCTGGACGACGAAGCTGCCGGGATGAGGCTCGCCGAGGCCGTCGCGCACCGGATGCGCCAGGCGGGCGCCCGCACGGTGAGCCGCGAGCTGTCGGCGCTGCGCAGCGCGACCCGCTGGTGGCAGCGACGAGCGTGGATAGCCGATGACCCGACGGCGCTGCTCAGCCAGGCCGGCCACGGCGGTCAGGCCGGCCACGGCGGTCAGGCCGGCCTGACCCGTCAGCGGCCAGCGGCCGTCCAGCCGCTCGATGCGGCACAGCTAGCCGCACTGTTCGCGGCACCGGCCGGGCTGCGGGAGCAGGCATTCTGGCGCCTGCTGCTGGACACCGGCGCAGCGGCCGAGGCCGCACTCGCGCTCGACGCGAGCGCGCTCAATCGGGCGGGCCGCTGGATCAGGACGGCGCCGTCCGATCAGCGCCCGCTGAGCTCGCACACCAGCGACCTGCTCGGCTGGCTGCTGGCCGGCCGGGTGACCGGACCGCTGTTCCTGACCGACCGCCGCGCGCCGGCGGGCACTTCCGCGACCGATCTGTGCCCGCTGACCGGGAAGGGTCGGCTGTCCTACCGGCGCGCCGCGGAGATATTCACCGAGTACACCCGGCCGCTTGATCGCAGCGGCCGCGGCTGGATGCTGCATCAGCTGCACCGCCCGGCCGGCTAGCCCTCGGCTAGCCCCGCTGCCGGACGGCCGCCGCCGCCCGAGCCGGCGGGCGCCCGAGCGGCCGGCGCCGTTACAGGCCCGATCCGGCCAGTATCTCGAACACGGTGTACGGCCGTCGCGGACCGACCTCCTCGATGCTGACGACGGCGCCAGCCGGGACCTGCGGCCGGATTCTCGCGGCGAACTCCTCGGCCTGGTCGGCATTGTTCGCGCCGACGACCAGGAACCGCCAGCGGCGCACGACCGAGTAGCCTGCGCTTGCCAGGCGCCGCGCCAGGGCCACCGCATCGCGGTGCGCGGGCACCTGCACCCTGACCTCGAACAGTGCTACGCCCGCCGCCAGGGACTCGCTGGTCTCCGCAACGTCGAGGTCCCGTCGCTCGGCCTGAATCTCCGTAGCAGTCTCCGGCAAGCGGACATCGGCGGCCTCCCATTCCTCGGCGATCGGGTGCCAGCGCTCGATCGTGAAGTCTGCCTGCATGCCGTGCTTGGCCAGCAGGTCGGCAACCGACTGCCGGGCAGCCGCTGCCGTGTCTTGCGTGCGGGTGTACAGAAACACCTCGCTGCCGCCGCTGGTGCCGACCGCCACCGTGCCGCCAAGCCGGTGGTGGACCTCGTCCTCCACCTGGTGGGCACTCAAGTGCTCGATGGCCTGGCCGGCCTGGCTCGCCTCCGGCAGGCGGACCGTCACCCGCCAGTCGTTCTCGTCGGTCTCCGCAACGCCGGCTGCCGCGTCATTCTGCTCAGTCATTGTCGCACCGTACCGCACGCGGCTCGGCGGTCACGGCGAGCCGCTCGCGCTGCACACTAGAGGGGTGGACCTGATCGCGCGCGAGTACGTTGCCATGCCGGGCGGCGGGTTGAAGCGCGTTTACAGCGTCCCGCAGCCAGACGGCTCGGTTGTGCTCAGTGACCACGGGGCGTGGCTCGCCAGTCGCGCAGCGCGCTGCTCGTGCGGGAGAGTCTGCCGGGGCAGCGGACGCAGCTGTGGTGACGCTGACTGCATAGCCAGACTTGGCCCGCTCGGCCCGTATCGGTAGCGCGTTTCGCCACCGGGCGCGGTCAAAGCAGCATAAACTTATCAGCGCTTCCGAAACCAGACGACGCTACGGGATCGCCGCGTGGGTCTCCAGAGCCGGGCATGACGGCTAGCGACTCAGTCCAGCTGAGCCGCGCCGGGCTGATGATCGAGCTTGGCCGCTTCGCCGATGCTGCCAGGCTGCTGTCGGCCGTGCTGGCCGCTGCGCCAGACAGCTGCCGGGGCTGGTGCCTGCTCTCGCGCGCGCACCTGGGCACCGGCAGTCCGGCTGAGGCGATGCTGGCCGCGCGACGGGCCAGCGCGCTCGACCCGGCGAACGACTGGCCGTTCCGGCTCCTCAGCACCGCCTTGATCGGGCTGGACCGGGGCACCGAGGCGGTGGCGCCCGCGCTGGAGGCCCGGCGCCTGGCGCCGCATTCGTGGCGGTCGCACGTCTGCCTGGCACAGGCAGCCGCAGCGGGCGGCCAGCTCGACCTAGCGGCCGAAGCGGCCGGGGCAGCCCTTGCCGTCGCCCCGGACCAAGCCGACGTTCATGTCACCGCCGGGCGAGTCTGTCTGAGCCGCGGCGACCCTGCCGGGGCCAGATTGCGGCAAGAGGCTGCCCTGGCGATCGACCCGGTTCACAGCGGCGCGATCAACGAGCTAGGCAGGATCAGCTTGCATCGGCGCGATCCCGCGCGCGCAGCCCGGCACTTCCTGCGAGCTGCCCAGTCCGCTCCAGGGAATGGGGTCTTCGGCCGTAACGCCGAACTCGCGCTCCGCTGCCTCGCGCTCCGGCTGGCCCGGCCGATCGCGCTCGCTGCGCTGCTGTGCGCAGTCAGCTGCGCCCTCGCTATCGCCGGATTGCCGGCGCTCGCCCTGTTCGTGCTGCCGGCCGAGCTCCCGC
>JAJYUU010000136.1 GCA_021792405.1 Actinomycetes bacterium
ATTGTCCGGGCCCATCAGCTGCGCCCGCATGATCATCGCCATCAGGCCGCCGACCATGAAAAACCCGAACGACGTGATCAGGTACAGATGACCAATGATCTTATGGTCAGTCGAGGACAGCCAGTCCCCCAGGACCGAGCCCTTACGGTAGGTGCGCCGTGCCGCCGGGAGGCCGGTCACGCCAACCGGAGCCGACTCGTTGTAGGTCGTCACTGAGCGCCCCCAGATGCGTTCTGCAGCTTCTGCTGCGCGGTAATCCATGACTTGAACTGGGCGGGAGTCACGATCTTGATGCGGAACAGCATCCGGCTGTGGTACAGGCCGCACAGCTCCGAGCACCGGCCGATGGTGTCGGGACCGCTGTACAGCGTGGCCGTCGGCGTTACCTGGAAGTGGTTCGGGTGGCCGGGAATGACGTCGCGCTTGAAGTCGAAGGGCAGTACCCAGAACGAGTGGATCACGTCGTTAGAGGTCAGGTTGAACCGGACCGTCTCGTGCTCGGGGATCTCCAGCAGCGGCAGCTGGTTCTCGTTGTCACCAGGGCCGAGCGTGCCGTTCCACATCTGGCCAAGCTCGGTGACGCCGTTAGCCGAGTTCTTGACCGCGTACTGCGGGTACTGGAACTCCCAGCTCCACTGGAACCCGGTGACGTCGACGACCACATCCGGATGGGGGGACAGCGCATCGATCCTGTTCTCGTCTCGCGCGGTGAAGTAGAACAGCACGCCGACCATGATGAACGGGACCACCGTGTACATGATCTCGATCGGCAGGTTGTACCTGACCTGGTACGGCATCGCGTCGCTGCGCTTGCGGTGGAAGATCACCGCCCACAAGATCCCGCCCCAGACCACCGCCCCGACGCAGAACGCGGCGATCCAGGCGCCCTGCCACAGATGGACGGTCAGCTTAGCCTGGGTGGTGAGCGGATTGCGCAGCCCCAGGTTATCTACCCACGAGGAATCGCAGCCGGTCGTAAGGAGAGCCAGCGCAACGGCCGCGGCGGCACGCGGCAGCCAGCGCCGAAGCAGCCGCGCCGGTGACCCGCGGCCTGGCGCGGCGGGCCGGCCGGCGCACTCTTCGGCACGTTTGTTGGGACTCACAGGTGGCCTTCCCAGCAGCTAAGTCCCGGCGTCAGCGGCCGGTTGAGTTCGACGTCCTACAGCCTGTCGTGGAAAACAGTACAACGCCCCCGGCTGCTGGTAGGGGGTACCCCCGGCCTGGAGCGACAATTCGTTACCGGCGTGGCGTTACCGGGGCCTGTCCGGCCGGCCGGCCGGCGCTGCGGCGGCCGGGTCAGCTGGCGGCCGGACGGGCGCCTACAGTCGGTAACGTGGCGTATTTCGACGCGGCCTCGGCCGAGCCACTGCACCGCAGCGGCCGGGAGGCGCTGCTCGCCGCCCTGGACGAGGGCTGGGCAGACCCGGCCCGGCTGCACCGCGAGGGCAGGCGCGCGCAACTGCTGCTCGACCAGGCGAGGGAGGCGATGGCGGCCGAGGTTGGCTGCCGTCCGGACGAACTGTCGTTCACCAGCTCCGGAACCCAGGCCGTGCACCTGGCCGTACTCGGCGCCGTGCAGGCCAGGCAGTCCGCCGCGCGCGGCCCCGGGCACCTGGTCGCGAGCGCCGTCGAACACTCCAGCGTGCTGGCCGCCGCCGACTGGCTGGCGCGACGGACCGGTACCGCTGTCACGCTGACCGGAGTCGACCAGGCCGGCCGGGCGGACGTGACCGAGTTTGCCGTCGCGGTGCAGCGTGACCGCACCCTGCTGGCCTGCCTGCAGTCCGCCAACCAGGAAGTCGGCACCCTCCAGCCGGTCGCTGAGGTGACGGCCGCCTGCCAGGACTGCGGCGTTCCCCTCCTGGTGGACATCGCGGCCTCAGCCGGCCGCATGCCGGTGCCCGGCGGCTGGGCGCTGCTCACCGCGAGCGCGCGCAAGTGGGGCGGGCCGGCCGGCGTCGGCGTGCTGGCGGTGCGCAAGGGAACCCGCTGGCGTGAGCCGTTCCCGGCCGACGACCGGGAGAACCGGCGGGTTCCGGGCTTCCCGAACGTGCCGGCGGTGCTGGCCGCCGCCGCGTCCTTGACCGCAGTGAGCCGCGAACGCGGCAGTACCGACACCGCGCTGCGCGCCCTGGTCGACAGGATCCGCTCCGAGGTACCGCGGACTGTGCCGGATTCCGTGGTGCACGGCGACCCGGAGGCGAGGCTGCCGCACATCGTCACCTTCTCGTGCCTGTACGTCGATGGCGAGGCGCTGGTCACCGAACTTGACCGGGCCGGCTTTTCGGTTTCGTCCGGCAGCGCCTGCGCGGCCGGCAGCGGGCAGCCGAGCCATGTGCTCGCCGCCATGGGCGCGCTTACCCACGGGAACGTGCGGGTATCGCTGCCCCGTGATGTCAGGCCGGCGGCAGTGAGCGAGTTCCTTGCAGTGCTGCCGCCGATCGTGGCAAAGGTGCGCGACACTGTAAGGGCAGGCACTGCGGCCGCGCCCGCTAGCGATTCTCGGTCGCCAGAACCAAGCGGTACGGTGAATCGCCCCGGGAGGTGACAGCGTGAGCCGCCAGCAGCGCGGGGGGCGTCCGGACGGACGGCCGGGCGCGCACGCCCGGCCGGGAGCGGCGACCCGCTCAGGCAGGCAGCCCGGCGACCGGCGACCGCCTGGGCCCGAATCGGGTGCCGTCCCGGTGGCCGGCCCGCTGGCGTCCGCTCCGGCCCTGGTCCTCGATGCGCTCGGCAAGAAGTGCCCGATCCCGATCATCATGCTTGCCGGCCGGATCGGTGAGGTCGAAGTCGGCCAGCTCGTCGAGGTGCTGGCCGACGATCCGGCCGCGAAGACAGACCTGCCCGCCTGGTGCGCGCTGAAGTCGCAGGAATTCGTCGAGTCGGCCGCGCGGCCGGCCGGCTGGTCCTTCCTGGTGCGGCGCAGCTACTGAACTGACGGCTATTGACCGGGGCCGCCGGGCTCGTCGACAGGCCGGAACCGGTCGGCAAACCTCCGGTCGGTCTCCCACCAGGGCCGCTGGGTGACCGGCAGCGCGGCCTCGCCAGCTGCGGCCGGCCCGTCGCCCGCCGACACGGTAGTCGCGGAAGCCTCGCCGGCTCCGCCAGCTCCGCCGGGGATCGCAACCGCGGCCGCGTCCCGAGCATCCAGTTCGGCGTCGATCACCTGCGCGTCCGCCTCGTCTTCCCGGATCATCTGGACGAGCTGAGCGGCCAGGAACGGCAGCCCGACCACGTCACCGAAAACCCACAGCACGCCGCCGCCCAGGACCTGGGCCGTCGCCAGGCTAGGTCCCCACGGCCGGGCGAGAGCGTGGTAGTACGCGCCCCCGAGCCGGCTGGTGTCGGCGATGCAGGCAAGGCCGAGAAACGCATCGCCCAGCACCTCCGCCGCGCTGACCCAGAGCGTGACCACATACGGGTAGGCCTTAGGCACCGGGTCGACCCGCAGCAGCGTCCAGAAGAACACGAAGCCGGGCAGGGCAAGCGCGAGACGGGTGAGCTGCGCGACCAGGACTGACCTGAAGCCGGCCGCGTACCACGGCGTGAAGTAGATCAGGAACGGAGTGAGGACGAGGACGAAGGCCGTGATCCCGGGGAACAGGGCCAGCCGGGCGGGCTTGCTCGCGATCGCCCGCTGCAGCCAGGGGCCGAACCGCGGCACCGTCTCGATCACCAGCGTCAGCGGACGACCCATGGCCATGAACAGGGGCACGACTAGCAGGAACAGGATCGTCTGCACCGACCGCAGGTAGAACAGCACGGCGTAGTACACGCCGATCGATGACATCGTCGCGACGACGACGAAGCCCAGCCCGAGGCCGCAGAACGCGATGATGCGGCCGGCCGGCCAGGGCACCCCGCGATGGCGCACCCGGCGTACGCCGGCTAGGTACGCCGCCCCGAGCACCACGATGACAGCCAGCGACCACGGATCGAGCGTCCAGGAGGTGAACGCACGAGCGAACGTCAGCTGCGGCGGGCCATGGTAACCATCGGCAATCGCAGCGAGCATGCACGTTACGCTACCCCGCTGGCCGGCCAGCGGTGCGGCCGGCTACTACGCAGCGTCGTTTCATTACCGGGCGTCCGGACCGCAGCCAGCGCGGTCGCGCTGGCGCCGCGCTGGCGGTGATCGCGGGCTTGCTAGTCGAGGTGCGCCAGGATCTCCGCCGCGGCCGCCTGTCCGTAAGACGTCGCGCAGCGGCTGGCCAGCTCGGCCGGTGAGAGCTTGTACTCCTGGGTGCCGGTGGTCTCCAGGGCCTGCACGGCGAGGAGGTTGCCGAGCTGGGCTGCGCGCTCCCGGCTGAGCCCGAACGCTTCCGCGGCCAGGAAGCCGGCCCTGAACGCGTCGCCAGCGCCGGTAGGGTCGGCGGGGGCCACATCCTTGACGGGGCCGACAAGCAACGGCTCCTGCCCCGCGAGGTCCACCCTGGCGCCGTCCGCACCGAGCGTGGTCACCCGCACGCCGACCTGCGCGGTCAGCTCAGCGTCGCTCCAGCCCGTCTTGTGCTCGATAAGCGAGGCTTCATAGTCGTTGCAGAACAAGTACGCCGCCCCGGTCACCAGCTCCTTGATCTGCTCGCCGTCGAGTACGGCTAGCTGCTGCGAGGTGTCGTTGGCGAACGGTATCTCAAGCACCCGGCATTGCCTGGTGAAGCTGAGCATGGCAGCAGGGTTGCCGGCGCCGATCACGACCAGGTCGACCTGACCTGCCAGCCAGGTCAGGTCCATGCTGGCGTCGTCGTTCATCGCGCCGGGGTAGAAGGAGGCGATCTGGTTCAGGTCGGTGTCGGTCGTGCAGACGAACCGTGCCGTATGCAGGACCGCCGACTCACCTACCCCGCTGGTGTCCACGCCGTGCGCATCCAGCCAGGCACGGTACTCGGCGAAGTCGCGGCCGGCACTGCCGACCAGCAGTGGCCGCAGCCCGAGGCAGCCCAGGCCGAAGGCGATATTGGCGGCCACGCCGCCGCGCCGGATCTCCAGGCCGTCAACGAGGAACGACACCGAGACCTTGTCGAGCTTGTCCGCGAGCAACTGCTCGGCAAATCGGCCGGGAAAGGTCATCAGGTGGTCGGTCGCGATCGACCCGGTCACTGCGATGCGCATCTCACGCTCCGTCTTGTCTGCCCTGCCGATTACCTGTCCCGCTGGCGGGCCACAGGTTACTCGCCCTGCTCACCGGGCGCACCCCACCGGAGATCTATTCGCCGGCCTCGCGGGGCAAGGTTCCGCCGGCTCAACTGCCGCCACGCAGAACTGCCGCCCGGCGCACCCGCGTGCGCCCGGCGGCAGTCCGAGATGACCTGCGGATCAGTGGAAGGAATCGCCGCAGGCGCAGGACCCGGTGGCGTTCGGGTTGTCGATCGTGAAGCCCTGCTTCTCGATCGTGTCCACGAAGTCGATCGTGGCGCCGCTGAGATACGGGACGCTCATCTTGTCCGTCACGACCTTTACCGTGCCGAACTCGCTGACGACGTCGCCGTCCATCTCGCGCTCGTCGAAGTACAGCTGGTAGCGCAGTCCGGAGCAGCCGCCAGGCTGCACGGCAATGCGCAGCCGGAGGTCGTCGCGACCCTCCTGCTGAAGCAGGCTGCTCACCTTGACTGATGCCGCGTCGGTGAGAAGGACGCCCTTGGCGGTGGTCTCGTCCTGAACTGTCATCTGCGTAGCTCCCGCGTCGGGTGATCCCGGATCTGTGCCGGGCGGCCGCTGCCCCGGTCGGCGCGGCCCCGTCGTTCAATGACAACGATAATCCTCATCCGGTGATTCCGGCTCAGCAGGCTTGCCAGCAAGGCGAACTGCCGGTGCGGGCCACGATGTTCCGGGCGGGGTCGGCAGCGCAGGCTGGCGCGACGGCCCTGCCAGCCTGGCTACCCGGACCTGTGGAGGGTCAGCTACGATAGGTATCGTCATTCAGACGATAAGTCGAAGGGCGGGGACGCATGAGCACATCAGCAGGCCAGCTGCAGTCAGCCGTGGACGCCGGTCTCGGTCGTCCGCTGCCGCTGCTCGTGCTAGGCGCAGGGGCCGACGCGGCGTCCGAACGCGGCGTGGAGTGCCCGGGTGAGCTTCCGCCGGCTAGCGATCCGGCTCTGGTCGCGCGGGCCAGGACGGCCAGGAACGCACTCGGCGACCGGGCCTTCGTACTTGGTCACCACTACCAGCGGGACGGGGTGATTCAGTTCGCGGACGTCACCGGAGACTCGTTCAAGCTGGCCAGGGAGGCCGCCGCCCGGCCAGATGCCGAGTTCGTGGTGTTCTGCGGCGTCCACTTCATGGCCGAGTCCGCGGACATCCTGACGTCGGCGAACCAGAAGGTCGTGCTGCCCGACCTCGCGGCCGGCTGCTCGATGGCCGATATGGCCACCTACGACCAGGTCGAGCAGTGCTGGGATGCGCTTGACGATCTCGGTATCGCCGGCCAGGTCATGCCGGTCACTTACATGAACTCCTCGGCCGACATCAAGGCCTTCACCGGCAGGCACGGCGGCACGGTCTGCACGTCGTCCAATGCGGGCCGCGCTCTGCGGTGGGCACTCGGCCAGGGCAGCAAGGTCCTCTTCCTCCCCGACCAGCACCTGGGCCGCAATACGGCCGTACTCGAACTGGGCATGGCGCCAGGCGACTGCGTCGTATGGGACCCGCACGCGCCCGGCGATACCGGAGGCCTGACGGAGCAGCAGATCAGCGACGCGACCATGATCTTGTGGCGCGGGCACTGCTCGGTACACGGCCGCTTCTCACCCGGCTGCGTCAGCGAAGCTCGCGAGCGCATTCCCGGCGTCAGCGTCATCGTCCATCCAGAATGCCAGCACGAGGTCGTCCTGGCTGCCGACTACGTCGGCTCCACCGAGAAAATCATCTCGACCATCGAGCAGGCACCGCCAGGCTCGGCCTGGGCAGTCGGCACCGAACTGAACCTGGTCAAGCGCCTGGCCCGGGCTCACCCGGATAAGACCGTCATATTCCTCGACAAGACGGTCTGCTACTGCTCGACCATGAACCGCATCGACCTGCCGCACCTGGTCTGGGCGCTCGAATCCCTGGCAGCGGGGCGGGTGGTGAACCAGATCACGGTCGACGACCGGACCGCGACGGAGGCGAGGGCTGCACTGGAGCAGATGCTGGCCCTGCCGTAACCGGCGGGCGGCAGTAGCCTGACCTAGGCTACCCGGCCTGACGACGGCAGCCCGGCCTGACGACGGCAGCCCGCACCACCGGGTCGCTACAGGCCCGGAGCGCCCCAGATCGGCATCCACCGCGCCAGGTCCGGCTCGATCTTCAGGTCATCGCCGAGCGTGCCGCGGATCTGCAGCTCGAGCGCGTTGTCCCGGCGTTGCCCGGCCAGTGGCGCGAACGGGTAGAAAGTTCCCCGCTTGTAGAGGTAGACCAAGCCGAGCGAGCGCCCGCCGGAGTCCCTGAACGCCATGATCGTGCACAGCAGCTGCGGACCGAAGCCACCATCTTGCAGCGATGAGTTCACCGCGTGCAGGTCGGTCACCAGGCCCTCGGGGTCATCCGCGGAATGCCGGCAGACCAGCCAGGTGAACTTGTAGGCGTCAGTGGTCACCTGGACAGGCTTGCTGCCGCCCATATCGAGCAACTCGCGGACGTCCTTCTCGATGTCGCTGAAAGCCCTGCCCTCAGCCGCCCGGAAGCACACAGAGCCCGAGCCGGTCGGCTTGAAGTCCGTGCCGGCCTCTAGCGTCAGCGCGGCACCGGGCAGCGCGAAAAGCTCATCCAGGTTCGGCGGGACCGGCTTGGTCCGGCCGAGCAAGGTATCCAGGAACCCCACCAGCGCTACCTCCCGTACTTACCGGCCCGCCGCGGCGAACCTGGCCGACAGCCAGGCACTCCGGACGCTACCTGCCGAGCTGCTTGGCGATCTTGTCAAGCTCCGCCAGTCGCCGGTCGAGCGACGGGTGCGTAGAGAAGATCGCGGCGATGCCGCCCTGACCAGGTCGCAGCGCCGGGGTGAAGAAGAAGGCGTTCAGCGGCTCGGCCGCCCGCAGGTCCTTCATCGGGATGCGGCCCATGTCGCCGGTGACCTTGACCAGGGCGCTGGCCAGGGCGGATGGCTGGCCGGTCAGCAGCGCGCCCGACCGGTCCGCGGCCAGCTCACGGTATCTGGACAGCAGCCTGATCAGCAGGAAGCTGACGCAGTAGACGACGATGCTCAGCACCATGATCGGGATGATCAGCAGCGCGCTCTGGTTGTTGTTACGGCCGCGCCCGCCGAACAGCTCGGAGTAGAACGCGAACCGCACCATCAGGGCCGCGACGATGCCGAGGAACGAGGCGATGGTCATCACCGCGACGTCCTTGTGCGCCACATGTGACATCTCGTGTGCGAGCACGCCCTCGAGTTCGTTGTTGTCCAGCCTCTGCAGGATGCCCTGGGTCGCGCAGACCACCGCCACCTTGCTGCTGCGCCCGGTGGCGAACGCGTTCGGCATCTGCGTGGGCGCGATGGCAACCCTCGGCTTGGGCATGTCCGCCAGCGCGCACAGCCGGTCCACGATGGCATGCAGCCGGGCGGCATCTGGCCCGTCGTTCGGGCTGACCAGCCGCGCGCCGGAGGTCCGCAGCGCGATCTTGTCCGACCAGTAATAGGAGGCCAGCGCGCCGCCGATGCCGATGACCGCGGCGAAGAAGACCAACACGGCGTCGCCACCGCCCGCGGTGCTGCCGTGACGACTGCCGTAGTAAAGGATCAAGTAGCCTAGGCCGACGCCGAAACCGACGAAGACCAGCCCGAGCAGAAACATGGTCGCGCCCATCCGGGCGATGAGTCCGGGGTCAGACGCATAGCGAGTGCGCGCCATCGGCGCCGCCTCCCTTTCTCTGAGCGGCTCTCTGCAGCCGCTCTATTACCTCATTACATCTATTACATCTGATCCAGTACTGTGCTTCATCCGGTGCCGGGCTTGGCCCGGAACTGGGCTCAGGACACTGAACAGTGCTCAGGGGCAGGGTCTCACCCTGCCCCGCGATGTCGTGCCCTCAGCTGAAAGCATGCTCAGCATCTGCTTCGTAAGCTAAACGGCGCGACCGCACCGCTCGTTCCCGGCGGCTGGGCCGGGCATATCCCTTGTGCCGGACATTCCCGGCTAGCCGGGAATGAGGCCACCGTCGGTGAGCAGCTTGCGTACCTCGTCGATGGATGCATCCTGCCGCGGAATGATCAGTTCCGACGGCCGCAAGTCTTCCGCGTCGGCCGGCGATCCGACCTGGCGGACCCTTGCCACGAGCGCGGCCAGGGCCGGCCCGAATGCTGCCTCGTCGTTCTGCTCGACAGCTGCCTCGAGCGCCGCGTCCAGCTGGTTGAGCTCCTCAGCGGCTGACTCGGGCAGCACAAGCTGGCCCTCGCCGAGGATGCGCACGATCATTCCGGCTCACCCGCCTGCGCCGGGTCAGCGGCCGGAGCCGCGCTGTCCGCCTGCGCGGCAGCACTGCCATTCGGGGCAGCCTGAGCGCCCTCGATCTGGCGCGGCGCCTTACTGGCAAGTTCCGCCTTCATCTGCTCAAGCTGCCGGTCCACCCCCTGGCCGGCCCCCATCCGGTCGAGTTCCGCCTGGATGTCGTCGTGCGGACCGCTGACCATGTCGTCCAGGGCACCAGAAGCCATCAGTTCGTCCAGGGCGCCAGCTCGCGCCTTCATCTGCGCTGTCTTGTCCTCGGCCCGCTGTATGGCCAGGCCCACATCGCCCATCTCCTCGGAGATGCCGGTGAACGCCTCGTTGATCCTGGTCTGTGCCTCAGCCGCGCTGTAGCTGGCCTTGATCGTCTCCTTCCGGGTACGGAATGCGTCGACCTTGGCCTGCAGGCGCTGCGAAGCCTGCGTCAGCTTTTCCTCCTCGCTCTGCAGCGAGGCGTACTGGGTCTGCAGTTCCTCCAGCTGAGTAGCGACCGCCTGCTTGCGGGTCAGCGCTTCCCGCGCCAGGTCCTCGCGGCCGGCCGCGAGCGAATCCCTGGCCTGCCGGTCCAGCTTGTCCGCCTCCCGCTGGCGGTCATTCATCTGGAGTTCCATGCGCTTGCGCGACGTTGCCACGTCGGCGACCCCGCGACGGACCTTCTGCAGCAGCTCAAGCTGGGTTTGGTAGGAGTAGTCCAGTGTCTCGCGAGGGTCTTCCATCCGGTCGAGCGCCTTGTTGGCCTTGGCGCGGAAGACCATAGTGACCCGCTTCATGACGCCCATGGGCGCGACCATCCCCTCAATCGGAAGTCCCGCTGCTGCAGCGCGCCCGGGGTGTCGGAACGCCGCGGATGAGAGCAACGGTCATATAGCCGGCAGATCTCGCCCCCAGCCTACGACGTGGCCGACGTAACCGTCATCACAGAGTGCCAGCGCGCCGCGGGAATCCGGCCGGGCGCAATCGGCCCGGCAGGCGTGACGCGGCCGGCCGGGCGCCGGCCGGCCCGTTCGGCTTACCGCCGGGCCGGCATCCGCGGCCCGAGCGCGCTACGACATCTGCGCCCTTCGTCCCGGTAGGCTGTTGCCGTGTTCCGACGACGCTCCAGCGACGCACCCGCAGTGGTCGATGAGGTTCAGCCTGACCCGGGCGAGGCCGCCGGCGACGGCGAGGCTCGCCAGGCCCGGTCCAGCTTCACGGCGCCCAAGGGCGCGCCTACTCCCAAGCGCAGTGCGGCGCAGGCCAGCCGGCGCCAGCCGTACCAGCCTCCGGCCAATCGCAAAGCAGCCAGCCAGCAGGCCAGGCAGCGCGAGCGGGCAGAGCGAGTCCGCAGGTCAGCTGCGTTGCAGCGGGGCGAGCAATGGGCGCTGCCGCGCAAGGACCAGGGGCAGGTGCGCGCTCTGGCCAGGGATGTCGTGGACGCGCGGCGCGGCGTCGGCGAATACTACATGATCTTGGTCGGACTGCTGGTCGTGCTGCTGATCCTGCCCAGTCAGTCCGCGAAGCTCATCGCCGACATCGTCGTGGTCGTCCTGCTAGCCGTCATCATCGTCGAGGCGATGCTCGTCGGGACCAAGATCAAGCGGCTCGCCGCGCAGCGATTCCCGAACGAGAGCACTAAGGGCGTGGTCTGGTATGCCGCTACCCGCGGCGTCCAGATTCGCCGGATGCGGATACCGAAGCCGCGGGTCAGCCGCGGCCAGAAGATCTGAGATCTGCGCCACCGGGCGAGCAGCCCGCCCTGCCGCGACCCGACCGGGCCCGGCGACTAAGTTGGCCTGTCATGGAGCATCGTCACCTTGGCCGCAGCGGCCTGAAAGTCAGCGAGATCGCGTACGGGAACTGGGTCACCCACGGCTCGCAGGTCGAGCAGGAAGCCGCGGAGGCCTGCGTCGCCGCGGCTCTGGACGAGGGCATCACCACGTTCGACACCGCCGACGTGTACGCGATGACCAAAGCCGAGTCGATCCTGGGTCAGGCACTGCACGGCGTGCGGCGTGAGTCGGTGGAGATCTGCACCAAGGTCTTCTGGCCGACCGGATCGGGAGCAAACGACCGCGGCTTGTCGCGCAAGCACATCATGGAGTCGGTGCATGCCTCGCTCCGCCGCCTGCAGACCGACTATATCGACCTGTACCAGGCACACCGCTACGACCACGAGACCCCGCTCGAGGAGACGCTGCGGGCCTTCGACGACCTCGTCCGGCAGGGCAAGGTGCTGTACGTCGGGGTGTCTGAGTGGCGGGCGGAGGAAATCCAGGCGGCACTGAAGATAGCCGACCAGACGGGCCTTGACCGGATCGTCTCCAACCAGCCTCAGTACAACATGATCTGGCGGGTCATCGAGTCGGAGGTGATCCCGCTGGCCGCGCGCGAGGGAATCGGCCAGATCGTCTGGTCGCCGATCGCGCAGGGCGTGCTGACCGGCAAGTACCTGCCCGGTGCCGCTCCTCCCGCCGGGTCACGGGCCACCGACGAGCGTGGTTCCGGCTTCGTCACGCGCTACCTGACCGAGGAGATCCTGGCCAGGGTGCAGCGGCTCAAGCCAGTCGCCGAGCAAGCCGGCCTGACGCTGGCGCAGCTAGCGGTCGCGTGGACGCTGCAGAACCCGGCGGTGTCGGCCGCGATCATCGGCGCGACCCGGCCGGGGCAGGTCCGCGAGAACGCCAGGGCCGCGGGCGTCCGACTGGACCAGGAGGTACTCAAGCAGGTCGACGCCATTCTCGGCGACCAGATCGTCAGCGATCCCGAGTTCACCACGAGCCCGCGGACGCGGCCCTGAGCAGCCGCCGTGCGGCCCGTGCCCGCGTCGGGCGGCCCGGCCTACTCCTGAGCCGGGTGCAGGCTCATCGGGCCGTACTCGACGCGCCCGTCTTCGGTCAGCGTGACCTGGTCGACTCCCGACTTCAGCAGATCCGGCCACCGCTCGCCGAGCCAGCTCTCCGCGTCGCCCTGGCTGCTGAAGGTCTCCTTGGTCAGCTCGCGTGAACCGATCACCGTGCCATCTTCCTTCTCAAGCTGCCAGGCCCAGGTCATGGCACGCCTCCCTCGCAAAGTTCAAGCCGGCCCTGCGGGCTCATCGTAGCTAACGGCGGAAGTGAGCCAGCGGAACAGTGCACGCACTCCTGATCGGCACCGGCGGGGCTAGCGGCTGGCCGCAGGACGGCTGCTGCTGCGCATCCTGCCTGCGCGCCGGTTCCGGCGGGCAGGTCAGGCGGCCCGGCAGGGTGCTCATCGACGGATCGCTCGAGTTCCTGCCCGGCCAGCAAACCCTCACGGGAACGGGCGCCCCCGGGGGAGGCGGGCATGTCATCGCGCAGTTGCCGGGCGGATTCGAGATCACCGGTCCAGATGGCGGCCGCCTGCTGCTGGCAGGCGGCCCTGGCCAGATCCCGGAACCGCCGTCCGGCGCCAGGCCGTACGACATCGCGCTGCTCGACCTGCTGGCCAGCCCGGTCCAGCTCGGCCGCCTCCGCGCCGCCGGGCTGGTCCTGGCGCACACGGCGGTCGGAGCGTTGTATGCCGACCACCGCATCAGTTCCGAGCAGGAACTGGCCCGGCGCTGCGAGCTGTGGCGTGCGGCCGTCTGCCAGGACGGCCAGCTGCTGGTCAGTCCGGCTCCCGGTGTCCCGGCAGTAATCCCGGCGCCCGGAACCGCCGTCGTCAGGCCGCACCGGACCTTGATCCTCGGCGGCGCCCGGTCCGGCAAGTCGGCCGAGGCGGAGCTGCGGCTGGCTGCCGAGCCATCGGTGACCTACCTGGCCGCAGCAGCCGGCGGGCGCGGAGGCACCGAGTGGGCGGCGCGGGTGACCAGCGACCAAGCTCGCCGGCCGCCCTGGTGGCGGACGGTGAAGAGCCTGGACATCGCCGGGCAGCTACGTCAGGAAACCGGGGCCGTGCTGATCGAGGGCATCGGAGCATGGCTGGCCGGGGTCATGGACGAGGTCGGCATGCGAGCTGGCGACCCGCAGGGCCCGGACGGTGCGGCAGAGATACTCGGCGCGCGCATCGACGACCTGATCGCTGCCTGGCGGCAGACTGGGGCACTGGTGGTCGCAGTCAGCGACCAGGCCGGCGCAGGGCTGGACCCGCCCTATCCGGCGAACCGGATATTCCGCGATCAGCTAGGCTGGCTTAACCAGCGGCTCGCCGCCGAGTCAGAAGTGAATCTGCTGGTCGTGGCCGGGCGTGTGACAATGCTCGCAGTCTGACCGGAACCAGCTCGGACCGCAGCTTCGGACGGCGAACGGCGCAAGACGGGCTGGCGAAACTGTTAAGTTCTAAGCGCTAGCTCTGATCAGGACGCCCTCCCCCGCCAGTCCTGACACGGCCTGTGGATCAAGGTGGTGACGACATTGACGCGCGTTGTCGTCGTTGGTGACCTGATGACCGACACGGTTGCCCATGCGACCGCTCCGCTGGCCAGGGGCAGCGACACACCTGCCACGGTGACTATGCACGGCGGCGGATCGGGTGCGAACATCGCCTCCTGGCTGGCCGTTGACGGCGCGGAAGTGGCGTTCATCGGCCGCCGTGGCGCCGACATCGCCGGCCGCAACCGGGACATGGAGCTGATGGGCTACGGAGTCGACGCCCGCCTGGTGATGGATCCGGAGCGCCCCACCGGCACGTGCGTGGTGATGATCACCCACAAGGGCGACCACACGATGCTGTCCGACCCTGGCGCTAATGCCGCGCTGTCCGCCGACGATCTGCCCAGGGACCTGTTCGCGCCGGACAGCCATCTGCACGTCTCGGGTTACACGCTGCTGAATGCGGGCTCACGCCGCGCTGTGCTCGCCGCGATGGACCTTGCCCACCAGGCGGGCATGACCGTCTCCGTCGACGGCGCATCCGCTGCGCCTCTTGGCCGCGTGGGTGCCGAGCCGTTCCTGCAGCTCACCAACGGCGCCGCGCTGCTGTTCGTCAACCCGGAGCAGGGCAAGGTGCTGACCGGCCGGGACGATGCGAGTCAGGCCGCCAGGGTGCTGAACGCCTGGTATCCGCACGTAGTCATGAAGCTTGGCGCCGACGGGGCAGTGATGTACGCGGGCGGGCGGGCGGAGCCGGTCCGGGTCAGCGCGCCGCCGGTCGAGCATGTGCTCGACCGGACCGGCGCCGGGGACGCGTTCATCGCCGGCTTCCTGCCGCCCTGGCTCGACAGGAAACCTGCCCATGAGGCACTGGCCAGCGGCTGCCGTCTCGCCACCAGCGCGCTGAGCCTGGTCGGCGCCCGCCCGCTGCTTTAACTCCGGCGCCCGGCGTGCTTGTTAATGCACGGCAAGCGGGCCCCCGTAGTGGCTAGAACCACCACGATTGGCCAGTTGCTGTGGTATCGCCCGGCCCCCGGACGGCCGCACTGGCCCCATCGGCTGACCGAACCACAGCAGGCATGTCCGAATCGAGTGGATACGGGCGACTTGTCGCACCGCGGAAGAGCTCGTTACTGCTCGGGCCGCGAGCCTCACTACCCGGACGAGCCGCCGGAGGCGAGAGTGACGCGAATGCGCGCGAGCTCGGCTCGCAGTTGCTCCCAGGGGAAGCTCACCCGTCTTTGCTCGTCGTCGCCGGGCAGGTTCTCTTCGTCCAGCAGGACGGTAACTCCGCACTCCCGCAGAATCGCGACACTGTGGCCGAACGCCGGGTGACGGGCAAGGGCGGCGTTCAGCCAGGGCACGGTGACGATCGGCCGGCCCAGCCCGATCGCCTCATTCAGCAGCCCGAGTGCCAGGGTGTCGCTAATGCCCGCGGCCCACTTGTTGATCGTGTTGAACGTGGCCGGCGCCGCCGCGAACGCGCTCGCGGCAGGCAGGATGTCCGGTGCGCCGGGATCCTTGAAGCTCGTGCGGACCGGATGGCCGGTCAGCTCCGCCATCCGGCCGGTATCGAAGAACCTCGAGCCTTCCGGCGTGGTGATCACGCAGGTATCCCACTCGCCGGTCAGCTCCGCCGCCACTGCGGGCAGCTCGCGAGCCGGCGCAGCGCCGGACGCGATCAGGTACAGCACCGGCCGCCATGCCATCCGGCACCTCCGTCGAAAAGCCGAGTTCGCCTTACCTGGTCGCACCCGGCCCGCGGTCTCGCTGAAGACATGATCGCAGCTGAGGTTCACCGTCAGGCGGGCCGGTATGTCGTGCCCTGGCACTCGTGGAATCCGAGCTGGGCATCTCGTCCGCGTCGGTCGCACGAATCTGGCGCAGGCGGGATTCCATCCAGCACCGCTCCCTCCCGGGTTGCTAGCCTGCGGCGTGATACCGACCGGGGAGCCAGTACGGCGCGGCGCAGCCGGATCACGGATAGTAGCGAATTGACGAAGATGAGCGCGTACCTGGATCAGCTTTTCTCGCTCCGCGGCCGGGTGGCCGTCGTCACCGGTGGCAGTTCCGGCATCGGCCGCGCCATCGCGCTGGCACTCGGGCAGGCCG
>JAJYUU010000137.1 GCA_021792405.1 Actinomycetes bacterium
TCGACGGCAGCGTCAGCATCTTCCTCGAGCCGATCGCGCTCTACCATCAGCGTGATGAGTTCGAGACTGGCGACGGCGGCTGGCTTGCCGCCTGCGCGCCGCCTGAGCAGCGGGCGGCATCCCACGTCCAGGTGGGCCGTGCCCGGCTCTACGGCAACGGCAAGGACCTTACGATCGTCTCGTTCGGGAACGGCCTTCGGCTCAGCTTGCGGGCAGCGCGCACGCTCGCGGCGGAGGGATTGCACTGCCGCGTCCTCGACCTCCGCTGGCTCGCGCCGCTGCCATTCGATGACCTGCTGCGGGCAGCCGCCGCGACCGGTGCGGTACTCATCGCGGACGAGACCAGGCGGACTGGCGGCGTGTCCGAGGGCGTGATCACCGCGCTGATCGACGCCGGCTTCACCGGGCGCATCGCCAGAGTCGCCAGCCAGGACAGCTTTGTCCCGCTCGGCGACGCGGCGGGCACCGTCCTGCTGTCCCAGGCGTCGATCGAGGACGCTGCCAGGGACCTGCTCCGCTAGCGCGTGAGCTGCCTTAGGGCGTTATCGTCACTGTTATGACTCACATCGCACCCCCGGCTGGCGGACCGTCCCTCCCCCAGCGCCGCCACCTGGCCACCGAGATCCCCGGACCGCTCTCGCGTGAGCTGTTCGAGCGCCGCCAGCGGAGCGTTGCCCGCGGCCTGAGCCATGTGCTGCCAGTCTTCGTCACCGCAGCCGGCGGAGGCGTGCTCGTCGACGTCGACGGCAACTCGCTGATCGACTTCGGCTCGGGCATCGCCGTCACCTCGGTCGGCAACAGCGCGGATCTCGTCGTGACCCGCGTCACCGACCAGGTAGCGCAATTCACCCATACCTGCTTCATGGTGGCGCCCTACGAGGGCTATGTGGAGGTGTGCGAGCAGCTCAACCGGCTGACGCCAGGAGACCACGAGAAGCGGTCCGCGCTGTTCAACTCCGGCGCGGAAGCGGTCGAGAACGCAGTCAAGATCGCCAGGCACGCTACCGGGCGGGACGCGATCGTGGTCTTCGACCACGCCTACCACGGCCGCACGAACCTCACCATGGCGATGACTGCGAAGAACATGCCCTACAAGGAAGGCTTCGGGCCGTTCGCCGGCGAGGTCTACCGGGTCCCGATGGCCTACCCGTTCCGCTGGCCGGGCGGTCCGGCCCGCTGCGCCGCCGAAGCGCTGGACGTTGTGACCAGCCTGATTCACGCCCAGGTCGGCGAGGAGAACGTCGCCGCGGTGGTGATCGAGCCGGTTCAGGGCGAGGGCGGGTTCATCGTGCCGCCCGATGGCTTCCTGCCCGGCCTGGCCGAGTTCTGCCATCGCCACGGCATCGTCTTCATCGCCGACGAGATCCAGTCCGGCTTCTGCCGCACCGGCGACTGGTTCGCCTGCGACCACGAGAACGTGGTGCCGGACCTGATCACCACGGCGAAGGGCATCGCCGGCGGGCTGCCGCTGGCGGGCGTCACCGGGCGGGCGGAGCTCATGGACGCGGTCCACCCCGGCGGGCTCGGCGGGACCTACGGCGGCAACCCGGTAGCCTGCGCCGCAGCGCTCGGTGCGATCGAGACCATGGAAAAGGAAGACCTGGCCGACGCCGCGCGCGCTATCGAGGCGACCATGCTGCCCAGGCTGCGCACGCTGGCCGAGGCAACCCCGGCGATCGGCGACGTCCGCGGCCGGGGTGCGATGCTGGCGGTCGAACTGGTCCGGCCGGGCACTACCGAGCCGGACGCGGCAGCGGCGGCCACGGTGGCGAAGACCTGCCACGCGGCCGGGATGATCGTGCTCACCTGCGGGACCTTCGGCAACGTACTGCGCCTGCTGCCGCCGCTGGTAATCGGTCAGCCGCTGCTGACCGAGGGCCTTGACATCCTGGCGGACGCCTTCGCCGCGCTCTAGCGGCATGTTCAGCAGATCACGCCGAGCGCGACTCCTGGCGGTGGCGGCCGTCGCCGCCACCGCCGGGACGGCACTCACAGCATGCGCCCTGGGCCAGGGCCCCGGCGGGTCGCAGCGGACCATCTTCCCGACAGGCAACGGGACGACCTCCTGGACCGCGGACCCGACGGGCGTGATCGTGAACGTCGGCATCGGCAACCTGGCCAACACCAGCCATGCCCGCGCCACCATCCGCGCGGTGAAGCTGATCGCGCCATCTGCCCCCGCCATCCGCGACCTCAACTATTGGGTGATGCAGGGCCGCAGGTCCATGATCCCGATGGGGGTTAGTGGCAACCTCAGAAGCTGCCCGGGCTACGAAACCACGTCAGCCCCGATGGGCCGCCTGTCGTTCGCGGCCCGGTCGGCTACGCAGGCCGGCGTCATCATCGTCTCGTTCATCTTCACCAGGCCCGGACACTACGCCATCGGCCCGGTGCGGATCGATTACGTTTCCGGCGGCCACCGCTACTGGCAGCTGTATTACCTGTCGCTGAAGATCACCGTCGTTCCCGCGGCGAGCAGACTGGGCCGTAATCTCCGCATCGGAATGTCCAGCTGTCAACTGAGCGGCCCCGGCGCTGACGGCAGGAGTGGATGATCTCGGTGGCGTGACAGAACTGGACTGCCGATCGTCAGGCTCTCGTGCCTGCGGGCAGCGTCAGGCAGCGACGAGCGCGTCAGTCAGGGGATCGATGCCGGCCAGTCGTGCGGCCAGGGCATCGGTGAGGTGGCGGCGGACCGCCAGCGCGGCCGGCGAGTCGTAGCTCACCTTCGTCTGCCCATTGTCAGCCCATATCAAAATTTTTAGCGGCATATCCAGCGCAGCCAGGGGAACGGCCGCCATCACCGGGGTGCCTGCGGCCGGGCTGCCGAACACAACCAGCGTCATCTCGCGGAGCTCCAGCCCGGCCGCGCGTGCTTCAGCGGCCTGATCGATCACGGCGAACAGCTTCAGACCGTGCTCGCCGATGATCCGGGTCAGGCGGGTGACGGTGGCTGCCACCGGCAGCGGCTGAGCTTGGTCACCACGCCTGTCTCGTCAGTCGATCGGTCGCCGGCCATCGCCGAGCTCCTTTCTGCACCAGCCCGAGCATCTCTATGCCAGCCTGAGCTTTCCCGCGATGGCGTGCGATAGACCCAGGCTGGCAGCACGCGGGACGAGCTCAGTGGCGAGCTTACCGCCGAGCCAGCCGGGACGCGGGCTTGCGTAAGATCGGCCAGGTGATGCCTGGATGTCCGGTCCCGGCTGCTAGCCGTACGGTGACGTACATGGCGCGGATGAGCTACTGGCTGAGGAGACACCAGGAGTGAGGCGACCAGCCGGCGGAATGCCGTCGAAGCTCAGCAATTGGCTGCAGCCGCGCCCGGATGGCGAGCCCGCGCGCTGGCTCAAGGCGCTGACAGGCGACCCGACCAGGGACAGCGAGCGGCGTCGCATGCCGCAGCCGCTGCTTCGGCAGCGGCTGCCGTCCGGCCGCGGCGCGATGGAGCAGCCGAACATCACTAGCCACGGGGCTGGCGTGCTGTCCGTCCGGTTCTGGATCGCGCTCATCCTGGCTAGCGTCGCCGCGGGCTTGCTGGGCGCTGGTCTGATGGTGCTGCTGTTCAACGTGCAGTTTGCCGCATTCGGCTACCACCAGGGATCACTTCAGCAGGGGGTCGCGCACGCCTCCGACGTCCGGCGGGTCACTTCCCTGGTGATCGCAGGCCTGTTCGGCGGCGTCGCCTGGTTCCTGCTGCGCCGCTACACCCGCGGCGAGCCATCGGAGATCGACGAGGCTATCTGGAGCGGCGACGGGCGGCTGTCCTTCCGCCGGTGCCTCGGCACCTCGGTGATCTCCGAGGTGGTCATCGGGATGGGCGCCTCGATCGGGCGTGAAGCGGCGCCGAAGCTGATGGGCGGGGCCTCGGCGAGCGTGATCGCCGAGTGGACGGGCCTGTCAGCACAGCAGCGACGGCTGCTGGTGGCGTGCGCCGGCGGTGCCGGGCTCGCCGCGGTGTACAACGTGCCGCTGGCCGGCGCGCTGTTCACGGCCGAGATCCTGATCGGCAGCATCTCGCTGCCGGTGATCCTGCCAGCGCTGGCCTGCTCCTGGATCGCCACCGCGACCGCGTGGGTATACCTGCCGAACCGCGCCGTGTACCTCGGGATCCCCGACTACCACTTCAGCGGGTCGCTGATGGCATGGTCGCTGCTGGCCGGGCCGGTCATCGGGTTGTTCTCGGCAGGCTACATCCGGCTGATCGGCTGGGTGTCGCACCACCGAGCCCGCGGGATCAGGGCCATCTACGCCCCGGTCCTCGCGTTCGGGCTGCTCGGCGTCATCGGAATCTGGTACCCGCAACTCTTCGGCAACGGCCTGGACATGGCCCGCGATGCCTTCCTCGGTATCGGCGGGCTGAGCCTGCTCTTCGCCCTCGCCGCGCTCAAGCCGCTGGTCACCTCGATGTGCCTGGGCAGCGGGGCATCTGGCGGGCTGTTCACCCCGACCCTGTCCACCGGCGCGGTGCTAGGCGGGGCCCTGGGCATCGTCTGGAGCCTGGCCTGGCCGGGCTCCCCGTCAGGCGCCTACGCCATGATCGGCGCCGCGGCTCTGATCGGCGCGGCGATGCAGGCCCCGCTGTCTGGCCTCGCGCTCGTACTCGAGCTCACCCACAGCGGCTTCGGGCTGATGGCGCCCATGATCGCGGCCACGGTCCTCGCCACCGTGGTGGCCTTCCATGTGGACGGTTACTCGATCTACTCAGCCCGGTTGCCCGCTTACTCCGCCGACGAACCCGGCGAGCCGGCCAGCCCGGGCGAGCCGCCTGGTGAGGGGTCCGAGGGGCCTGGTCCGGCCTGAGGAGGCCGGCCCCGCAGACGGCGCATCGACCACACCGGGTGCGCTAATGTTCTGTAGCAGAATTAATGTTGCGCCTAGCCCTCGGTCGCTGGCAGCTGGCTCAGGGACGCGAACCTAACCTGCGGCGTGCCCGGACGGTCGTGGCGGGACCGGCGTGAATTGTCAGCAGAATCCAACCGCATGGAGCGTGCGTTGATCAGTGACGAACTTCTGGCCGAGCGGCAGTCACGATACCTGGGATCGCAGGGTGACTGGGACGAGTTGCGCTCGCATGTCACATTTCCCTCTCGCGACCAGGTGCTGGAGCTGGCTGTCCAGCTAGCGCGACCTGTACCCGGGCACATTGTGGAGTTCGGCGTGTACCAGGGGCGGTCGACCCGGACCATCCGGGACGAGCTGTGGATCTCGCGGCTGTGGGACCGGCGGCAGCGAGGCAAGCGCATCTACGCGTGCGATTCCTTCCGCGGGCTGCCGACCGCGTACGAGAACCTGCCGGCCGGTAACTTTGCCACACCGGTGCCCAAACTTGCCGGCGTCCGGATTGTCGAGGGCTTCTTCGAGGATTCACTGACGCCGCAACTCGCACGCGAGGTGGGGAAGGTAAGCCTGGCGCATTTCGACGCCGACCTGGAGTCCTCCACCGGGCGGGCGCTGGACTGGCTGACACCGCTGCTGCAGCCGGGCAGCGTGCTGGTATTCGATGAGTTCCTCGGCGAAGAGCCGGGCGAGGAACGCGCGTTCCTGGAATGGTCGCGGCGGACCGGAGTCCGCACGGCGATGCTCGCGATGTTCGGCCGCGAACCAGCCGGCCACACCGACACGACGGACCGGCGGGCAATCCTGCAGGTCGTCGGCGAGCGCCAGATCTCGAAGGCTCCTCCGCTGCTGCCCAGGCGAGCCAGGCGCAAGCTGGCCTCGCGCTGGTAGCACGGGACAGCGCGTGCGGTTTGTTCCTGCGCTAGTCGAGCTCGATGCTGACCGCTGGCTCCTGGCGCAGGGTGTTATGCACGGTGCAGTGCGAGGCAACGGCTAGCAGCGCCTCCCGGCGGTCCGCCGGGAGGCCGCCGGGCACGCTGATCCGCAACTGCACGTCGCTCACCCGGGCTGGCCGGTCCCCGGCCATGATGAAGCCGGCGGTGACAGCCAGCCCGGACCGGTCCAGTCCATGCCGCAGCAGGTAACGGCCAGCGTAGAAGGCGACGCACGCGGCGAGAGAGGCGACGAGCAGCTCCGTCGGGGTTGCCGCGGCATCCTGTCCGCCGTCGCCCGCCGGTTGGTCTACAAGCATCGCGTGGCCGCGCACGCTGATCGCGTAGGCATCACCGGTGACGTGACTGACGTCGACCTGCCCGGCGGACTGGCTTGCGGAACCGGTCTCTCGCTCCGCTGCTGCCGCCTCGGCCAGCAGCGCGCGGGCAACCTGCCGTGCCTCGGCCACGGTCATGCCAGCCCAGCTGGCGCCGCCGCAGCCCGGGCAGCCGCCCAGGTCAAGGAAGATCCGTCGGGACGGATGCCTCGCGTTACCCAGATCCAGCCTGCCGACCGTCACGTCTCGGCCGCAGCTCGTGCGCAGGTGCTCGTGCCCATGTCCGGAACGGGCCTTGATGGCTAGATCTGACATTGTTCGCACCTCCCATGACTGCTGGCGCCCTGGTTACTCGGCGGCCGGCGGCCGGCCCGCGGCCGGGGCGGCGTCGCGAGCGATGCTTGCCCGGACCTCATCCATATCGACCTCGCGGGCCTGGCTGATGAGCTGTTCCAGGGCCGGCTGGGGCAATGCGCCCGGCTGCGCGTACAGCACGACCTTGTCGCGGATGATCATCAGCGTCGGAATCGACGAGATGCCGAAACTGCCTGCCAGCTCTGGCTGCGCCTCGGTATCGACCTTGCCGAACACCGCGTCCGGGTTCTGCTCAGACACCCGCTGGAACACTGGCCCGAACATCCGGCACGGCCCGCACCAGGCCGCCCAGAAATCCACCAGCACCAAGCCGCCGCCATCGAGTACGGACTCGAAGTTCTCTTTTGTAAGCTCGATCGTCGCCATCCTTGCCTCCGCCTATCGCCCGGTAAACCTTCGATACCCCGCGGGGTATAGCAACGACACGGCCCGCCGCATTCCCCGTCCGGCCGCGCGCATCAGCAGGCGCTCAGGTGCTTCCCGGCGCTTGCATGCCGGCCCGGCTCGATCCACCGCAGGTGCTCGCAGTCACCCTGCAGCTGCAGTCGGCGCCACAGCACCGCCGATGGCGAGACCTGGCTGGCATGCAGGAAAGCCGCTCGCCGCTGGTGGATGCGATCGACCCGGACGCACAGATCCACCTCGTCGGCTGACCGTCCGGCGAACGGTGCGCCGGTTTCCGCCTGGAGCTGGCGAGCGATCGCGGCAGGCAGCGTCCAGGCCAGCGCCGGCAGGCCAGCCGCCCGTGCAGCGGCGAGGGCGGCGGCCGTCGCGGCCTGGTGGTCGGCATGGCCGGTGATCCCGGTGTCGTCGAAGACGAGCAACCCGTCAACGTCATGCTGGACCACCAGCCTGGTCACCTGGGCCTCGAGTTCGGCCCGCGGGACTGCAGGGAGCCCCGCGTCCGGGTAGTCCAGCAGCGTGCAGCTGGCCGCGCCGAGTTCCGCGCCGGCCATCCGCAGCTCTGCCGCCCGGGTCGCAGCCAGGTCGCCACCAGTCTCGTTGATCGTGGACGCTTCCCCGCGAGTGAAGCACAGGACGTGGACAGCCGATCCCGCCGAGGTCAGGGCGTCGATTACCGCGCCGAGTCCGAAGGTCTCGTCATCGGGGTGGGCCACCACGGCCAGCACGTGGTGCCAGGCTGGCAATGCCCGCCCTGGCCTGGCGGCGAGCGGGCGATCGTGCACTTCCGGAATCCGTAGCATGACCGTATAATATACCCCTGGGGGTATGGTGGAAACCACGGGAGGTTCCATGTCCAAGGTGAACGCCAGCAAGCGACTTGCAGCGCGGCATGAGCAGGGCTCCGCACTGGCAGAGCGGATCCGCCGCGGGATTATCGGCGAAGGCGAGCTGATGGACGGGCCCTTCGGGCCGCGCCGGGTTACCTACGCCGACTACACCGCTTCAGGCCGGTCCCTGGATTTCATCGAGGACTTCATCCGCGACGCCGTGCTGCCGCGATATGCCAACACGCACACCGAGAGCTCGGGCACCGGACTGCAGACCGGCAGGCTGCGCGAGGAAGCCCGGCAGATCATCCGGGACGCGGTCGGCGGTACCGACGATGACCTGGTCATCTTCTGCGGCTCCGGGGCGACCGCCGCGGTGAACAAGCTGATCGGGATCCTGGAGTTGCGCATCCCGGCCGGCCTGGATCGGCGCTACCACCTCAGCGCGGCCATCCCGGCGGCGCAGCGGCCGGTGGTATTCGTCGGCCCGTACGAGCATCATTCCAACGAGCTACCGTGGCGGGAGTCGGTCGTCGACGTCGTCGTCATCGGCGAGGATGCCGACGGTCACATCGATCTGGCCGACCTGGAGCGCCAGCTGGATCGCTACAGCCGGAGGCCGCTGCTGATCGGGAGCTTCTCGGCTGCGTCGAACGTGACCGGCATCCTCACCGATACCAGCGCGGTGGCGACCCTACTGCACTCCCGCGGCGCCCTGTCGTTCTGGGACTACGCGGCGGCCGGGCCCTACGTGGACATTCGAATGTCAGCGTCCGGCCCGCTGGCAGACGATCATAAGGATGCCGTGTTCCTGTCGCCGCACAAGTTCCCCGGCGGTCCGCAGACTCCGGGCGTGCTGATCGTGCGCCGCGAGCTTGTCCGCAACGCAGTGCCGACTTCCCCCGGCGGTGGCACCGTCGCGTTCGTCGACCCGGTCGGTCACCGGTACCTCGACGACCCGGTCGCGCGCGAGGAGGGCGGCACGCCGGCCATCGTCGAGTCCGTCCGCGCCGGGCTCGTAGTAGCGCTCAAGCAGGCGGTTGGCACCGACGTCATCACCGCGCGGGAAGAACGCCTATGGCAGCATGTCCTCCACCGCTGGGCAGGCGTGCCGCAGATCGAGGTGCTGGGCAACCAGCATGCCCGCCGACTGTCCATCGTGTCGTTCCGGATCCGCTACGGCTCGCTCTACCTGCACCACAACTTCGTCGTCGCGGTGCTCAACGACCTGTTCGGCATCCAGGCTCGCGGCGGCTGTTCCTGCGCCGGCCCGTACGGCCACCGGCTGCTGGCGATCGGCGCAGCCCGCTCGCATGCGTTCCGGGCCGAAATCGGCCACGGGTGCGAGGGGATCAAGCCTGGCTGGACCCGGGTGAACCTTAACTACTTCATCTCCGCCGCCCAGGCCGACTACATCGCCGCCGCAGTGGAGCTGATAGCTGCCGACGGCTACCGGCTGCTCCCCTCTTACCGCTTCGACCCGCATACCGGGCTGTGGCGGCATGCCAGCGGGGCACCGCGGCCGGCGCTGACGCTCGCCGAGGTCGGCTACACCCCGGACGGCGAGATGAACTACCCGCACCACCGCGCGCAGGCCGGCGAGGAAGAATTCCCCGGCTACCTGCGCCAGGCTCGCGGGCTGCTGGCCGGCCTGCCGGCCAGCATGCCCAGCGGCCCCACTGGCCTCGGCCCCGACTTCGAGGCGCTCCGCTGGTTCCCGCTGCCGGCCGGCTGCCTCAGCCAGGCCGGCCGCGAGCCGGCCGCGACACCTGCCGGTTAGGTCACGGCCGGCAGCGTGTCCAAAGCCGCCTGAATCCGGGCGGCAGCGTCCTCCGCGATATCGGTGAGCTCCGGATGGCCGGACACGGCAGCGATGGCTCGCGGATCCAGCGCCTGCACGACCGTGTGGTCCCCGGCCCCGCGGACGACCACGTTGCACGGCAGCAGCAAGCCGATCGCCCGGTCCGCCGACAGCGCCCGGTGCGCCAGCGGCGGATTGCACGCACCGAGGATCACGTACTCCTCCATCTGCTCGCCGAGCTTCTCCCGCAGCGTCGCCTGCACGTCGATCTCGGTCAGCACCCCGAAGCCCTGAGCCTTCAGCGCCTCCCGGATCCGGGTGCTCGCCTCTGCGAACGATGCTCCGGTGCGGGCAGTCATCGCATACTCCACCAGTCCGCCTCCTCTCTGTCCGACTCCCAGGCCAGCCAGGACCCCCGGCCAGCCAGGACTCCCATGATCAGGCCAGGCTGAGGAACAGCTTCTCGAGCTGCTCCTGCGTCATCTCGGCGCCCTCGCCAGCCGTCAGGCACTGCTGCAGCCCGCTTGCCACGATCTTGAACCCCGCCCGGTCCAGCGCCCGGGACACTGCGGCGAGCTGGGTAACCACGTCCTGGCAATCGCGCCCGGACTCGATCATCCCGATCACGCCCGCCAGCTGCCCGTGGGCACGGCGCAGCCGGTTCAGCACGGCACCCGTCACTTCATCATCGATCTTCATTAGCAGCTCCTTCGTAAGGTTCAGTATACCCATAGGGGTATCCTTAGCTGCACCAAGCAGAGACGGCGCTCCGCCGGGCGGGGCGCCAGCAACATTAAGGAGACCATATGTGCCAGCGCGTTACCTGCCGTACCTGCGGCAAGCCCACTTACCGGGGCTGCGGCCAGCACGTCGAGCAGGTACTCGCGGGGGTCCCACGCTCCCAGCGGTGCGCCTGCGACCGCACTCGGCAACGCCCGGCTGGCGGCCTCCTCGCCCGGTTGCGCCGGCGCTGAGCCTGCCGTGGCGGGACCATCGGCCTGGCCGTCCTCGCGTTGTTAGGTCATCCCGGCAAGCGGGGCTGGCCAGGCTCGGTGGCCCTGCGCTGGACAGCGTTCCCGGCGACTTTTTGCCCAGATCAGGCAGGTGGGGTCCGGATCACCACGACCGGGCAGGTGGCGTGGTGCACGCAGTGCTGCCCGGTCGACCCGAGTAGCGCCCCCACGAACCCGCCGTGGCCGCGGCTGCCGACCACGAGCAGGTCGGCGCCGGCCGACTCGGCCAGCAGCACTTGGGCAGCGTTGCCCTCCACCACCTTGTGCTGGATCGCCACCGGCCCGGATTCTGCCGTAACCTCCGCGATCGCGGCGGTGACGGTCTTGGTGGCAAGTTCCTCGAAGTCGATGTCCATCGCCGGCGCCGCGTAGCCGTACGCAACCGGGAACTCCCAGGCGATGACCGCCTCCACCACGGCGCCGGTCAGCTGCGCCTGCCTGACCGCCCACGCCAGGGCGGCCCTGGCCGACGCAGACCCGTCCACACCCACCACAATACGGTGCTCTTGCCCCGCGCTTTCCTGTGCTGCCATAACCTCTCCCTGCAATCGCCGCGGCGCCGACGGCTGCACTTGCCGTGCATCTGGCCAGCGCGCCACTGCGAGCATGCCGCCGATCCAGGCTATCCGGGCACGGGCGCCAGTCCCCCTCTGCACCGACCTTCGTCCCCCCGCGGCACATCCCCAGGGCCACCAGCCGGACACCGGTGCAGCCCGGCCGGCAGCTGCTACTCGGTCTTGCCGAAGCCGACGACTGCCATGATCAGGAATACCGCGGCGAAGGCACAGGTGATGCCGATGCAGGCGGCATTCGACAGGGTGTAGCCGAACAGCGTGACTCCCCCGCCGAACCGGGTCACGGCAGCCGGCGGCATGTGCTGGGCGGCGAAGACCACCGAGCGCAACGGCGCGACCGCATAGGTCAGCGGGTTGATCCGGGTGATGACGGTCAGCCAGGCCGGCAGCCCGGTCAGCGGGAACAGCGCTCCGGACAGGAACAGCATGGGGAACAGCAGCAGTTGCATGACAACAGAGAAGCCCTCCATCCGCTGGATGCGGGCCGCCACGAAGACCCCGAACGCGGTCAGCGCCACCGCCATCAGCAACTCAAGCCCGATGACCTCGGCAACCACTTGCCAAGTCAGGCGCACCCCGATGAGCGGGGCTAGCGCAAGCATGATCGTGCCCTGTACGGTCGCGATGCTGGCACCGCCGAGCGTCTTCCCGCCCACCAGCGCGATCCGGCTGACAGGGGCCACCAGCATCTCCCGGAGGAAGCCGAACTCGCGGTCCCAGACGATGGAGATTGCCGAGGAGATCGACGTCGTGATGACGGTCATCGCCACGATGCCAGGGAACAGGAACTTTTTGAAATCGAACCCCGCGGTGGAACCCACCAGAGTGCTCATGCCGTAGCCGAGCACGAACAAGAACAGGATCGGCTGGATGAAGCTGGACAGGATGCGAGACCTGGTGCGGAAGAACCGGATCAGCTCCCGCTCCCACACCATGCCGATAGTGCGCAGCTCCTCGCCGAAGTTCTCTCGCTCATCGACGAGTGACCCGCCCGGCAGGTCAAGCGCGGTCGCCATGGCTGCCTCCTAACGCCGGGCCATCCGAGCGCGGACGCGCATCGGCGCGACATGCTGGGCGTGTGCTTCGCGGATCTGCCGCCCGGTGTAATGCAGAAAGACATCGTCCAGCGTCGGTCGGTGGACGTGCACGCTGCGCACCCGCAGGGCCGTGGTCCGGATAAGGTCGGGAACGAGAGCCTCGCCATCCTCGGCGAACACGATCAGCCGATCCGTACCTGGCCGGACCTGGAAGCCGGCCACGGCGAGTCGCTGCGCGGCCAGGCCGTTGTCAGCGGTCACCAGCTCGACGGTGTCGGCGCCGACCTCGCGCTTCAGCTCGTCTGGCGTGCCGGTGGCGACGATGGAGCCATGGTCGATGATGGCAATCCGGTCCGCGTACTCGGCTTCCTCCATCTAATGCGTGGTCAGGAAGATCGTCACCTGTTCTTCCGTGCGCATCCGCAGCACATCCTCCCAGACCAGCGCCCGTGTCTGCGGGTCCAGGCCGACTGTCGGCTCGTCCAGGAACAAGACCCTCGGGGTATGCAGCATGCCGCGGGCGATCTCCAGCCGCCGGGCCATGCCACCCGAGAACGTGGACACCAGGTCGTGACGCCGGTCGTCGAGCGCGACCAGGCGAAGCACCCTGCTGATCCGGTCCTCGACCTGATCAGCAGGGACGTGATAGAGCACAGCGTGGAAACGGAGGTTCTGTTCCGCGCTCAGCCGGTCGTCGAGCGTCTGCTCCTGGAACACCAGGCCGATCCGCCGCCGTACCGCCTTAGGCTGGCGGGCAACGTCGAAACCGGCGACGGTGGCGCGCCCGCCGCTCGGCTTGGCCAGCGTGCACAGCATCCGGACCGTCGTTGTCTTCCCGGCGCCGTTAGGCCCGAGGAAGGCAAATACCTCGCCGGGCGCGATGGTGAACGAGACGTGCCGCACCGCCTGAACGTCACCGTAGGACTTGGCCAGCGATTCGGCTTCGACCGCTGGCCGACTATCGGCGGTTACGCTAAGGGTCTGCGTGACTCCCCCCGCCATAACGGTGCCGGTCACCGGCCGCCCCCTCGACGATGAACCGCGAAGCGCCGGTCGCCAGCGACTGCGGCCACGCGCCCGATACACAGATCCTGGTCAGGCACTACCAGGAGCGTCAGTGGCGAAGGTCACGCAACGCAGGGACGTATGGCTGCCCCGCGGCGGGCATCAGCCGGATCTCCAGATCGCGCCCGAGTAAGACTGCTGCCCGGCTTGACGCGGCAGTGCCGTGGCCGGGAGCCTATCTACAGGGCTCGTTCAGGGAATTTCCAGGCCACCGTTGATTAATAGGCAATGTGGCCGCAGCACGAAGGGCTGCACAAGGGCGTCATCATGCGGGAGCAAAAAGCCAGCGTTGTAGGTAGCAGGAGATGACGGCGATGGACGAGCACGGCGGCGACAGCCAGCCGCAGGAACCAGGCACCGTTCCGGGATCCTACGGCCAGGCCGGCGATTGGCTGGGCTCGCCGCCCGGCGGCTACCCGGCGCAGCCCGGCAGCTACCCGGCGACACCCGGCTATGGCCAGCCCCGGCCGCGACGCGGGCGCCGGCTCCTGGCCGGGTTCCTCAGCTACCTAGCGGTCGCCGCGCTGGCGGCCGCTGGCGGGGGCCTGGCTGTGGCGTTCATCACGGCCAACGGCGGGAGTCCGGCAAGCGCGAGCGCGGGCCTCGGTTCCGGCAATTCCGGCGGCGCCGGCCCGCAGCCTGGCGCAAGCGCCGGTACCGGTACCGGCATCAGCAGCGCGACCGTGCACAAGGTATTGGCCGCGGTCGAGCCCGGCGTCGTGGTGATCGACAGCAAGCTGGATGACAATTCCAGTGCCACCGGGGCGGCCGGGACCGGGATGATCATCAGCGCCTCTGGCCTGGTCCTGACCAACAACCACGTCATCGCCGGGACCAACGGCCTTACCGCGACGGTTGTCTCGACGGGCAGGACCTACCCGGCTCGGTGGCTCGGCTACGACAAGAGCTCGGATGTCGCCGTCATTCAGCTGGAAGGCGCCGTCGGGCTCACCCCGGTGCCGCTCGGCAACTCCGCGGCTGCCCGAGTTGGCGACGGCGTCATAGCCATGGGCAACGCCGGCGGAACCGGTGCGATCAGGATCGCCACCGGCGCGATCACCGGACTGGACCAGGCCATCACTGCCACCGATGGCCAGACAGCCGAGCACCTCACCGGCATGCTCCAGATCAACGCGCAGATCATCCGCGGCGACTCGGGCGGGCCGCTAGCCACCACCGACGGCAAGGTGATCGGCATGGACACCGCCGCCAGCAGCAACTTCATCAACGGCCAGCCGGAAACCGGGTTCGCCATCCCGATCGACAAGGCCATGACGATCGCGCGGCAGATCATCGCGCGCAAGCCCGGCGCGGGGGTTCACGTGGGCTCGACGGGCTTTGCCGGCGTGCTCGTGCCGGCTGCGCCGAACGGCGGGCAGAGTCACCAGACCAGCCCCCGTGCGCAGCTACAGCAGACGGAGCAGTCCGACGGGCAGCTGCCCTACGGCGGGTACTATCCGGCGCCGGCCGGCTGCATCTCTAATGCGGCACAATCGGGCGTCCCGCAGCGCATCGCGCCCGCCGCATCCGGTGCGCTCGTCCTGGGCGCGCTCTGCCAGACTCCCGCGGCTGCGGCCGGCCTGACGGCCGGCGACGTGATCACCGTCGCAGCAGGCCAGCGAGTGTCCTCGCCCGCCTCGCTGACCGGCATCCTGTCGCACCTGCCCAGCGGGAGGAGGATCACCATCAGCTGGGTCACCCCATCCGGCCAGACCGTCACCCGAGCCATCATCCTCGCCCAGGCACCCCCGCAGTAGCACCGCAGTAGCACCGCCACGGTCTGCTCGCCACTGACCCTACTGGCCGTATTAACCGATTTTCCACCGCCCTGGACCGCTCGTTCACCGCGCGGTCACCGCGGCCCGAGCGACGATCTGGCCATGGGTGATCTTCTCGTGGTGGTCGCGATCGCCGCCTTCGTCGCGGCGATGCTCGGCATGATCTGGGCGCTGGGGCGGATATGACCATCGTCCAGGGGCTGCTGCTCGCGCTGTCCGTTGTCGTCTTCATCTACCTCGGCGTGGCTCTGTTCAAGGCGGAGTGGTTCTGATGTCCTTCGCCTGGACGATCATCGCGATGGTCGTGGTGCTCGCCATCGCCTGGCGATTCCTCGGCTCCTATATGGCTGCCGTCTTCTCCGGACGCGTTCGCTGGCTGCGCTTCGCCGAGCGGCCGATCTACCGCGTCCTCGGCGTCAGCCCGGAGTCCGGGCAGTCGTGGCGGCAGTACGCCACGTCGCTGATTATCTTCTCCGCCGCAGCCCTGGGAGTAACCTACCTGATCTTCCGGCTGCAGGGCGTCTTGCCGTTCAACCCGCAGCACCTGCCGGCGGTGTCACCGGCGCTGGCCTGGAACACGTCGGTGTCGTTCGTCACCAACACGAACTGGCAGGCCTACTCCGGCGAGACGACGATGTCCTATCTGTCGCAGATGGGCTCGCTCGCCGTGCAGAACTTCGCCAGCGCGGCAGCGGGCATCGCGGTCGCCGTCGCGCTGATCCGCGGTTTCGCCCGCAAGACACCCCAGGGCTTAAGTTGTCAAGTCGGGGTGATCTGGGCGGGCTGGCGGTGTTCTGGTGCGGGGCATGCTGACGCTGCCGTCCGGCTGGGGCTGAGCGTCGGAAGGCTCTGATGA
>JAJYUU010000138.1 GCA_021792405.1 Actinomycetes bacterium
CGCCAATCCCGCCGCACGCCAGGCAGCCCGCCCGGCGGCGCAGGCGGCCGCCGCGGCCAGCGAAGCGAACCTGCCGGCCGGCCTCGCCAAGGGCCTGGCCAGGCCGCAGCGCGCGGCGAGCCTCAGCTACTCCGCGCCGAGCGAGGATGCGACGGGCACCGCGACGCATTCGACCGGCTCTGCAGGCGGCGCGGCCTACGCCAACGTTGGCCGGAATGCGCCGTGTCCCTGCGGCTCGGGCAAGAAGTTCAAGCAGTGTCACGGAGACCCGCGCAACCGCTGACGGCACCCATGACCGGGGACTGCGTCACGCCGACTCGATCGCGGTGCAGCACCACCGGTCGCTGCCGTGCCGGGACGGCCTGACCGGGTCGCGCTCAAGCCGCAGGGCGACCGCCCGGACTCTTGGCCCGAACCCGACTATTGCGGTCATCTCGAGTACGCCTGGCGCGGGCGCTGAGGTGATCACCCGGCGCACTTTGGGTCGCTGTCCGGTGGCCAGCATGGGGCCAAGCTGACGGATGCGCCGGCGCGCCTGCTCAGTGGTCCAGGGCGTAACCTGCCGGGCGGGCCGGGACCCTGCCAGCGTCTCGGCCAGGATCTGGGCGAACTGGCTCGGCCAGCCGGCCGCCGGATCGGGCCGCGGCGTCCCGCCCGGCCGTTCGCCCGCGGCATCATCGCGGGCCGAGCCGTTGCACGCCGCGTCCGGTCCGGTGGCCGGGCCGGGAGTATCCCCGTTCCCCGCGGTAATGATCGCGGCGGGAGACCGGATCTCGTCGTCGAACGGAGGGGCGGGATCGGGCACGCTCAGGCGGCGGACGGCGACCGCGTCAGGCAGCGGGGCCTGTCGCCGGGGCTGACGGACTCGGGTAGGAAGGATGGGTACGACAGCGGGCCCGGCCGGGAGGCCGGGAGCGGGCCCTGGCGGCTGCGGAGGCGGGTTCTGCTGCATGCCTCCGAGTTGTACTCGCCGCCGGTGACATTCCCGGCGCCGGAATGCGGCGGCCCGGGGACTGGTTCAAGTTCGATAGCCACGAAGCAACGATCAGGAGATCAACCGTGTCGTCACTGCCCCCGCTGGTCGAGCCAGCCGCCGACCTGACCTTCGACGAGGTGAAGCGCTACTCGCGGCATCTGATCATCCCGGAGATCGGCATGACCGGGCAGAAGCGGCTCAAGAATGCCAGGGTCCTGGTAGTCGGGGCGGGCGGCCTTGGCTCGCCGGCGCTGCTCTACCTGGCCGCGGCGGGCGTGGGGACCCTCGGAGTCATCGACTTCGACGTGGTGGACGAGTCGAACCTCCAGCGGCAGGTCATCCATGGGCAATCGGACGTCGGCCGGCTGAAGGCAGAATCCGCCAGGGACAGCATCGCTGAGATCAATCCGTACGTACGCGTGCAGGTGCACGCCGAGGCGCTCAGCAACGACAACGTGCTGGAGATTTTCTCCGATTACGACCTGATTGTCGATGGTACCGACAACTTCGCCACCAGGTACATGGTCAACGATGCGTGCGTTCTGCTGGGCAAGCCGTACGTGTGGGGGTCGATCTTCCGGTTTGACGGCCAGGCAAGCGTGTTCTGGGCCGAGTACGGCCCCTGCTACCGGTGCCTGTACCCGGACCCGCCGCCGCCGGGGATGGTGCCGTCCTGCGCCGAGGGCGGCGTGCTCGGGGTGCTCTGCGCGTCGATCGGCTCGATCCAGGTCACCGAGGCGATCAAGCTGCTCACCGGGGTCGGGGAGAGCCTGACCGGGCGGCTGATGATCTACGACGCCCTGGAGATGAGCTACCGCACGGTGCGCGTGCGCAAGGACCCGGAATGCGCGATCTGCGGCAAGAATCCGACGATTACCAGCCTGATCGACTACGACGCGTTCTGCGGGGCGGTATCGGAGGATGCCGCGATGGCAGCGAGCGGGGCTACGATCACCGCGACCGAGCTCAAGGGCATGCTTGACCGGGGAGACAACATCTTCCTCGTGGACGTGCGCGAGCCGAACGAGTACGAGATCGTCTCGATCCCCGGCGCGACGCTGATCCCTAAGGACCAGTTCCTGACCGGAGCCGCGCTGGAGAAGCTACCCCAGGACAAGCGGATCGTGCTGCATTGCAAGAGCGGCGTCCGCAGCGCGGAGGCTCTCGCGGTCGTCAAGGACGCTGGTTTCTCCGACGCTGTGCATGTCGGCGGCGGCGTGCTGGCCTGGATCAGCCAGGTTGACCCGAGCCTGCCGACATACTGAGGACGCTGCTGCGGGCTGGCCGGAACGGTAAAATCCGGTTGTGACGACGCAGCCGGAGCCGGATCAGCGCTGGCCCCACGACCCCGGCCCCATCCCTGGACCCTCCGGCGACGGCGACAGCGCAACTGAACTGCTGCCCGGCGGCCCGGCCACCACGATGCCGCCCGCCCTCCCGTGGCGGCGCCGCGGGAGGCTGACGGCTTTCGGTGCGCTGCTGATGGCCGGAGTGATCGGACTGGGCGTGTCGGCCGTGGGCATAGCTCATCAGCTGCTGCCGCGGCAGTTCACCGTCCCGCAAGAGCGGGCCATCGCGGCCTGGGAAGTACAGCGCCGCTGGCGCGCCGAGCCGGCCGGGAAGATCTTCCCCGCCACGGTGCCGTACCGCCTGTCGGCTGGCCAGCTCAACGCGAGCCGCGGCCTGATGCTGCGTGCCCGGCTGCTCGGCATTAGCCCGGCGACAAGCTGCGCCCAGGCTATTTCCGGGACCGCACTCCAGGTCCTGCGACGGTACGGCTGCTCGGACACGCTCCGGGCGACGTACGTGGACGCCTCGGGGAGCCTGGTAGCGACCCTGGCCGTGGCAGTGCTGCCGAGTTCCGCGGTGGCGCGCGCGGCGGTCAGCCAGTTGTCGGCTGACGGCGCCGCCCGCCAGCCGTCCCTGGTCCGCACGCTGACCATCGCCCGGACGCCAGCTGCCGGATTCGGCGCGGCCCAGCGCCAGCTGTCCTGGGCCGCCGCTGCCCAGTCATACGTGATCATGGCGACGGCCGGGTTTGCCGATGGCCGCCGCTTCGTTCACATAGCCGCCGACAGCTACCAGGACAGCGAGATGACCAGCCTGGCTGAGGGCCTGATGGACAGCGCGGCGTCCGTGCTCGGCAGCCGGCCTGCCGTGCCCGCGTGCCCGGGGACACCCGGATGCTGAGGCGCGCCCTGGCCCTAGCCGTGGCGGCGATAGCCGGCTGCACCGTAGCCACGCTCGCACCGGCTGGCCAGGCTCGGGCGGACGCCGTCCGCAACACCCAGGCGTGGGTGCTCAGCGAGCTGGACATGCAGAAGGCTTGGACGGTCACGAAGGGCAACGGGGTGGTCGTCGCGGTCCTCGACAGCGGGGTGGACCCGTCGGTGTCCGACCTGGAAGGCAACGTGATCACCGGGCCCGACTTCAGCGGCGTGCACACGCCGCCGAGCAACCCGAACTGGGGCGTTCACGGGACCTGGATGGCATCGCTGATAGCCGGCCACGGTCACGGGCCTGAGGACAGCAGCGGCATCATCGGCGTGGCGCCGCAAGCCAAGGTGCTGTCGATCCGGGTGATCACTGACGCGCGGGACCCGAATAACGCCGCTTACCAGCGAGAGCCCGCTATCACCGGGCAGCGTGAGCTGGCCAGGGCCATCATCTACGCAGTCACCCATCACGCCCAGGTCATCAGCATGTCGCTCGGCTACAGTCAGCAGAGCCGTCCGGTGCGCGCCGCGCTGCAGGATGCCTACCAGCACAACGTCGTCGTGGTCGCGTCAGCCGGGAATGCCGGCGGCGACGCGGGGACCGACGGCACCGGGAGCGCACCGTACTCGTTCCCGGCGAACTATCCGGGCGTGCTCGCGGTCGCGGCGGTCAATAGTGCCGGCCAGGTCGCCAGCTTTTCCAGCCAGAACCTGTCAGTCCAGGTCGCGGCACCGGGTTACAAAGTCCCTGCGCAGGGCCGCGACGGCTCTTACTGGCTCGTCAGCGGCACCAGCCCGGCCTGCGCGCTGACCGCGGGCGTGGTGGCGCTGATCAAGGCGAAGTACCCGCACCTGACCGACTCGCAGGTCATCGAGGCCATTACCAGCAGCACAACGCCGAGCACCCGACCGCCCGGCGGCTACGACGAGCAGATCGGGTTCGGCGAGGTCAACGCCGGCGACGCGTTGGCCGCAGCGGGCAAGCTGGCCACGGCCGCCGGGCCGCCCGCAGGGATGGCGCTGACAAGTCATTTCGGTGGCGGGATTGCCGCCATCCAGGCCTCGCCGGTGCCGCCTCGTGACCCGGCAGTGCTCGTTCTTTACTGCCTGCTCGGCGCTGCCTGCCTGGCAGCAGTCGCGGTTGGGACGAGCAGGCTGCTCGCGCTGCGGGAGGCCACCACTGACGTGCCGGGCGGTGCTAGGACGGGTGACGAGGGGGCGCCTGTTGCTCGCCACGCGACGCCGCGCGGCCGTGGCCACCACTCGGCCGGGCCTTCGTGACTGCGCGCCGGAGGGCAACGTGACCGGGGCCGGGCCCGACGAGTACGCGGCCCGGGTGCTGGACGTGGTGGACCTGATCGGGCCTGGCAATGTCATGTCGTACGGGGACGTGGCCGAGTACCTCGGCGAAGGCGGCCCCAGGCAGGTGGGCCGGGTCATGGCGCTGTGGGGCGGTGGCGTCGCCTGGTGGCGCGTGGTGCACGCCGACGGGTCGCTGCTCGCCGGGCACGAGCAGGCCGCGCTGGCCCGGTACGAGGCGGAGAACACGCCGTTGCGGCCGGGCGGCGCGGGCGGCCCGCCCCGAGTGGACATGCGGCGAGCCCGCTGGCGCGGCTAGCCCTCGGGTGCATGACTGGATTGTGAGGCCTTTTGATTTGCGGAGCCGCGGCGGAATCTGTGAGCTGCCGGGGTGCCTGACAGCGCCTCGTCTTTCCCGCCCGTGGCCGGGTGCTCGGGAGTTAGTTAGGGCTCTGAGTCGTCCGCTGGCGAGGTAGCCGCGTTGAGGAGCTGGCGCAGCACGGTGGTGTAGCGGTCCAGCGCGGACCGGCCTTCGTGGGTGAGCGACACCGAGGTCCGGGCTGTTACTCCCTTCCCGGATTTGACTGTCGTCAGGTAGCCGGCGTCTTCCAGCTTGCGCAGGTGCGTGATCAGGTTGCCGGGCGTCAGGCTGAGTAGATCCTGCAGCCTGGTAAACGAGAGATCGTCACCGTCAGGCAGGGTCGCGAGTGTCACCATGATCCGCAGCCGCGCGGGAGCGTGGATCACCGGGTCAGGCTCATCCACGCTCACGAGCGCGTCCGCATCAGCCCGAGGGCCGCCACCGCCAGCAGTGAGCCGCCTCCTGCCAGCGCGCACACCGCCCATACCGTGACCGGGCCAGCGAATCCGCTGCCCGCCGCCACCGCCAGCAGCCAGATACCAAGGCCGAGCAGGGACCAGTCCAGGAAGACGGCGGCGCTGGCAGCGAAGGTCAGCGCGACCAGGACAACGGGCGCGGCGGCACCGTAGACACCGAGGACGGCCCGGCTGGCGCCAGCGTGGTCGATCGCGGCTTCAAGCGTGAACAGGGCAACGTAGCCCCCGAGGTATGACACCAGGAGGATGCGCCGCTGCAGCACCGACAAGCCGCCGACGCCGCTGCCCGCCCGGCCGACGTGAATGATCGTGAAGACCGCGGCTACCGCGATGACTATGGTCAGCGTCGTCAACGCCGCGGGCGTCGGACCGGTGTAAGGGCGCTGCCCCCGGACCGACAGCCAGATCACGCCGTCGCAGGCGAACCAGGCTGCTCCCCACACCGCGAGCAGCACCGGGCGCCTGATGACGAGCGCACGCCTGGCCTGCTGCCGTGTCTCCTGCACGATTGCCGACGCGCGCTGCAGGTCCATCGCGGTTTCCTCGTCCGCGCTGTTTTCCATGCCGGCCTCCGCTTTTCCCGCCAGTTGATGCCTGCGTCCCGGCTTTGCAGTTCAAAGTAAATGCGCTCTCGCGGAGCGGGGTCAAGCCGGAGCGGGCCAGCAGCCTGAACGAACATTGACTTTGCAGTTCAAAGTCAATTAGCTTTGAACTGCAAAGTAAAAGACCTCTCCCGCTTCGGGAAGGCAGGTACGCGACTATGACTCAATACGGCACGTGGGTCAGCTACGGCGGCGCCGCCAGGATCGAGCTGGCCATCGTCCTGCTGGCGGTCGCGGGAAGCCTCACGTACGCCGGCGCCCGGCTGCGCGTTCCCGCTCAGGCAGCCCGGCCCGGCCGGGCGGTGATCAGCTTCATGCTCGTGACCTGGGTACTGGCGATAGCAGCCTTCCTGGTCTGCCTGGACGCCTACGCTCAGCAGGAGCTGCACGAGTACCCGGCAGCCCGCTTCGCGGCCCAGGACCCCATTTTGCCGGTAACCCTGATTGCGGCAGCCGCCACCTTCATCGCCATTTTCAGCACCAGTCCGCATGCCTTCGGCATGAGGCTGGCCAGCGCGGTCGTCGGCGCCATGGCCGCACCGATGATCTTCGAGTTGCCGTTCGACCTCATCGTGATGGCAAGGACCTATCCCGCGATCCTTCCTCACCCGGCGGTCTACCGGGCCCTGTTCTTCCTGCCCCTGTTCCTCATCGAGATCACAACCCTCTCGCTCCTGGTCCTGTCGCCGATGGTGAAGCTGTCCAGGAGCGCGGTCTTCTCCTTCGCCGCCATGCTCGCTGTGTTCGCAGCCTGGGCACTGGCCGGATTCGCCTACCCGTCCGCGCCGCTCCCGATCGCGCTGAACGTGCTATCCAAGCTCCTGGCCTTCCTCGCAGCGCTCGGCCTGTTCCTTCCGCAGCGTGCCCGGACCGAGATGCACGACCCGCAGCCGGCGCACGCTATCTCACACCCGTGAACGGCGCGGCCGTCAGCTTTCCGAGCTCATCAGCGAGCGGCTCGATGTACCCAGCTTGCCGCGTCATTGCCAGCGACTGTCGGTACTGTCTGCTGGAATGCAGGACGAGATGGACACTACCTCGTTGCCCGCCTACCGCCTGGTTCGCACGCCGGGGCCGGCCGCGGCCCCGCCGCGCCTTGATGAGGCGCAGCGGCGTGTTGTCGAGCATTCCGGCGGTCCCTTGCTAGTCCTCGCCGGCCCGGGCACCGGCAAGACGACGACCATCGTGGAAGCCGTCGTCGACCGGGTCGAGCGCCGGGGCGCCGACCCGAGCCGCGTGCTGGTACTGACCTTCAGCCGTAAGGCCGCAGCGGAATTGCGCGAGCGGATCACCCTCCGGCTGGACCGCACGGTCCGGCAGCCGCTGGCGATGACCTTCCACAGCTATGCCTACGCTCTGGTCCGGCGTGAGTTCGCGCTGGCCGGCGAGCCGTCACCGGTCTTGCTGTCCGGCCCCGAGCAGCTGCTCGAGGTTCGCAGGCTGCTGCGGGGCGAAGCGAGCGACGGTGGCGCCGGCTGGCCGGAGCGGCTGCGGGCGGCGCTCGGCACGCAGGGATTCGCAGCCGAGCTGCGGGACTTCCTGCTCCGGGCAGCCGAGCGCGGCCTGGACGGGAGCGGACTGGCCGCGCTGGGACGGGCGCACGGCCGCGATGACTGGGCGGCGGCCGGCCGCTTCCTCGAGTCCTATGCGGCCAGGTTCGACCTCGCGCCGGTTCCCGCCTACGACTACGCCGAGATCGTCAGGATCGCGGGCGCGATGCTGCGGCGCGGCGTGGTCCGGTCCCGCGAGCGGGACGCCTACGACGCCGTCCTGGTAGATGAGTACCAGGACACCGACCCAGCGCAGGAGGAGCTGCTGGCTCAACTGGCCGGCGACGGCCGGGAGCTGATCGCCGTCGGTGATCCGGACCAGTCGATCTATGCTTTCCGCGGCGCCGACGCCGATGCCGTCGGCCGGTTCGGTGACCGGTTCCGCTCGCCGGACGGCAAGCCAGCCGAGGTCATCGCGCTGCAGACCTGCCGTCGGAGCGGTCCCGTGCTGCTCGCCGCGTCGCGCCGCATCGCCGCCCGGCTGCCGATGGCTCAGGTGTTCCCGCCGGCCCAGCAACGGCCGGATCAGGCTGGCAGCCGTGCGCATCGGCGGCTAGTCGCTGCCGATGGCGCCGGGCCAGGCCGCGTCCAGATCGTGACGGCCGCCAGCGCGAGCCAGGAGGCCGCGCTGATCGCCGACACACTTCGCCGGGCTCATCTCATTGACGGCACGCCGTGGTCGCAGATGGCAGTCCTGGTCAGGTCGGCGATGCGCCAGGCTCCGGTCCTGCAGCGCGCGCTGAGCGCGGCAGGCGTGCCGGTGCACGTCGCGGGCGACGAGCTGCCGCTCAGCTTCGAGCCAGGAACCAGGCCGCTGCTGCGGCTGATCGGATGCGCGCTTCGACCGGACACGATGGATGAGCAGGCTGCAGCTGAACTGCTCACCGGTCCGCTCGGCGGCACCGACGCACTTGGCCTGCGACGGCTGCGCCGAGCACTGGCGGCTGCCGCCAGGGCGGCCGGTCAACCGCCGGCTGCCGAGCCGCTCGCCGAGGCGCTGCGCGATCCGCGCGAGCTCGTGCAGGCAGGCTGGCCGGAGGCGGACCGTACAGGGGGCACCGAGGTTACCGCCGCCGCGAAGGTGGCTGCGCTGCTCCAGGTCGCCAGGGAGGCGGATCAGCACGGCACTCCGCACGAGGTGCTGTGGGCCGTCTGGGAGTCATCCGGGCTAGCCGGGCTGTGGGCGGCTGCCAGCGCGGCGGGCGGGGTACGCGGCATGGTCGCCGACGCCGATCTGGATGCCGCTGTCGCGCTCTTCGACGCCGCCGCAAGGTTCTCCGCGCGGCTGCCGCACGCATCGACGCGGCTGTTCCTCGAGAGCTTGTCGGGGCAGGAGATAGCAGGCGACACGCTGGCCGCGCGCGCGCCGCGCGCTGATGCGGTGTCGCTGCTGACCGCGCACCGGGCGAAGGGCCTGGAGTGGGACCTGGTCGTAGTGGCCGGCGTGCAGGAGGGCAGCTGGCCGGACGTTCGCCAGCGCGGCTCATTGCTGGGCATGGACGAGCTCGTCGACATCGTGGCGGGCCGGGAATCGGCAGTCGGCCCGCCGGGTGCACGGACCGCGGCAGCGGCTGCCGCATCGGCCGCGCGGCAGCTGGCCGAGGAGCGCAGGCTGTTCTACGTGGCAGTGACCCGGGCGCGACGCGAGCTCATCGTCACCGCGGTCGGTGGCGACGACAGCGAGGAGCAGCCATCCAGGTTCCTCTCCGAGCTCGCCGGCGACGCGATGGACATCGAGCGCGTCGACGGCACCGGGCGACGCTGGCTGTCGCTGCCGGCCCTGACGGCCGACCTGCGCCGCGCGGTGGCCGACGCCGCGTTGCCGGCCGTGGTGCGCTCGGCAGCGGCACACCAGCTTGCCCGGCTGGCCGCAGCCGGGGTGCGCGGCGCAAGCCCGCGGCACTGGTACGCCCTCACCAAGCTCACCGCAGCAGGTGATCCCATCCCCGGCAGCCTGCAGATCTCGCCGTCCAGGGTCGAGACATTCACCAAATGCGGCTTGCGCTGGCTGCTGGAGGCGGCTGTCGGAGTGCGCTCGCCGGGCGTGGCGCAGCACCTGGGCATCGTCATTCACGCCGCGGCCGCCCTGGCAGCAGGCGGCGCCGACGACGGCGATGTCGCCAAGCGCGTCGACGAGCTGTGGCAGCATCTCGACTTCGGCAGCTCCTGGTACAGCGCCAAGCAGCGGGCACAGGCCGAGGCGATGGTGGCGAAGTTCCTCGACTGGCACCGGCGCAATCCGCGTGAGCTGGTGGCTGTCGAGCAGCAACTGCGCGTCAGCATGGGCGAGATCACCATCACCGGCCAGGTCGACCGGCTGGAGCGCGACAGCGACGGCGCCGCGGTCGTGGTCGACCTCAAGACGGGAACGGGCAGGCCATCCGACGCGGACTTGGACCGCAACCCGCAGCTTGGCGTCTATCAGCTCGCGGTACTGCTCGGCGCATTCGAGCAGTTCGGCCTTACCGAGCCAGGCGGAGCCGAGCTGGTGCAGGTAGGCAAGGCCGGGCTCAAGGCCAGCGTCCGGGTGCAGGCGCAGCGCGGCCTGCGCGCCGATCAGGATCCGGATTGGGCGCGCCAGCTTGTCGAGACTGTCGCCGCCGGGATGGCCGGGCCGGTGTTCCAGGCGACGGCCAACCCGGGCTGCCGCGTCTGCCCGGTCGCGTCCAGCTGCCCGGTCGACGAGCGCGGGAGGCAGGTGATCCCGTGACCGGCGAGCAGATCAGGTACAGCCCCGGGCAGCTGGCCCGGCTGGTCGGCGCGCCGGAACCTACCGCCGAGCAGGCTGCGGTCATCGGGGCGCCGCTGGCGCCGCTGGCGGTCATCGCCGGCGCAGGATCCGGCAAGAGCGAAACGATGGCCGCGCGGCTGGTCTGGCTGGTCGCCAACGAGCTGGTCCGGCCAGAACGGGTGCTAGGGCTGACGTTCACCAGGAAGGCGGCAGCAGAGCTCGGCGAGCGGGTCCGGCTCCGGCTGGCGGGCCTGCGCCGGGCGGGCCTGCCGATGGCCGGCTCGCTTCCGCCGGGCCTAGCGACCAGCCCGGCGGGCACAGCTGCCGGCCCGGTCGCGGACGGCTTCCCGGCGCCGGACGCCGAAATGCTCGCTGGGGAGCCCGTCATCTGCACCTATCACGCTTACGCGGGCAGGCTCGTCAGCGATCACGCGCTGCGTGAGGGCCTCGAGCCGACGCTACGGCTGATCACGCCCGCTGTTTCGTGGCAGCTCGCGGCAGCGGTCGTGGCAGCTTATGACGGCCCCGCCGACGCGCTCGACTGGACTCCCGCCACCGTGACGGCGGCCGTGCTGACGCTGGCCGGCGAACTGTCGGAGCACCTGCGAGGTGCCGGCGACGTGCGCGAGGCTGGCGGCTGGCTGCGGGACCGCGCGGCGAGCCTGAGCGGCCGGGTGCCTAAGGCCGTCGCCGAGACGCTCAGCACGCAGCGGACCAGGGAGCAGTTGCTGCCGCTGGTCGCTGCTTACACCGCGGCCAAGGCGGCGAGGGAAGTGGTCGACTACGGTGACCAGATGGCGCTGGCGGCCCGGATCGCAAGCCGCCATCCGCAAGTCGGTCAGGCCGAGCGATCCCGCTACCAGGTGGTCCTGCTCGATGAATACCAGGACACCTCGCACGCGCAGCTAGTGCTGCTGTCATCGCTGTTCGGCGGCGGCCACCCGGTGACCGCCGTCGGCGACCCCTGCCAGTCGATCTACGGCTGGCGCGGGGCAAGCGCCGGCAACCTGCGCCGGTTCGCCACCGACTTTCCCGCCACCGACGGACGGCCGGCGCCGGTGCGGGTGCTGTCGACGAGCTTCCGCAACACCGGAAATGTGCTGCTGGCGGCCGGCGCGATCCAGCGAGAACTCAGAGCGGCCGCTCCCGACGTGCCGCTGCTCGTGGCACCGCCCGGCCGTGCCGGGCGCGGGCTGGTGCGATGCGCGCTGCTCGAGTCGGCGTACGACGAGGCGGCCTTCGTAGCCGAGAACGTGGCACGGGTGCTCGACCTAGCGCCAGGGCTGGCGCCGGATGGCAAGCCGTGGCCCGATGGCGGCACCGCGCAGGTCAAGCCGAGTGATATCGCGGTGCTGTGCCGGAAGCGCGCGCAGTTCCCCGCAGTGCGGGCAGCGCTGGAGGCACGCGGCGTCCCGGTCGAGGTCGTCGGTCTCGGCGGCCTGCTGACGGTCCCCGAGGTCGCCGACATCGTCGCGACTCTCCAGGTTCTGCACGACCCGGCAGCGGCCGGCGCGCTCGCCCGGCTGCTGACCTCGCCGCGCTGGCGGATCGGCGCCGCTGACCTGGTCGCACTGGGCCGCCGCGCGCGGGCGCTGGCGAGCGAGGCCCAGCCTCGGCCGGCGGCAGGCGAGTCCCGGCAGGGGGCAGGCGAGTCCCGCCTGCCCGCCGGCACGGCCGGGGCCGGCCGGAGCGAGAGCTTGCTTGCGGGTGCCGTCGATGACCTGACCAGGGATCAGGGCAGTCTCATCGAGGCGCTCGACGACCTGGGCAGCCCCGCTGCGTACTCGGCCGCCGGCTACGCGCGCCTGTCAATGCTCGCCGCCGAATTGCGGGTGCTGCGCGGGCATGTGGCCAGGCCGCTCGCTGAACTCGTGACCGAGGTGGAGCGGACGCTAAGTCTCGATATCGAGGTCGCCTCGCGGCCGGGCACCGACCCGGCGGCGGCCAGGGCGGACCTCGACGCGTTTGCCGACGCAGCGGCCGCCTTCGCCGGCGACACTCAGGAACCGACCCTCGGCGCGTTCCTTGCCTACCTTGCCGCGGCCGAGTCCGAGGAGTTCGGGCTGGAGGCCGGCCGGGTCGGTGACACCGACACGGTGAAGCTGGCTACTGTGCACGCGGCCAAGGGCCTGCAATGGGCCGCGGTGTTCGTGCCAGGACTCGCTGGCGGCGGGCAGCGGCACGTCTTCCCGGCGAAGCCGCGGGTGAGCACGCGGTGGACCGAGAACGCCAGGCTGCTGCCGTTCCCGCTGCGCGGTGACGCCGCCGACTTGCCGACCCTGGCCGGGCTGACGACACCCGAGCTGATGGCCTTCAACGAGGCCTGCACTGCGCGCGATCTCGCCGAGGAACGGCGGCTGGGATACGTGGCTGCGACCAGGGCCGCCTACCTGCTGGTCTGCTCGGGCTACTGGTGGTCCGATGGCGTTTCCCGGCTCGGGCCTTCGCCGTTCCTGCTGGAGATGAGGGCTGCGTGCGAGGACGGGGCCGGCGAAGTCGGCCACTGGCAGCCTGAGCCAGAGCCGGACGCGGTGAATCCGGCGCTTGCCGACCCGCCAACGGCGATATGGCCGGCGGAGGCGGCCGCGGACGCGCGGCATGCGGCCATTCGCGCGGCGGGCGACCTGGTGGACGCCGCCACCCGCAAGCTCCGGGGAGGAGCAGTGCCGGCGCCAGAGCCCGGCGAGACCGACGGCTATGAGCAGCTGACTGCCGCCTGGGCGCGCGATACTGACTTGCTGCTAGCCGAGCGTGACCGGCGCCAGCCTGGCCAGGCCGTGCTCGTCAGGCTGCCCCGGCAATTGCCCGTTTCCTCGCTGGTGACGATGGCGAAGGATCCCGGTGAACTAGCCCAGCAGGTTCGCCGCCCGATGCCACGCAGGCCGGCGCCGCAGGCCGCCAGGGGCACCACCTTCCACCAGTGGCTTGAGCGGCGATTCGGGCAGGCCCAGCTCATCGATGCTGACGAGCTGCCGGGTGCGGCCGATGACCCGGCGGCACGGGCAGCGGAGCCGGAACTGGCTGAGCTCCAGGCGCGGTTCGAAGCCGGTGAGTGGGCCAGCCGCTGGCCAGTCGAGGTCGAGGTGCCGTTCGAGACGAAGATCGGCGACCGGCTCGTCCGCGGCCGGATCGACGCGGTATTCGCCGACGCGCCGGGTGGCGGCTACGACGTCGTCGACTGGAAGACCGGGCGCCAGCCCGGCACGGCGCAGGAGAAACGGGCGGTGGCGGTGCAACTGGCGGCCTACCGGCTGGCCTGGGCGGCGCTGGCAGGCGTGCCGCTGGCGCAGGTGCGGGCGGCCTTCTACTACGTTCGGGACGACATCACCGTCCGCCCGGCGGACTTGCCCGACGGCGCGGGCCTTGCCGCGCTGCTCGATGATCTCCCTGACCTCGCGTGCGGGTAAGATTCCCCGGTCGGACGGGATGGAGGCACGCAAGGTGGCGGAACGACGAGTTGCCATGAGCGACGGGATCGCGGAGCGAGTGGTGCGGCGGGCTATCTCGCACCTGGCAAACTCCTATTCACGGGCGCCAGCCAAGGCCACGGCGGCCAAGGAGATGCTGGTGCACGCGTTCGAGGGCGCTAGCGGCGATGCCGACGAGGCCGACGGTTACGCCGCCGCGGCCGCCGTGGCTGCGCTCGCCCACGGCATCGAGGCAGAGGTGGGCCGGGGTCTGGACTGGCTTGCTGTGGCCGCGCTGCAGGAGTGGGACTCCCACCACCCGGAGAACCCCATCAGCTAGCCGGAGAATGAGATGCTGGCGCCGCTGCAGCGCGAGAACGGGCGGACGATCGCTCAGCATGCCGGCCAGACGCCGTTGGCGATGCGCCTGGCGAACTTCTCGACTGCCGGGAAGGCGATGTCGGGCCGGTCACGGAAGGTGGTGTGACGCGCGCCGGGCAAGCGCAGGAGGCGGGTAGAGCCAGCAGGGAGCTGGCTGGCGAGGCTCTCGGCGACCGGGAGCGGGCAGACGGGGTCGTCTTCGCCAGCGAGTATCAGCACCGGGCACTCGATCATGCCGAGCAAGCTCCACGGGTCGAGGCGCGACGCATCGCGGAAGTAGTGCCGGTTGACATCCCTTGTCTCGATCGACCGGCTGCGCCGCTGCCGGAGCTCTTCGGGGGTGTCCGGCTTGCCGCTGTAGAGCGGGAGGCAAACGCGGCGGAACTCGGCGAGGGAGTCGTCGCTCGGATTGGCGAATTCTCGTTCGGCGGCTGCGGCTGCCTCGTCACCGCCCAGCCGGCGGAACACCTCGATGCTGCGCTGGTGATCTGACCGCCCCCCGGTGCTGTTGGCCAGGATGATGCCGCCCGGGTGACCGGGGTAGAGCCCGGCGTAGGCGAGGGCCACGTGGCCGCCGAAGCTGCTGCCGAGCACCACCGGCTTGAGCAGGCCGAGAGCGTCGCACAACCGCCGCAGGTCACTGGCCCAGGTCCGCAGGTTCCAGTCCTCGGGAGCGCCGCGGTCGCTGCGGCCGTGCCCGCGCTGGTCGTAGTAGAGAACCTGAACGCTGGCGGTAAGCGGTTCCAGCTCCGCCTTGAGGTTCACGTGGTCTAGGCCGGGGCCGCCGTGGACAGCGACCAGGGTCGGGCGCTCGGCTGCCGTGCTGCCCTGAGGCACCACCGATGGCCCGGATACGTCGAACCAGAGCGTGACGTCGCCGAGGTTGATCCTCAACCGGCCTCCTTCGGACACGGGGACCCCAGTATCGTGTGCCTAACACACTGTTACCGCTCAACAGCATTGCCGCAGCCCAGGACGCTTGCAGGAGGTCTGCCCGTCATGATCGTCGCGTTCTCGGTCGCTCCGTCCGGTACCGGACGCGCCGACGGCTCCGTTTCCGATGCGGTTGCCGCGGCGGTGACGATCGTCCGAGACTCCGGCCTGCCGCACCGGACGTCGGCGATGTTCACCGAACTTGAAGGTACCTGGGAGGAGTGCTTCGACGTGGTGAAGCGAGCCACGCAGGCCGTGCTCCCGTTCGGGTCGCGGGTCTCGCTGGTGCTGAAGGCGGACATCCGGCCAGGCTACGAGGGCCAGCTGGACTCGAAGCTTGAACGGCTGGAGGCAGCGATCGAGAAGCGGGACGACCAAGCCCACTCGTGACCCGCCTGTTAGATGTCTAAGGTCAGGGCGGAGGCGGGTTGTTGCAGCCCTCGACAGTTGAACATCCGGCGGCTGAAGTATCTGTGGACGATTCGGCACAGCTCAGCGAGGAGCGCAGACAACCTGATCAGATAGCGTAACTGCCGACGTGACGTAAGTGCGCGCGGGTACCCGCCGTTATTTGCGCCGCCGCCTGTGGTACGGCGGTCGGCCGACTGGCGCCGTAATTGTTCCTCGGTGTCACGGCAGGGACCTGAGGCGGGTGCGACGCGTCCGGGTCATTGCTGATGAACCCCGACGCCAGCGCTGGTGCCTGCGGACACGAGGCCTGCCCAGGCTGGCCTCCGGCCGGGTAGCCTGGCAGATGTGATCGAGGTGGCCGAGTACGACCCGAACTGGCCGGCCCGGTTCGAGGCGCTCCGGACGGAGTACGCTGCCGCGATGGCGGCCGCCGGGGTGCCGGTGGCGGCGATCGAGCATGTAGGCAGTACCTCGGTCCCGGGCCTGGCGGCTAAG